>NZ_JANSIT010000005.1:0-175243 GCF_047462215.1 Synechococcus sp. O70.1 | reverse complement strand
CACCCACTCGCAGAACTGCTCCCACACGTTGCTAGCTGAGCGACGTTGGAGAACAGTGGTCATAAAGCCTAACTTCCCTGTGGAAGTGCGAAGATGGACAACCTAACCTTAATCCAACCGTTAAGTTCTGTCAACTCTCCCTCAGCAAATCCTGGCTCAGCGGAGAGTGGGGGAGAAGAGGGCTTCTAGAGCCTGGGCGAGGGTTGGCTCCATGACCACCCGGTCTTCGTAGGCGGCGATGACCCGGGTAAGCTGAGGCAGGCGGCTCTGTTCCGCCTCCAGGTAGAGAGGCTGGACATAGAGAAGGGAGGTCTCGATGGGGATAACCAGCAGGGTACCTAGGGTGACCCGCGACCCGTGCTCGTTCCAGAGGGCAATTTGCTCGGAAATGGCGGGATCCTGGTTCACCCGCGCCTCCACCTGCTCCGGGCCGTAGATGAGACGCTGCTTGGAAAACTCGTACACCAGCAACTTGCCGTAGTTTTCCCCATCGCAGCGGGCGGCCATCCAAGCCACCATGTTTTGCTTGTTGAGGGGGGTGAAGGGAGAGAGCAAGACGAACTCAGGTTCGTTGGGGGATCCCTTCTGCCGCTCCTCCGGCAAGGTGAGGATGAGGTACTGGGGCTGCATGGGGAGGCGCCGCCCTCTGCGGAATTGGTTGGGGATCTGCCACTGATCTTCCCGGTTGTAGAAAAGGCGGGGATCCGTCATGTGGTAGGTGGCAAATTGCTGGGCCTGCAGCCGGAAGAGATCCTGGGGGTAGCGGAGGTGCTGCCGCAGCGGCTCCGGCATGGCCTCCAGGGGCTTGAACAGCGTGGGGTAGATGCGGGCGTAGGTTTGGATGAGAGGATCCTGAGGGTCAGCTATGTACCAGTTGATGCTGCCGTTGTAGGCATCCAGCACCGCCTTGACGGAGTTGCGGATGTAGTTGAAGGGAAAGTCAGGCAGGTACTCGGAGTAGGGGTAGTGGCTGCTGGTGGTGTAGGCGTCGAAAAACCAGTAGAGCTTACCGCCTTGAATCACCAGGTAGGGATCCTGGTCGTAGAGCAAAAAGGGCATCACCTGGCGCACCCGCTCGCGGATTTGGCGGCGGTAGAGAAAGCGGGTGTTGGGGGAAAGCTCACGGCTGAGGAGAATGCGCAGATCCCGGAAGTGCCAGGCATAGAGAAAGCGCTGCCAAAGGTGAGGAATGGGGACACCCCCTGTGCCGCGGTAGCTGCTGTAGACGTAGTGGTCGGCAGCAGGGTAGTCTAGCTCTCTTGCCTCTGCGCCGACAAACACCTCGGTGGTGGTTAGCTCGCCGTAGTAGAGGGCCGGCTGATCCACCTGCAGCACCTCCGCTACCTCCGGGTAGCGCGGGGAAATCCGCGGTGGGATATCCGCTAGAAAAAAGTCTGGCAGCCCCTCCGGAGTAACCACGTTAACTGGGCTGAGGGTGAGGCCATAGCCGTGGGTGTAGAAAAAGCGCCGGTTAACCCAAGTTTGGGCCGCGGGGGGTACCTGGGCAAAGTCCAGCTCGCGTGCTGCATGCATGACTTGGCGCAGCTCTCCCCCTATGCGGTAGCGATCCACATCCACATAGGGAAACTGGTAGTAGGGGCGGATCTCCTGGAGCTGGCGGTAGGTGGCCAACAAGGGCTCCGCATCCCAAAGGCGCACGTTGCTCAGGGTAGATTGATTTTGCTGCAGGATCTCCCAGGTAAGGGATCCCTCCTCCGGGAAGGGCTTGACCTCCACCTGGGTTAAGCCAAAGCCGGCGCGGGTAAAACGGATGTTGTGCTCGAGGTAGGGGCGTTCCAGCTCCAGCTCGTTGGGGGTAACCAAGAAGGTCTGCACCAAGTGGGGGTAAAGCCGGGTAGTTAGTAACCCAAACCCCAGGTAGGCTCCCCACAGCAGAGCTGGCGCCAGTAGGGAGCTGGCCCAGGGGGGGCACCAGGATTTGAACAAGGGAAGGTTGAGGCGGATCCCTTGGCGGGCCAAGGCCCAGAAGCCAAGGGCAGTTAGAAAAGCTACCCCACTCATCAAAGTGGTAGCTGGCAAAGTGGCGTGCACATCGGTAAAACCGGCTCCAAAAACCACGCCGCGGGTGGAGTAGAGTAACTTGTAGCGCTCCAGCCAGTGGCCCCAGGCCCGAAGCAAAAACAGAGCTCCCCCCAGGATGAGCAAGTGCCGCTGGGCAAACAGGGAAAGGGCCAGCGTCAGCCGCTGTTCCGAGAGTCCCAGCTCCACAAGGTAGATGAGAGCAACGGCAACCAAGGTCAATAGCACCAGGTTGAAGCACCAGTGCTGGAGCTTTTCCCAAAAGGGCAAGCTGAAAAGAAAAAAGCCCAGATCGCGGTTAAAGATTGGATCCAACTCTCCCACAGGCACTTGGTGCAGCCAAAGCAGCAGCGTAAACCAGTGCTGGGAAAGAAACCAGGCCAAGCAGCCGCTCAGGCCCAACGCAATGGCCCAGGCCCAGGCTGGGTTTGTTCCCCGCCAGCAGGCGCGGATGTTGACTCCTACCACTGCCAGGGCAAAGACAAAGGCGCCTAGGCCCAGCCCCCAGCGGGCAAATACCCGTGTCCAGAGTACTGGCAGGGCGTTTAGTTCGGCAAACCAGGCCAGATCGACGTAGAAAGAGGCCAAGGCTGTAATGGCCAGAATCCCTAGCCCCGCCCAGAGCAGCAGGAGCACGCCTCGCCGCAGCCATTGCATGGCCTCATGGCGTCCTGTCCAAACTTGCCCTCGATCCTAGCTGCTGCACTGCCTCCAGCAAGCCCGCTGGACCACCGTCCACCCGCACCACCGGGATCCCAGCCTGGGCTTGTAGGTCTTGCCAGGTGAGGTCATCTAGGAAGCGCTCCCCATCCTTGAGGGTAATCTGGGGCAGAAGCAGGCCGTCGTAACTTGCCAGGTTCTCAACCGATTTCAAAGCGTTGAGGATGTCCTGCCCTGTCAGCAGCCCGGTTACCGTCAGGGTTTGTCCCCAGAATTGGCTGGCAAGGGGCAAAAGATGTAACTGCAACCTGCGGATACTGTTCATCCGCTCCACCACAGGCTGGAAGGCTCGCTCCACCGCATTGCCCACCACCCAGAGCAATTTGAGAGGAGCAGGGATCTCCAGCGGCAGTTTGAGCTGCTCGAATTGGCTGAGAAAAAGCCGCAGGGATCCCACCCCATTGCCCAGTTGGGGGTAATCTTCGTAGTGTTTTTCCGGCGGCAATTCCCGACCCGCCAGCAGATACCACTCATCGGCTAGCCAAGCAAAGGTGGATCCCAATTCTTGCCGAAACTGCGCCTGTAGCGCTTCCACCTGATCGATCACCTCCGCCGCCTTGGCAGCATCCACCGGGATCAGCTCATCATTGGGGGGGCGAAAGCGGGTCAGCCCCACTGGCACCACTGCCGCCGAGAGGACGGTTGGGATCCCTTCTTCTGGCCGACGAAAAGCGGCTAGATCCAAGAGCGTGCGGGTGAGGTGCTCCCCATCGTTCCAGCCTGGGCAGACCACCACCTGGGCATGCAGTTGCAGGCGGTGTTGGCGAAACCAGGCCAACTGCTCCAAGATGAGGCCGGCGCGGGGGTTTCTGAGCAGGCGGCTGCGCAGCTCTGGGTCGGTGGCATGTACCGACACATAAAGAGGAGAAAGGCGCAGGCGGGCAATGCGCTCCCACTCGGGAGCGGTCAGGTTGGTGAGGGTGAGGTAGCTGCCGTAGAGAAAGCTGAGGCGGTAGTCGTCGTCTTTGAGATGCAAGGTTGCCCGCATCTCAGGGGGCTGTTGGTCGATAAAGCAAAAGGGGCAGGCGTTGTTGCATTGGATGAGGCCATCGAACAAAGCCGTCTCAAACTCCAGCCCCAGATCCTCGTCAACGTCTTTTTCCAGCTCAACCGTGCGCGGGATCCCTTGGCTGTCCAGGATCTCCAGGCAGAGGTATTCCTCGGCAATGAGGAAGCGATAGTCAATGAGGTCGCGGGGCCGCTCGCCATTGATGCTCACCAGCGCCTCCCCCGGTTGAATGCCTGCCTTTGCCGCCAGGGATCCGGGCAGGACGGCGCTAATGCGGGCGGGCTTGACGCTAGCGCGGGACATAGCGCGCCCAAGGCGGGGCTGCGTTGTCAAGAAACTCAAACCTACTCTAAACAGCGGCGAATCGCTGCTTCCAGCTCCGACTGGCTGAGGTCGGTAACCACAAAGACCTCTTGCACGCTGCTGCCCTTGCGGGCAACTAACTTGTACCCCCCTCGAATGGGAATAGAAACCCGCAGCTGTAACTTCGGGATCCGCCCACGAGCGCAAGACAAGGCACCTGGCGTTACAGTTTTAATGCCTGGTTGTCGAGTCAAGCACTCCAAAACAGGGATCAAGCCAGAGATGTGAGTGGAATGGTTCCAAACTAAGCGACCAGAAGGCTCAGACATAGTGGCAGACTAACGGTAAGGAGAGGCTAGACTTCCATGATAGGCTCTCGCCTTTACGACTGAGAACAAAGAGACTGGCCTCCCTCAAGCTTTAGCAAACCTTTAAGTACAAGTACTTTCAGAAGGTTTTCTTTGTGCTAGTCTGATGGCACCAAGGACAAGGAGCTGCTGATTTATTTGCTGAGCAAGTCATCCTAGACATTCCCGAAGCCATCCTGAAAGGCCTGCAAGATGGCACCTATGAGCGCATAGGCGGTGTTGTGAGAGAAGTGGCTTCTAAGCGGGTGGTAGCCTGGCTGAGAGAAACTGGAGGCTTGACACTTGCAGATAGCATTGGTAAATGAATTCCCGGGTTGGACATTGTCAACGGGATTATTGCCAACATTCATTTGGGACAAATTAACCTAAAATTAATCGCTATCGGGAATACACTGAATACCGTCTTAGGCTTGACTTAATTCAACACCGCTCTTGGTCTAGCTAACTTGGGTTTGTCTGCCATAGGCTTTGCAGTCGTCATCTCCAAGCTTAATCAAATTGATTCACGGATCCAAAATCTTCAGGCCTCCATCTCTGAAATCAAGAACAAAATAGACAGATCGATCTTTGCTAAAACTAAGTCTGCAATTGAAGTTGCAGAGATAGCTCTAAAGATGTCTTCTTCGTCCAGCAGGAGGCGGCTGGTGAGCGAGGTCATTCAGCCCTTACTTGAGGCTGAGCACTATTATCAAGCTGCTTGGGATTCTGACTGGAATGAAGGTAACTGTATTTTGTCCCGTGAGTACATCTTAATCCTATCTTTAGTCTATGTTACAGAGACTAAGTGTTACTTAGAGCTTAAAGAGCACGAGATAGCTCTTAAGCGCTTGGCTGAGGCCGAGGAGATTCTGAAACCTCGTATTAGGAAGTACGTCAAGCTTCTTTTTGAAGATCCTTCAGGATATCTTCACAGTGCCTGTCAAGGAGTTAGACTGTCAAGCATTTTGGAAATTCTTAAGTATGTAACGGCTGAGTCAAATATAGATAAGCTGTCTGATGAACATATACTCACGGCTATTTTCAACACATGTAGCATTGAATCCTGGACTGATAGCATACCGCTAAAATCTAGGAATGCTATCCTTGCCCTCGTTGCCCCATCTTTGGTTGGAGTAGAATGGACGTTATGGGATCGCATGCCGTGGAACACTGGCGCTCGGAGAGAAGTCATCCTCGGTTTGATGTCTCGAGCTAATCAAGTTATAGCAAGTTATAGCGGCTGCCCAGTCCATGATTGAATTGCACAGAAGATTGGAAGGCTACAGACACGAAATCAATGAAATGGTTCGGCTTGGCCTCAGCTACCGGGAATGGCAAGATCTGGTTTTGCCGCCAAAAAGCTCGTCTGAGGATCAGGACTCCAAGATTTTGCTCCTCCTGCCGGCCTAGGATCAATGCCAGGGGGATTCTATTGCTGCTTTAACCCCGTCCTAAGTATCAGCCACACTGGAGAAAGCTGCCGTCCCAACAGCTCTCTGAGTATGGCTGGCTCTTCTTCCCAGGCCGTAGCTGTCTGTCCCCAACCGCTTGCTGACAGAAAGGGATCTAGTCCCTCTCCTCCCGGCGCAGCCGCTGCAGGGCAGAAAGAGGCTTCTCCTCTTCCGACTGCTTTTCTGGGGTTGCTACCGGCAGAGGAGCTGTTTTGTTTTTCTCGGGTTCGGGCGAAAGTTTGCCTGCTTCCGAATCGACGGCTAGAGGAGAAGAGAGGTCGTTGGTCTGTTGGCCAGGCAGAGGGATCGACTCCAAGGGGGCCAGCAGGGATTGAATGTGGCTGTAGGTTTCGGGGTTGCTGCGGGCAGCATGGGCCAAGAGGGTAAGCTGCTCCTTGGCCGCCACCAGGTTCCCTAACTTAAGATCCACCAGCGCCAACTGGTAGCGGGCCTTAAAGCTAGTGGGATCCACCTCCACTGAGCGTTGGAAGGCGGCTCGCGCCTCTGCCAGCTTGCCTTGGCGGGCGTAGATCAAGCCGAGGTTAAAGGGCACGTCAGGATCCCGCTCCCTGGGAAGCACTTGGGCTTTGTCTTCTAGTTCAAGGGCGGCCCGGTAGGCGTTGATGGCTAAGGTGTAAAAGCCCATCTGCAGGTAACGAGCTGCATCTTCCTTGAGTTGGGCCACTGTTGGCTCGCCGGTGAGCAAATTCATAGGCGGCTGCGCATAGGCAGGCAGGCCCACCGCCAAACCCAGCAGGCATACTACTGAACTCAGGCCCCAGGGAGCAGCCTGTCCACCGGTTTGTTGCTTATTCCTCACCATGATCGGTTTCCTCCAGCCACCTCAACACCACTTGTTCCACCCCTCACGGCCGGGAAAGGAAGCGAACTGGATCCCGGGCCCACCGAGGCAACGGCCTCACTCCAGAGACTATCCGCAATTGGACTGGGAAGCACGACTTTCCACTCCATCCAGCGCAAAAAGGCCAGATTGAGATACCAGTGCGAAGGGCTGGCTGGGGCCTCCTGGTGGGCAAGGGCTGCCTTTAGGGTGGCTAGATCCCCGAAATAGCTAAAAATCTCGCTGTACTCACGCTGTTGCGCCCGTTCTGGTTCTTCACCAAGGGATCCCCGTGGCCGCTGCCAACGCCGGGGCTGTTCAGTCCCCAAATCGGAACCTCTTGGGCAAGCAGCAACGGAACTCAAGTGCCAAAAGCGCGATCCCCAGCATCCCCTAGCCCGGGCAGGATAAACCCCCGGTCGTTTAGCCGCTCGTCGATCATGGCGCAGAAAACTTGCACCATTGGGTAATGGGATCCCAGTCGCTGCAGCCCTGGCGGTGCGGCCAAGACGCTGACAATCCTTACCAAGCTGGGATCCGCTCCCCGTTTTTTCAGCTCATCCAAAACCCACAGCAAGGTACCCCCCGTGGCCAACATTGGCTCAGGGATGAGAATGCGCATCTGATCTGGAATCCGCTCCGGCAGGCGGTTGAGGTAACAACTCACCTGCAGCGTCTCCTCGTCCCGCACCAAGCCCACATGAAAAATCCGTGCTTGGGGCAAGAGGGCCTGACAGCCTTCCAGCATGGCCAGGCCAGCCCGCAAAATGGGCACGATGGCTAGCGGCGTGTTGGGGGCGATAACTTCTGCTGCCGCAGCTTCCAGAGGAGTTTGCACCTGCACCGCTTGGGTCGGGATCCACTCCCGCATCGCCTCGTAGGTCAGCCAGCGGCCTAACTCCACCAAAGCCGTGCGAAAAAGAGGCATGGGGGTCTCCCTATCGCGGGCCACGGCTAGCCAGTGCTTGATGAGGGGATGGGGAGGGACGTAAACCCGCAGTTGCTGACTTGCCACCGGAGGATGCCTCAACCTGGGCGGTAGCATAGCGGCTTGCAGGGGTAGGAGGCAAGCCTTCTTCTTAGCCTTCCCCGCCGTTCCCTAGCTGCCAGCTTTTCCTCTGGCTTCCTCGCCGCGTTTAGTTACAATAGCGCCAGCGCCTCCTCCAGTCTTCTGTTCGCGCCAGTGGGACGGGATGATCTCCCTCAACTTGCGGCCCAGCCTGGAGCTAACAGATGAAGTTTTTGAACAGCTCTGTCGGCAGAATCCTGAGCTGCGCTTGGAGCGCACTGCCCAAGGGGAGCTAGTGGCCATGGCCCCCGTCGGCAGTGAGAGCGGACTTCGCAGTGCCGACCTGCTGGGCCAGCTCTGGCAGTGGAACCGACGCACAAACTTGGGACTTGTATTCGACTCCTCCACGGGTTTTGCCCTGCCCAACGGGGCCATTCGCTCTCCCGATGCCGCCTGGGTTGCCAGGGAGCGCTGGCAGCAGCTGACTCCAGAGCAGCGGCGCCGCTTTGCACCCCTTTGTCCAGACTTTGTCTTGGAACTGCGCTCCCCGAGTGATGACCTGGCCACTTTGCAGGCCAAGCTGCAGGAGTACCTCGAAAACGGCTCCCAACTGGGCTGGCTGATTGACCCGGAAAGCCAAAGGGCCTACGTCTACCGTCCAGGCCAGCCTGTCCAGGTTCTAGAGCGGCCCACCTCCCTAGAAGGGGATCCCGTCCTCCCCGGCTTCGTTGCCGATCTCACCTTAATCTGGGAATGACTGGCCTGCCCATGGCCGTCGGCAACCCCGAGCGTGCTGGCACCTATCGGCGGGAAATGCAAGAACTGGATGAGCCCGAGAAAGCCCAGCGCCTGGCTGGCCCAGCAACTAGGCAAACTGGCCCACCACCTGTAGGGCAAAACTCAGCAAGAGGAAGGCCAACCAGGGGGAGAAGTCCAAGCCGCCGATGGGGGGAATAATGCCGCGGAAGAGGTTGAGATAGGGATCCGTAAGCTGGCTAAGCACCGACAGGATAGGGTTAGACCAGTTCAGTTGCGGGAACCAGCTTAGCAAAATCCGCACGATCAGCAGGGCGTTGTAGATGACGATGAACTGGTAAAGGGAGCGAAACAGCAAAGAGACCGCACCGCTGTAGACCAACCCCAGAGGGAGGTCGTCTAGGCCAGCAAGAGAGGACAACACGTGGCTAAGCATATGACTGGAAAAGGGGGAAAGGACTCATCCACAGCTTATCGGCAGAGCAGTCGGCTTAGGGTAGCGCCGGCAGAACCTCTGCCGCCTCTAGTTTGGCATGGACAGGGATCCTTTGCTCAAGACTTTTCCTCCACAGCTCGGGAGGAGGTTTCCTTGATGAGCAATTGGGCCCGCGTGGCCTGAATGGCCTCGTTGAGCTCGGCAATTTTGGCTTCGAGGGTGCGGCGAACCTGGGCAATCCGTTCTGCCTCCTGCTCCCACTCCCTCCAGCTCCTCAAGCTGGACTCCGTTGCTTTCCCCAGCCCTCGAGAGCGGGGGCATTCAGGGCTAGTGGCGGTGCCGTCGAGGCGCTCGGGATCCCGGCCTTGACCTTCAGCGGATTCCCTACCTACTCTGGAGGCGAGCACCAGCCCAAGGATCCCGCCGAGGATCCCTCCCACCACAGCCCCCGTTACCACACCAGCAATGAAATCACTCTGCCGATCTGCCACGCTTGCGTCCCAGTCAATTGAGTCTCCCTTCTTCCGTTCTAGCTCTCTTGCCCCACCCCTGCCAGCAAACGAGGCCAGAGCTGGGGGAGTCGCCATTGGCTCAAATTTTCCAGGTAATCTTGCACCTGCTCCCTCAACCCGGCCAAGATAGCCTCCAGTCTGTTGGTCAAGGGCAAGGAGGCCAGAGCGGCTTGCCAAAGGTGAGCTAGTGACAAGTCAGGGCTGACTACCCGCCACAGCCGCTGCAACTCCTCGAAGTGCAGGCGATCATCTTCTGTAAGCGAGAGGATTAGCTGGCGGCGTAGCTCCCGTGCTTCCTCCGACATGAGATAGCGCAAGCCCATGCGGGCAGCAGGGATCCAATCCAGCCCACCATCGCTGCGGGCAACTTGAAGCAGGTTCTCCAGGCGGTTCCAGCGGAACTTGCCATCCTTAATCAGCACTTGCAACAGCCGCTGGCGAATACGAGGGGATTCATCGGTCAGCAGGCGCTTGGCCACGTAGGGATAGGCCACGCCGACGATGCGAAACTGCGGATAGAGACTGAGGGCCACCCCCTCCTGGGTAACCAAAGAGCGGATCACCAAGGCAAAGTGGGAGGGCACCTGGAAGGGGTAGCGGTACATCAAATCGGAGAACTGGTCGGTGGCGGTTTTGAAGTTGAAGTTAGCCACCTCCTGCCTCAGCACATCCGCCAACACCGTTTCTAGAGCAGGGAGCAGCTCTTGCCGATCTACATCCGGCTGTAAAAAGCCCAGGTGAATGAAATCGTCAATCAGGGCGTTGTAGTCGCGATCCACCAGGTGGACCAGCGCATCCACCAGGTACTCCTTCATCTGGTCGGTGAGCTGGTCCATCATGCCGAAGTCGATGTAGGCCAGGCGGCCATCCGGCAGGGCAAACAGGTTGCCCGGGTGGGGATCGGCGTGGAAAAAGCCGTATTCCAGCAACTGCTTTAGGCCGGCTACCACACCGATGCGCACCAATCGTTTCACCTCCAAGTTGGCGGCCCGAATGCGCTCCACATCGGTGAGCTTGATGCCGTCAATCCACTCCAGGGTCAACACGCGGCGGGTGCTGTAGGCCCAGAAGATGCGCGGCACATATACATCGGGATCGTCGCGAAAGTATTCAGCAAAGCGCTCGCAGTTCCGTCCTTCCTGGAGGTAGTCAATCTCCTCAAAGAGCTTGCGGCCAAACTCATCCACCACCGCTGTCAAGGTGTTGCCCAGGTTGAGGGGCAACCAAGGGCCCAGCCAGGTGGAGGCCCAGCGGATGAGGTAGAGATCCAGGCTCAGCCGCTCCCGCAGGTGAGGCCGCTGCACCTTGACCGCCACCCATTCGCCGCTGTGCAACTGCGCCTTGTAAACCTGGCCCAGGCTGGCCGCAGCCACCGGCTCGGGCGAGATCTGGGCGTAAATCTCGGCAATTGGACGGCCCAGCTCCGCCTCAATGCAGGCAAACGCCTCCTCTGAAGGAAAGCTGGGCAGTTGATCCTGCAGCTTGGTCAGCTCCTCCAAGTAGTCTTTGCGCACCAAGTCGGGCCGGGTGGAGAGGGCCTGCCCTACCTTGATGAACGTCGGCCCCAGGTCGGTGAGCAGTTTGCGCAGCTGCGCCGCACGCTGGGGCACCTTGCGATTGCCCTGCCCCCAGAGCTGATCCCAGCGCAGGCAGAGAACAAACCACAAGAGAGGGCCAAGGATGGCCAGTGCCCGCGCCACCACTTGGGGCAGACGCCAGCGGTAGTAACGGGCAATAACCTGCGGATCGTAAACTTCTAGATCAGCAACAGAGACAATCTGGTTAGGCACGCTCCAGGGATCTCACCGTCGTCTTAAACGAGCAATACCTATCGTAATGGCAAAAGTTACCTGATTTTTCTTCACTTTCTTTAACAGCACCTCCTTTAGCTTCGGCCCGCTGCAGCCACGACCTTGCTTAGATGACGGTGTTGTCCGGGATCACCGAGTCCTTGATGATGGTGACAATGCCGTTGCTAATCCAGATTCCTTCCTCTTCCCGCTGGGCTTCGGTGACGTGATCTTTGTTGATGATGCGGACGTTGCGGCCGATGCGGGCGTTCTTGTCCACAATGGCGTTGGCAATGTGGGAGTTGGGCCCGATGCCCACCGGCGGGATCCCGGCCTCCAGCTTGGCCTGCCGCTCTTCTGCCGACTCGTAGTAGTCGGCCCCCATGACCAGGGTGTTTTCGATAACGGCATTGGCCTCTATGCGGCTGCGAATGCCGATGATGGAGTTGCGAATTTGGGCGTTTTTGATGATGCAGCCGTCGGCAATCATGGAGTTGACAATGTGGGAGTCGAGGATCTTGTTGGGAGGCAAAAAGCGCGGGCGGGTGTAGATGGGCATGTCCCTGTCGAAGAAGCTGAAGGGCGGGTTGGGCTGCTGCACCAAGGCCAGGTTGGCCCGATAGAAGGCCTCGATGGTGCCGATGTCCTCCCAGTAGCCCTTGAAGGGGTAGGCCTGCAGGTGGTACTTGCCGATGGCTGCCGGCAGCACTTCTTTGCCGAAGTCGGTGTGCTCCTTCACCTGCAGCATCTCGATCAAAGCTTCCCGCTTGAACACATAAATGCCCATAGAAGCGATGTAAGGCTTGGCTTTCGCCTCTTCTGGGCTGAGGCCGAGGACTTGGGTATCGACTCGGCAGGCTTCTAGCAGCTCCCCTTGCGGCTTTTCCTTGAAATCGATCACGCGCCCCTCGGCGTCAATCTTGAGCAAGCCAAAGCTGGAGGCCACTTTTTCTTCACAGGGGAGCACCGCCAGCGTCACATCCGCTCCAGTTTGCCGGTGATAGTGAATAAAGGGGCGGTAGTCCATGCGGTAGAGGTGATCCCCAGAGAGGATGAGGAAGTCACGCGGCTTCCAGGAGTCCATCAGCCAGAGATATTGGCGAACGGCGTCAGCCGTGCCCTGGAACCAGTCGGGGTTATCAGGGGTTTGCTGGGCCGCTAGGATATCTACAAAGCCGCCGGTGAAGGGAGACATGCGGTAGGTATTGATGATGTGGCGGTTTAGCGAGGCGGAGTTGAACTGCGTGAGGACGTAGATCTTATCGATATCGGAATTGATACAGTTGCTAACCGGAACGTCGATAAGGCGATACTTGCCTGCTAGAGGTACAGCCGGCTTGGCGCGGCGCTTGGTTAGAGGATAGAGGCGGGTGCCCCGCCCACCGCCTAGGATAATTGCCAGTACATCGCGCATGGTGGTTCTCCACCAGGTTACACCCAATAGCATAGACCGCGGCGAGGGGAAGCGGCTGCAACGGCCCTGGGGAAGCTGATGGCACGCATCCTGGCCTTTACCAACAACAAGGGCGGCACTGGCAAGTCCACCCTCTGCGTCCACGCGGCCCAGTTGACGGCCCAGCGGGGCCACGCCGTTCTGCTAGTCGATCTCACCTCCCAAACCACCGCCAGCAGCTTTTACCTCGAAGAGGCCGGATCCCTTCCCCCGGAGGAGACCGTTTGGGCTAGCCTCCACCCTCACCACCAGCGGCCTCTGGAGGAAGTCATCTATTGCACCGACAAGGGAGTGGATGTGGCGCCCTCCCACCGCACCATGGCCGAAGTGGCAGCCCACCTAGCGGCTTCCGGGGAGGCGGGCCAAAACCTCCTCCAGCGTCAACTGGATCCCTTGCTGTCGGAGTACGACTTTATCTTTCTCGACACGCCAGGGGAGCTGAATGCCCTCACCGCCAATGCTTTGCGGGCAGCCCAGCGGGTGTTGATCCCGACACGGCTCAACCGCGCCGACTTCTCCTGCACAGAAGAGACCCTGCGCTATATCGAGACCCTCAAGGGCGAGCTGAGCCAGGCCCGCGCTGTCCTGACCATGTTGGACGACCGCTACCTGCCCGGCGGCATTTGGTCGGGATCTCACACTGGACAGTTGTACGTGCAAGCGCAACAGATTTTTGCGGATGTGCTCTCACCCGTTACCATTCCAGATAGTAGCGACTTGCGCACAGCTTTTGATTATGGCCTGACGGTCATGGACTATCGGCCCGGGGCGGCCGTGTGTGGGCGCCTGCTGCAGTTTGTTGAACGTGAGGTGCTCCTGTGACTGGGTCTGAGCGTAGCTTGTTTTCTCGTGCGGGAGGAGCCCCCCGCCGCCCCGCCCGGCGCAAAGTAAAGTCAGACTCCCCCTCCACCCCTGGACGTGAGGAAACGGCAATGTCTACCGCAGAAACGTCGGAACTCGAAGCCCTCAAAGGCCAGTTGGCGGAGGCCCAACGGCAGCTTCAGGAATACCAAAACAAAATCTCCAGCCTACAGGCTCAACTCGAGCAAGTCACAGCCCACCGCGACGAATTGCAAAAGGCACTGGTCCAACTCCAGGCAGTGGCGGATGAGCGGGCCAAAACCATCCAGGAACTGCAAAGCCGCCAAGGGCAGGCCACGCTGCCGGTTAAGCCCCAAACCTCTGCCTCCCCCCTGCAGGCACCCAAGAAGATCCTCAATCGGCCTATCTTTGACAATGTATCCCCCACTGACGAAGACATGCCCCCCTACATGCTGGACTAGGCCAAGCTGGGATCCCCTGCCCAAACAGTTGAGTATTGCACCCAGGGGAAGGGGGGTGTATGGTTGGGGATCCCTAGTCTTTACGCTATGACTGCGTCCCAGGCAAAGATGACGGCTTCTGGCGATGCCATTCCACCCCACGGAGGTACTCTAGTTAACCGCATTGCCTCGCCTGAGGAGGCGGAGGAGCTCCGCTCCAAGGCCCAACACTGCCCTGTTATCCGCCTCGACGAGCGGGCTCAATCGGATCTCGAGATGATTGCCATCGGGGGCTACAGCCCGCTGACGGGCTTTATGGGGCGGGAAGATTACCATTCGGTTTTGGAGACAATGCACTTGGCCAACGGCCTGGCATGGTCGCTGCCGATTACGCTGCCAGTTTCGGAGGAAATAGCTGCCGGGCTCAAGGAAGGGCAAACCGTGGCCCTAGCCAATGCTGAGGGCAAGCTTTTGGGCGTGTTGGAACTGACCGAGAAATTTACCTACGACAAAACCCGCGAGGCGCAGCAGGTCTACCGCACTACGGATGAACAACACCCAGGGGTGAAGGTGCTCTACGAACAGGGATCCGTTTACCTAGCCGGCCCTGTCACGCTCCTGCAGCGGGATCCGCATCCCCTTTTTCCGGCCTACCAGATTGATCCAGCTCAGTCGCGGCAACTGTTTCGGGAAAGAGGGTGGAAGACGATTGTCGGTTTTCAGACTCGCAACCCCATCCATCGCGCCCACGAGTATATCCAGAAGTGCGCTCTGGAAATTGTGGACGGCCTGTTTCTCCACCCGCTGGTGGGAGCCACCAAAAGCGACGACATTCCCGCCGAGGTGCGCATGCGCTGCTATGAGGTGTTGATTGAAAAGTACTACCCCAAAGAGCGGGTGATCTTGGCCATTAACCCTGCAGCCATGCGCTATGCAGGACCGCGGGAAGCCATCTTCCACGCCCTTGTTCGCAAAAACTACGGCTGCACCCATTTCATTGTGGGCCGGGATCACGCTGGGGTAGGCAACTACTACGGCCCCTATGACGCCCAGCACATTTTCGACGAGTTCCGGCCCGAGGAGCTGGGCATCATCCCCCTCAAGTTTGAACACGCCTTCTACTGCACCGTCACGGGCACCATGGCCACGGTCAAGACCAGTCCCAGCCAGCCCCACCAGCGCATTCACCTCTCGGGCACCAAGGTGCGGGAAATGCTGCGCCGTGGCGAAGTGCCGCCGCCGGAGTTCTCCCGCCCCGAAGTGGCCCAGCTCCTTGTGGAGGCCATGCGAGAACGCAGCTCCTCCTAGCCTCTTGGTGGGAAACCACCCAGGCGCTGGATTCTAGACCTAGCCGAGAGCTCGAAGGCACGGGGCAGATTTTGCAGAGGTTAA
Source organism: Synechococcus sp. O70.1 (assembly GCF_047462215.1). Classification (NCBI taxonomy): domain Bacteria; kingdom Bacillati; phylum Cyanobacteriota; class Cyanophyceae; order Synechococcales; family Synechococcaceae; genus Synechococcus; species Synechococcus sp. O70.1. The sequence goes on along the minus strand of NZ_JANSIT010000005.1, from coordinate 159,922 downwards.
CGACCTGGCCTATCGACAGTTGCCGATTTTGGGTTTATCACTGAGGGGAGGGTGGTGCAAGCTGCCCACCTAAGCCTTCCGCTACCTACCCTGGGCTAGTGGCTCGACCCCAGCGCGCGGCGGAGGCAACTGTGTTTTCTTTGCCGTTTCCAGGGTCAACCTATGCAGAAATCAACCCTTCTTTCCAGGCTTGCCCTCGCCCTGCCCGCCTCCCTCCTGCTGGCAGAGGCTGCTCTGGCCTACCCCTGTAACTGGGTTGGGGCTGAAGCCTACAACTTCTCCAGCCCCACGGTTGAGGTTGACAGCTTCGAAGTGTTGCCTGCCTCCTCCTTTGCAGGTAACGGCTTCATTGGGGTGGCTATTGAAACGGTAGATGAACAGGCACCTCAAGGCGCCATTAGCCGCCGCCTGTTTGGCCCTGCCCCTCGCCTGCAAGGGATACGGGTCGTTGGCCTCCTCCAGAATGGACCGGCCCACCAAGCAGGTCTGGCGCAGGGCGACATTCTCCTCGGGGTCGACGGACAGCGGGTCACCTCGGTGCAGCAGGTTCAGCAGCTCATCCAAAACACCCCTGTGGGCCAGCGGCTACCGATTACCTTCCGGCGCGGCGGGCAGGTTCTATCCACAGTGGTGGTGGTGGGCGATGGCCGCGTGTTGCGCCCCCTGATGCTGCAGCAGCGGTAAGCGGGTGACCGCTGAGGTAGGCCTAGCAGAGACGGTCTGGGTGGTCTGCGGCCTCAACGGCTTGCTGGCTCTTGGCCTGCTTGCTTTAGTTCGCCCAATCTTGCGCTTGCGCACAGCGCTTTGGGTTACGGAGCGGGCTCTGGACAACTGGCAAAGAGCAGCAAAGCCGGCTTTGGCCCTTACCTCGGCTGAGCTTCTCCACCTGCGGGCTCGCCTGCAAGCCAATCGCACCACCCTTGGCCGCTGGCGGCGCCGGCTCCAGTTCTGGCAGGGGATCCGCCGGCTAGCGCTTTGGCTGCAACAAAGGCTCTATGGATAGCTGCTCCTCCCTACCCAACCCCATCCGCTTGCAGGTCATGGCCAACGCTCTGGCCGGGATTGCCGAGGAGATGGGGGCACGTCTCATTCGCGGCTCCTACTCTGCCAACATCAAGGAACGGCGGGATTGCTCCACGGCTTTGTTTGACGCCCAGGGGGCTTGTATTGCCCAGGCGGCCCACATCCCGGTTCACCTAGGCGCTCTTTCCCAAGCCGTGCAGGCAGTGGTGGCAGCTGGCCCCCAGCCGGGAGAGGTGTTTGTCCTCAACGATCCCTATCAAGGGGGATCCCATCTGCCGGATATCACCGTGGTGGCGGCCATTCCCGGCCTGCGGGATCCCAGCCAGGTCTGCGCCTATGCGGTAAACCGCGCCCACCATGCCGACGTCGGGGGGATGCGCCCCGGCTCCATGCCCGCTGATTCCAGCGAGATCTGGCAGGAGGGTTTGGTGATCCCACCCGTACGGCTGGCCAGGTTTTCTCTGGAAGGAGAGTTGCGCTGGCAGGAAGATCTGCTGCGCCTTATTCTGGCCAATGTGCGCAATCCTGAGCAGCGCCGCGGAGACCTGCAGGCCCAAGTGGGAGCCAACGTGGTAGGGGCAAGCCGGTTTCGCCAGCTGCTAGCTCGCTTTGGCGAGGAGGAGGCTTGGCAGCTCATTGCGGAAGTGATTGCCTATAGTCGGCGGCGGATGCAGGCCCAGATCCGCGCGCTGCCCGATGGGATCTACAGGGCTGCAGATTGGTTGGAAGGGGAGGGAGATCCGCCCAAGCCACTCCGCATCCAAGTGCAGATTGAAGTGCAGGGGGAGAGGTTGCGGGTGGACTTCAGCGGCACGGCGCCAGCCACGGCGGGCAACCTAAACGCCCCCCTGGCCGTGACCCGCTCGGCGGTGCTCTTTGCCCTGCGCTGCCTTTTGGATCCCACCGCTCCCAGCAATGCCGGGCTAGAGGAGCCCATCGAGATCGTGGCCCCACCCGGCTGCCTGGTCAACGCCCAATTTCCGGCGGCGGTGGTGGCCGGCAATGTGGAAACCTCGCAGCGCATTGCCGATGTGGTGTTCAAAGCCCTGGCGCCGGTGGCTGGATCGCGGAGCATGGCCCAAGGGCAGGGCACCATGAACAACTGTGTCCTGGGCAACCGCCACTTTACCTACTACGAAACCCTGGGGGGCGGCCAAGGGGCCAGTCGCCAGCGGCCAGGCCTGGATGGGGTGCATGTGGGCCTGAGCAATACCCTCAACACCCCCATCGAAGCCCTAGAGCTGGAGTATCCCCTGCGGGTGTTGCGCTACGAGCTGCGCCAAGATTCTGGGGGCATTGGGCAGCAGCGGGGCGGCTGGGGGCTGATCCGCTCCCTCCAGGTGTTACAAGACTGCACCCTTTCCCTTCTCACCGACCGCCGCTACTACGCCCCCCAAGGAGAAGAGGGCGGCGGAGCCGGCCAGGTGGGGATCAACCTTGTCAATGGGGAACCCCTGCCCAGCAAGATTAGCCGCCCCCTGAAAGCTGGCGATGTGGTGACCCTCTACACCCCCGGCGGCGGCGCCTGGGGCTCCAGCGAGGGGCAGGCGCGGGAGGTTGGGTAGCCCAGATGGGCAAGCAACAACTGCTCGCAGCGGCGGAGCACATCCTCGCGGCTGGTAAAGTGCTCCAGCCTTTGCACTTGTTGACCTTTCTCAAACAAAATTAAGGTCGGCAGCGAGCGCACCCGATAGCGGCGCGGCAGCCAAAAATTGTTATCCACATTCACCCGCACCACCTCAACGGATCTCTCCCCTTCGGAGGCCAGGCGGTCGATAAGCGGTTGAACGAAGCGACACAAACCGCACCAAGGCGCGCCAAACTCTAACAACACCAACCCATCGCTTGTCAAAAGTTCTTGATTAAAAGCCTCTAAAGCAACTGGCGAGATCATTGCTCCCAAACTAAAGCAGTTGTTTGGGATCATGCTACCAGGCAACTCTGCTGGCTGCAGAAACCAGTTGCGGATGGAAAGCATAAAGAATCACAACAAAGCTCAACACCCCCAGATAGGCCCAGCGGAGAAACTCGCGCGGGTACAGTTGCTGGCGCCCTTGCAGAATGGCTAAGCCGGGGATCACGGAGGTGCGGGCCTTGAGATCGCGGAAGGCGTGGCCGTACTTGCGCTCCAGGCGGTAATCCCCGTGCCAAACGGCAAATAGGTGGTAGGCCACCAGCGCCAGCGAGGTGACCAGCATAAAACTGGAGCCAATCCACAGGGAATGGGCCACACACCAGATGACCTGACCGACTAGCTGGGGATGGCGGGTGAGGCGGATGATCCCAGTTGTAAACAAGTGGATCTCCGGCTGGCGAAGGGCGACAATCTCCAGCACGTTAAAGGTGGCCGGATACAGGAAGAAAAACGAGAGCGCAGACAAAAGGACGACGGTAGTGTGGATCCCGGGAACAGCCTGCAGATTCCAAAGGATTACGCCGTCGTAGCAGTGGTTAGAAAAGTAGACGAGCAACAGCGGCGCCAGGCTAAGACTGACCAGGACAAAGAAAAGGCGGTACAGACGCGCTCCCAGCCACGCTTCTCCCCAGGGGCGCAAGTAGGCTAGTCCACTGTGGGCGCAGGCAAATCCCAAGATCATGCCCAGCATGATGGCATGGGAGCGGTAGGGGGCCAGCCCTGGCAGCCAGTGGCTAAAAAGGGGGGGTGACATCCTCTTTCGCGGTTGCCGTGACCTATGCTTAGCTTAAAGATAAGTTACATTCGACTCCCCATGCAGAAGACTCTCTTCCTACGTCTTGTCGGCCTGCTCCTGGCGATAGCCCTTATCCTGGGCTGGGCGATCCCAGGCGCGCAAGCAGCCCGTCTCACTGGCAAGTATTACGAAGACAGCATGACCATCATCCAAACGCTGCGCACGGCTCTCTTGGAGGGGGATCCTGTCCTCAAGCCGGAGGAGGCACGGGCGGAGGTCATGGAGGCCATGCAAGAATTTGTAGGGCGCTACCATGGCCCTCGCTACAACAAGTTGCCATCCTTCACGACCCTGCGCACGGTGTTCAACACCGTGGCCTCCCACTACCGCACCTCGGATCGACCGCTGGACCCAGAAAAGCTAGAGCGGGTGCTGATGCAACTGGATCGGGCAGAGATGGCCTTGCGCCGTGAGGGTTAAGCTTTAGGCAAGGCGCAGCGTTGCTCTAATGCCAACGCGGTGGAGTCCGCTCTCCCACAGCTCCAGCTGGCCTCCCATTTCCCTTAGGAGCCGCTCGCTAACCCGCCAGGCGGCGCTGTCTTGTGGCTGGATGGGCAGGCAGCACCGCCCTTCAAGCTTCCACTCCAGACAGAAGTGCTCCTCCCCGCCAGGATAGGCGCTCAAAGCCATTGAGCCGTAGCAGAGGGTGCGAATGCCCCAGCGACACACGCCCAGCAGCGCCTGCACCAAGCCATGGGGATCCGCCCAGACAGTGAGGCTGTCGGGAAGCCAAGAGGACTGAAGAGCGGTCCAGTCGTAGCGGATGCCCCGATCCTGGGCCTGGAGCCGAGTGAGGCTGTGGATCTCTTGCAAAAGAGGACGCAGGCGCGTTGGCCTTGGCCGCAGCGGCTGAATGGGCAGGTCGTGGCGAGCCAGGCGAGTGTATTCTTCCAGCAGCTTGAGCAGGCGCTCCACCGCCTCCTTGGCGCTCTGCAGGCACTCTCGCTCCTCCTCTCGAGAGTCGCACAGGTTGGACAACACCAACTGCAGGGCTCCCATCTGGCTGCTGAGGGGATTGCGCAGCTCGTGGCCGATACTCACCAGAAGCTCCTGCTGAAAAGCGCGCATCACCTCAGAGCGCTCAAAGGCAAACTGCCAGTCCATCCCCTCCTGGTCTGCGGCAGGGGCAGGCGGGAAAGAGGGAGGATCGGGGGGGGTGGCAGGCAAGGCTTTGCTCAACTGGAAAGGCAACCCGTCATTGGCGGCAGCAGCTCTTGGCCCCTCTCTGGGCTGGCAACGCTGCTCACCATTTTTTTACCCGACAAAGCAGGCGCTGACTACCCGCTCAATCCCGGCCAGATCCCGGTGCACCTGGATCTGCTGGTAACACCCCTGCGCTCGCAGCTGCTCGGCCACCCAAGGTGCCTGGCCCTGCATCACCTCCACTGCCCAGAAGGAGTTGGGGGCTAGATAATCCGGCGCGCCCTCAATCAACACCCGCAGATGAACCAGCCCATCTTCCCCGCCGTCCAGGGCCTCTCGCGGCTCGTGCAGCCGCACCTCAGGCATGAGGTGATCTAGCTCCCCTCTAGGGATGTAGGGAGGGTTGGAGACAAGGCCGCGCAGCCGACCCCGCCAGGGATCCAAGGGTGTAAACCAGGATCCCTCAAGCAGATGCACCCGCTCCTGCAGCCCGTGATCGGTCACGTTGGCTGCTGCCACTGCCAGGGCTGCCGGGCTCACGTCCACGGCCAGAAGCTGCAGCTGGGGGTGCCTATAGGCCAAGGCAATGGCGATGGCGCCGCTGCCGGTACCCAAGTCAGCAAAAGGGGAGCCCGGGGGCAGAGGGTTGGCCTGCAGCCACAGGGAGGCTTGCTCCACCAGCAGCTCAGTCTCGGGGCGCGGGATCAGCACTGCTGGCGTTACCTGCAAGCTCAGCCCTGCCCACTCTACCTTGCCTAGCAGGTATTGCAGAGGGATGCGCTCCTCTAGCCGACGCCGCCACAGCGCCTCCACCTCAGCCAGCGGATCCCCCTTCCCTACTGGCGGCCGACCCAGCAGCCGTTCCAATGGCCCCCAGCCCAGATGCTCCCTAAGCAAGAGATCCACTTCCTGCGGGGAAATGCCAGCAGCCTGGGCTGCCTGGAGAGCCTGCGCCCGCCATGCCAGCAACTCTTCCACTAGCGCCGAGCGGGATCCCTCTGCAGCTTGGTTCAACGGCGCTGAGGTTGAGGCGTGGCCGCGGGACTGGCCTGGGGAGTTGCGGAGCGTATCCACGACTGCACGTACTCCAGCGAGGCACGCGGTGGGATGAAGGCAATCTTTTGCACATCCTCTTGGGCATCAGGTGCCAACATGCGCTCCACCACAATGGCTAGCGAAGTGACCTCAATCTGGGTTTTGCCAACCACGCTGGGGTTTTGCGCCGCCGCCCGCTCCAGAGCTTTCTTTAGGTCGTTGCGGTCAAAAAAGAAAGGCACCACTTCCTGGCCATTCTGCTCGATGGTCAGCAGCCCCTCGGGGGAGCGGCCATAGAACAGAGGCACGCCAATGGCCTCTGGGGGCACCTTTTGCCCCGTTTCTTTGAGCACCTGCTTGGCTGCCTCTACATCGCCAGGGCGGGGCACCACCTCAAAGTACAGATTGCTATTTTTAGCTCGCTCTTCTTCCGATTTCTCATAGGCATAACCTAGGGGGATGGGCACCACTCGGGCTTGCTTGCCTATCTCGGGGTTTTTGGCCTTCACCTGCTCCAGGGCTTGCTGGGCTTGGTTTTGATCTAGCCAAAGAGAAACCACCTGAACGGTGCGACCCTCCCGCTCCACGTTGGCAACCACAGGGGTGCCGTTCTGCGAGACAATGGCAAAAACCGGCACCAGATTGAGCCGCTCGGCTACCTCCTGACGACTCAGGGGGGCTGCCACTACCGGAGCCGGCCAGAAGCTCCCCTGAGCCAATACGGGGATCCCCACCAGCCCCAGCAGCAGAGTGCTACGGAGGGCTAACGCCATTGCTGTCCGTCTGCCGGCCTGAGTTGCAGAGCGGCCAGAGAATCGCAAAGGTGGCGCTGCCTTGCTGTGCATCATTTCCATCATCTACTCCCAACGTCGCGCCTTGTTCTTGTTGCCCTCCTGGCAAGAGCTCCTAGGCCACCCTAGAGGTCAAGTTAAAGCATTTGTTAAGCCCTGTCGAGGGGTAAGGCTCCTGCTTTGGGTGGGGATCCCGCATACCCCCTACTATATACGGGGTCGAAGGAAATCGAACCACCCTAGATGCAGATCTCAGGGCAAACCGTGAATCCTCATCCCAACTTCAGGCAAAGCCTTTGCTTTTGGAGTGGTTTTGCTTGAGATCAGGTGCCAGGGATTCCCCAGGACAAAACAGGCGGCATTGCTCGACGGTAACTCGAACTCGCGTGCCCACTGGCAATGCCTCCCGCGCTAGGGCATGCAACTCCTTGCCCGTCTCCGTGGCTAGGCAATAGCGATACTCCCGCCCCAAAAACTGGCGATCCCGAATGATTGCCTTTCCTTGGGGATCGGGATGCAGGCGGAGCTCCTCCTGCAGAACCATCAACTCTGCCCACTGCAGATGGGAGTCGGGCTGATCCCCGACCGCACGGAAGGGAAGGTGCAGCAGCTCCTCAACTTTCCAACCCCCCTCGCGCCGCTCACAGCGGAGAAAGTTGGCCTGGGTAATAAACTCGGCCACAAAGCGAGTAGCCGGCTCCCGGTAGACCTCCTCTGGCGATCCCCATTGCTCAATACGGCCTCCCCGCATCACCGCCACCCAGTCGGAAAGAGAGAGAGCCTCTTCTTGGTCGTGGGTAACGAAAATGGCCGAAGTCCGAGTTTGCTTGAGGATCTTGCGAATTTCCTCCCGTAGGTAGCAGCGCGTCTGCACATCCAAGTTACTCAGCGGCTCATCCAACAGGATTAGGCTGGGCTTGGGGGCCAAGGCTCGGGCCAGCGCCACCCGCTGTTGTTGTCCACCCGAAAGTTCATGGGGATAGCGGTGGACATAGTCTTCTAGGCCCACTAGCCGCAACACCTCGTAGGCGCGTTCTCGTGCCTGTTGGTGGTAAGCTTGCCTCTTGCTGGCCACCGCAGGGGATTGAAGGCCGAACATGACATTTGCCAACACGTTCAGGTGGGGAAACAGGGCAAAGTCCTGAAACACCAGCCCCACTCCCCGCCGCTCTGGCGGAACCCACTGCCCCTCCCCCGCCACCACCTGACCCCCTATTCGGAGCCGGCCGCTGTCCGGCTGCTCAAAGCCGGCAATGATGCGCAATAAGGTGGTTTTCCCACAGCCCGACGGACCGACGATCCCCAGGATATCCCCTTGGGGCAGGCGAAACGCCACTTCCTGCAAAACCAATTGCCGCTGACCAGGAAAACCCTTGCTGAGGCCCTCAACCTCAAGAATGTAGGAAGAGTCCGCCTGGCCAGCGTTGGACATCGAGAAAGCCAAGAACTCAGCCATGACAATTGTTGCAAGAGATTTTCACTATCTTTACCACGCTACCACACCTCCGGCCCTCCCCGGCCTGCTGCCGGTTAGATAAGGGGCAGCGGGAACAGAAGGGACAAGCAGGAACTCGTGTTACACTGAGTTAACGAAGTTTCTCAGGCTCTGGCGGCGCTTGTTCCCGACGGCGCGCGCCAGGTTTTCTTGTGGATGAGTTTTGAGACAAAGTTGCCGGAACGTGCTCTGGTTACAGGGGCCAGTCGAGGGATCGGCAAAGCTGTGGCCCTGGCCCTAGCCCAGCAGGGGCTGACCGTTGCGCTAGTGGCTCGTTCTCAACCTGATTTGCTGGCAGTGCAGGCGGAGATCCAGGCAAAAGGGGGAAAGGCAGAGGTTTTTCCCATCGACCTGGCCGATTTGACCGCTCTACCGCAGCGGCTGCAAGCTCTTCTGGATCGATTTGGCGGTTGTGATGTTTTGGTGAACAATGCCGGCGTAGCCCACGTTGGGCCTTTGGCCACTCTCTCGTTATCGGCGTGGCAGCGGGTGATCGACTTAAACTTAACAGCAGCCTTCCTCTGTGCCCAAGCCGTCCTTCCGGGAATGCGCCAGCAGGGCTTTGGCGTGATTGTCAACGTGGTCTCGATTGCGGGCAAGCGAGCTTTTCCCAATTGGGGGGCCTACTGTGCCAGCAAGTTCGGCCTACTCGGCTTTTCCCAAGCCTTGGCTGAGGAAGAACGGCAGCACGGTATCCGGGTAACCAGCCTCTGCCCTGGAGCGGTGAACACGCCCCTCTGGGATAGGGTGGAGGTTGATTTTGACCGCTCCCAGATGCTCTCGCCGGAGTGGGTAGCGGATGTGGTGGCCTATCTCGTCCGCCTGCCCAGGGGTGCTGTAGTGGAGGACCTAACCCTCATGCCAGCAGCCGGGGCCTTGTAGGTGGGGCCAGCTCTGACCCTTCCGAAAGCAGCGCTTGTCAGCCCGGCTTTTGAGCCAACCATCTCGCGGCAGCGTCTCTCCTGACAAATTTCTTCAACTCCTCGTTCAACTCAAGGGATATCTTGCTATGACTCTTGCCAAGCCTGGATTGAGTGCCGAGTTTTGCCTAAGCGACAAAGCCAACCTCAAGTCTCGGGTTCTCCGCGATCTGTCCCCTTCGACAGAGCCAGAGACTTCAGAAAGCCTAGATCCGGCAATGGTGGCGGCAGTGGAGACGTTGCTACGGGGAATTGGCGAGGATCCCGAGCGGGAGGGCCTCAAGAAAACCCCGGAGCGAGTGGTGGCGGCGCTGAAGTTTTTGACCAGCGGCTATCGACAGTCTTTGGAAGAGCTCATCAATGGGGCCATCTTCGACGAAGGCCACGATGAGATGGTGCTGCTGCGGGACATCACTGTGTTTAGCCTCTGCGAGCACCACCTCTTGCCCTTCATCGGCAAGGCCCATGTGGCCTACATTCCTAAGCAAAGGGTAGTGGGCTTGAGCAAAATTGCCCGCATTGTGGAGATGTACTCCCGCCGCCTGCAGGTTCAGGAGCGCCTGACCCGGCAAATTGCGGAAGCCTTGATGGAGGTGTTGGATCCTTATGGGGTTGGGGTGGTTATCGAGGCTACCCACATGTGCATGGTGATGCGCGGGGTTCAAAAGCCAGGCTCCTGGACGGTTACCAGCTCGATGGTGGGGGTGTTCCGGGAGGATCCCCGCACGCGCGAGGAGTTCTTGAGCCTTATTCGCCACCCGTCCAACCTTTAAGGCTCCCGCAGAGTTTTGCCGGCAAGGAGATTAATCCCCTACTTAAGTGGGGAAGACTAGCCTAAAATTGATGCAAACTCTGCCAGCAGCGAGGCCTGTCATGAGCGAGGTCAGCCCCGAAAAAGACGCTGGTTGGAAGCCGCCAACCCCGCCTGGTGTCCAACGCTCCCCACGGGCGGCTGCCCAAACACCATCAGCGGAACCCCCAACTCAGCTGGATCCGTTGGTGAACAGGACTACCCCTCTCGCGCCAGGGATCGGCTCGCGTCCTTCTGTGAGCGCTCCTAAGCCCATTCTAGGCCGGCCCGTCCTGCCAGAGGTGGCTGTCGCCCCTCCCCAGACGCCAGTGCCCATGCCGGGCTCTGTGGCTCCTCCGCAGGGATCTCTGCCCACTGCTGCTGCGGCAGCTCGGCCTCAAGCCTCCCCTCCCAGGCCAGCGGCTCCGCCTTTTGTCCCGCCGGCTCGTCCGACGGCTGTTGGTCAGGTCCCGCTGGCTGCTGCTCCTAAGTCTGCCCCCTCTGGCCCGACGCTGCGCCAACTGGTGCAGGAAGCCTACGAAAAAGGCTACTCGGACATTCACCTGGGGGTGGGAGAAGTACCCCGCTTTCGGGATCGGGGGGAAATTGTGATCAGCAACCACCCCGTTACCACCACTGAGATGTTCTACAGCTGGCTGCGGGAAAGCCTGCCGGAAAACCAAATCCGCCAGTTTGAAGAGTGCTTAGAGCTGGATACCGCCATCCAGTACGAGGGCTTGGTGCGCTGCCGGATTAACTGCTTCGTTTCCCTCCTTGGCCCCGCGATGGTAATGCGCCTCATCCCGCTCAAGATTTTGACGCTGGAGCAGTTGCGGGCGCCGGAAGTGCTCAAGCGCATTGCCGAGGAGCCCAAGGGCCTCGTGCTGGTGACTGGCCCAACTGGCTCCGGTAAGTCCACGACGCTGGCGGCAATGGTGGACTATATCAACTCCAACTTTGCCAAGCACATTATTTCCATTGAGGATCCCATCGAGTTTGTTCACCAGAGCAAGAAATCCCTGATTCGGCAGCGGGAGGTTGGGATCCACACCCTGGAGTTTGCTAACGCTCTGAAAGCCTCCCTGCGGGAAGATCCGGACATCATCCTCATTGGGGAGATGCGGGATCGGGAAACCGTAGATATCGCCCTCAAGGCCGGCCAGACAGGCCACCTCGTGTTTGGAACCCTGCACACCAACAGCGCTGTCCGCACCATCGAGCGTCTGCTAGGGATCTACAAGCCGGAAGAGCAGGAGCCGATGCGCCTGCAACTGGCGGAAACCCTGGTGGCCATCATTGCTCAGACGCTGGTGCGCACCACCGACGGCAAGCGCACGGCAGCCCACGAGATCATGCGCAACACCGATGCCATTCGCGACTACATCAAGCGGGGAGCGGTGGACGAGATCGAGGAGCTCATTGCCAACGGCTCCTACGAGGGCATGTGTACCATGAACCAGTCGCTGTTTCGGCTCTATCAGGAGGGGCGGATTACGGCGGAGGTGTGCCTGGAGGCAGCTCCGCGGCGCAACGAGATGGCCCAGTGGCTGCGGGGCCGGATATAGGCAGGACAGGTGCAGGTGCTTGAGGGAAGGCTTGCCTTATCCTAGACTGAGAGCAACGGGCATGCTTATCTCCTCAGCCAAGCTTTGGCTAGGGGGATAGGTTGGTGGTAAAAGCAAGTTAGAAAACAGGAGAATCTCTACCGTGAGCGTGATCAACCAGCTCATCGAAACTGCAGATAACCAGCTGCGCTATCTCTCAGTTGGCGAGCTGCAAGCTATCAAAGACTACATGAGCAGCGGGGAAAGACGGCTGCAGATTGCTCAGGTGTTAACTGAGAATAGAAAGCGGATTATCGATCAGGCCCAGAAACAGCTATTTGCCAAGCGACCTGAATACCGACAACCTGGTGGCAACGCCTACGGGGAGAAGCGCTACAACCAGTGCCTGCGGGACTACGACTGGTACTTGCGTTTGGTAACCTACGGCATCGTCGCTGGCAGCAAGGAGCCAATCGAGTCCATTGGCCTGATAGGGGTGCGGGAAATGTACAACAGCCTCAACGTACCCATTGCCGGCATGATCGATGCGATGGTCTTTTTGAAGGAAGCAGCCCTCAGCTTGTTGGATCCCGATTCGGCTGCCGAGGCCGCTCCCTACTTTGACTACATCATCAATGCCCTGAGCTAGCTGCCCTTGGAGGAAAGGGAGGCTAGGGCCGCACGGGCGCAGGCGGCTACCTGTTCCTGGGGATCCTGGGCAAGCCGGGCAAGACCAGCTTGGGCAGCTTCCGTCCCTAACTTACTTAGGGCAATGCAGACGCGGTAGCGCAGTTGCCAATCCTCAGAAGCGATGAGGGGCTCCAGGTAGGGGATGGCCCGCGGATCCCCCAGATCCCCTAAAGCTGCAGCAGCGGCGGTGATTAGCAGTTCATTTCCTTCCTGGAGAGCCTGCACCAGCGTGTCGAAGGCGGCGGGGTTGCCTAGCTCGCCGAGGGCAGCAACGATGCTAAAGCGCACCAGCCACTCCGTCTCCCGCTGATAGGCCTCTAGGAGATCGGCCAGGGCCTGCGGCTGCTTGAGATCCCCCAGAGCAGCAGCAGCGGCAGCTCGCACGTCGAACTCGGGATCCTCCCGCAAAGACCGCTGCAGAATTGGCAAAAGGATGGCTGGATCGATCCCTTTTGCGGCCAGGGTGCCCAGTTGGCTGATGGCAGCGTAGCGGACGCGGGCATTTTCGTCGGCTATTGCCTGCTGCAACAGCGTCAAGCTTTCCGGCGGGGAGAGTTCTCTGGCCTTGTTAATAGCGCGCAGCCGCTCTCCCAAATCCTGAGAGTTCAACAGCTGCAGCAAGGCTGTCAGTGAAGGCGGATCCCCAGCAGTTGTTGTCATAGTTCTTTCCCTCCGTAGCCTTCTCTAGCTGTAGCAAAGAAGGAAAACTCAGTGTTATCATTCTGAAGCAGTGTGTGCCGTCTTTCGGTCCTATGGCCTTATTGCAGAAAGAAAAGCAGGAGATTATCGAGAGATATCGACTGCATGACACTGATACTGGCTCTGCCGATGTGCAAGTTGCCTTGCTAACCAGCCGCATCAACCAACTCTCGCAGCACCTTCAGAGAAACCCTAAGGACTTCAACTCCCGCCGCGGCTTGCTGATGATGATTGGTCGCCGCAAGCGACTGCTCAACTACATCGCTAAGCATCATCCCGAGCGCTTCCGGGAGTTGGTCGAACGGCTAAACATTCGGGTGAAGAAGTAGCTAGCCCGTCAAGGCACAGCCGAGGAGCTACCTTCGTGGGCAAATCTAGCCGCCATTCCAAAGCTTCTCAAGGCCGCCCCAGTCAGCCTGCTGGGCAGGGGGAGAAAAAGCCAGCCAAAGGAGAGCGGGTTGCTGTCATTCCTCCTGAGGTAAGCCGGCGCATGGTGCGGCGGATCCTCATTTTTTCTGGGATCCCTTCTACGCTTGGCCTAAGTAGCTTTGTTGTCAACTACTATCTTTTAACCAACCATGTGATAGCCCTGCCCCCCTACTTTACTTTGGTGGAGTCGCTGGCCTTTTTTGGCCTTGGCTTTTTGGGCATCAGCTACGGTGTCTTCTCGGCCTCTTGGGATCCAGAGCCCGGATCCCTGCTGGGGGTTAGTGAGTTCCGCCGCAACCTAGGCATTTTCCTCCAGCAATGGCGCGAAGCAGCAAGCGGCTCTGCCTCTTCGAAAGCCGACGAGACCTAGCTGCTTTGTGCTCTGGCTGGAGGGGTTCAAAACAAGCTGTTGGGGCTATAGCCGCACCTCAGTTCCCTCAAAGAACCCACGGATGATCAAAATGGCCCCTTGTTGGCTAGCAGGAGTCCCTGGTTCATCCGCCGTACCGCCTTCAACGTTGCCGGTGGGGAACTCTTGTTCTAGAAACCATTGGCCAGAAATTCGATCTGCAGAAGTGGTTGAGTCAAAGATAAGGTTCAGGTTTCCCCTTTGAACACCACCACCTATGTCACGCCGGTTAAACGGCCCCGCTAATTGTGCTCCAGCCAGGGTGCGGAAGACGAAATCGCCTGTGGCGGGCACAATGCCCTGAAGGATAACAGGGTCAGGATTGGTTCCTTCCACAGGTGAGCCAGGTAAGGTACCGGTAGAGCGCTCCGTGCGCAATGAGAAAAAGTAATCAAAGGCTGTAGGAGCATCTGGACGCCCAGGGACAGGTAACTGGGAAATCGGTGTGGGGAAAGGTCGTGGCGGCGGGCTGACCTGGACAAAGTTGAGGACTGTGCTGACGTTGGCCGGATCAAACTCTGCTTGAACGCGGCCATTCAACAGGCGCCGGATGCGCACTAACTGGTTGGGCAAGATGTTGGGCCGAGTCGGATCCGGGGCAAATAACACCGACTGCGTACCCACCTGGGCAGGACGATAGACAATCTCCGCCTGGTTGGGACGGAAGTTCAGGCGTGCAAACAGGGCCAAGGCATCCTCAGGAGTGCCATCGCCCGCAACACCTCGCTGCCGCACCACAAAGCTCGCGGAGAAATTGCCCGTTTGGAGAATAGCGACTACAGGACCTTGAGGTGGAGGAGGGTTGACAAAGCTTCCTGCTGGTGGGTTGCCGTTGGGGCCAGGATCTTCATAGAGTACCCCTGTGGTAGGGACGATGAGAGAAGAATCTCCCTCGAGAACGACCTGATTGCCATTCCTGTTCACCAAAATGCGGCGCACGGTGAGCGTTAAAACAGTGCGGTCATCTCGGATAGCCCTGAAGGTGGTATTCACCCGAATGCGCTGGTCGTTGGGGTTTGTCGAAATTGCAACCAGCCCGGCGATATTAAATTGCGTAGATAGCCTGCCGTCGTTGGGGCCAAAGGCAATGAGGTTCACCAGCGGCGCGGTTCGGGCAATTTGGATGGCCAGCGTGCTGGAGCGAAGGGTGGAGTCGATTGTCAGTTCATTGGCTGGGATCTCGTTCACAGGCAAGATGCGGGCTTCAACATTGGCGATGCGAGCTTCACCGCTGCCTTGGAGGGGGTTGGTACGGACAGGAATCCCGTTGTCGAATCTCGGATTGATGTAGTCTAGCCGTAAGTTGGTGGTCTCCAGCACCGAGCCGGGGGTAAAGCGATACTCCTGGGCCGAGACAAACGCTGTGGGATCCACCTGGACAGGCCCAGGTAGGGTTGGCGCCTCATTAACCTCGCCGCAGCCCCCTAAGAGCAAAACCCCACACAACACTGCCAATGATCGACCTTTGAAGTTCATACGGCACTGCCTCACACACCCTAATCTGGGGAAATTCACACACAAAATGGAGGGGAAAGCACCCAACCCCCAACGCTACAGGTAGGCTGGTTGCCCCTGCTCGAGGCTATGATACCCCATATCTAGGGGATGGGCCATTTCCAGGAAAATTTCCTGGATTTGCTTTGCCGCTGGCTTGACAACGCTCTGAGATGCAGTAGAACTAACGGCAGACATTCCCCCTTGAAACGGGATCTCCACGTAATCTTGCCAATGCACATGGGCAGATTCAGTGGATCTCGGCTGGACGCAGTTGGAAGAACTTGCTGTGGTGTGAGTGAGTGGAGACTTCCCCGATGAAACGAGGTTCTGGTTCAGCCCTTGGCCGTGGTGGCCTTTCCCTTCTGGTGACTTGGGCTTCGCTGGCCCTGACCACTGGTTGCAGCAGCGAGACTACCAGCGGGCTGCCGCCCCTCTTGACTGCCGATGGATCCACGCCTCCTCCCGTGGCTGTGGCCCCCACGATTGCGCCCAACCTCACGCCCATCACCTTCCGCCCCGGGCCGGACTTTGCCCCCATCACCCCGCCGCCGGTTCAACCCGACCTTCCGGATCCGCCTCAATTTGGGCCAGGGGGCGGCTTCAACGTCGACCAGCCGTTTGCATCGCTCTCTTACAGGGTGGATTTAACCAACCTAATTGTTCGAGGAGGGATAGCAAGCGTAGACATCCAGGTTCTGAACATCACTTGTGGAACAGATGTTACTGGCGTGATCCGGCCTGAGGCCATAAGTCAGTTCAGAAACTTGCTAGTTGGGAGAGGCAACACATTTGCCGACGCTAACGGCTTCAACTTTAGCTACACGTTTCCAACGGATCCTAGGTTTTTTGATGACTTGAGGATTTTTTCAAAGGGAATTAGGAGGATCGAGAACCGAGAAATACTGACAGGAGATGACATTGTTTTTGTCCTAACTATTAGAGATGCTTTTGGACAAGTTTTGCGGGTTGATGACTCAATTTTCAATCCAGGGGAAACTCGAAGCGAGGTTCGCGGCTCTGCAATTCCACCCTGTGGCAACCTTCCTCAGCCAACTCCCACTCCAACTCCTACTCCTCTGCCGCCTGTACCTACGCCTACCTCAGGCCCCACTCCTGTGCCAACGCCGGTTCCTGTGGGACCCTCGCCCCTGTTTGCTCGCTTCCTACGGCCCAATCCAGCGCCGGTCAATACACCTGTTACCCTCACCTTTGTAGTCGATAACCGAGTGGCTGGCGCTATTCCCTTGAGTGGTCTCAGCTTCCAGGCAGTCTTGCCAGAGGGGCTGGTCGTGGCCAATCCTCCCACACCTGCCGGCATTGCCAATCCAAATACCTGCGGGGGCACTTTGGGCGCAATACCGGGAACAAGGATCATCAACCTTTCGGGCGGAGTTCTGGCAGCAGGTGCTACTTGCGAGGTGAACGTCTCCATTCAAGCAACGGCTCCTGGGATCTACACATTGCCGCTGCTATTTGTGTCGAACAATCAGACTCTACCCAGTGCAGCTCCTCCCATCACTCTAGTAGCTAACTAGCAGCCAATGGTGATGCGGCTTTGGAGAGGACTTCCGTTTTGTAAGCGAAGGTGGCAGGAAATGAAGGTGCAAAAGTTCAAGACTGAAAGAAGTTGGTTGCGGGCTTTAGGCAGCGCGGGGGCTGTTTTCTTCACTACGGCAAGCCTGATCGGCTGTCAGCAATCCAACGACAAAAGCGCCACTAGCTTTGTTCCTGGGCCGATCATTCCGCCGCAAACGCCCAGCGTACCTACCGGAGGCACTGAGGTGGGTTTACCTCCTATAGCCCCAGGGATCCCTTTACCAACTCCTACCATTGCTATCCAACCTCCTCTCCCAGCCCCAACCATTCCTCCGATTCCCTCTCCTGCTCCTGTTCCCACCATTAAGGCGGAGATCCCTGTTCCTTTTACTCCTTTCCCTCCTCCTCCCCCCCCTCCGTTCCCTGTTGAAACAGTCAGCGTCACGCCAGAAAAAGTTACGTTTGACTCAGGGACAACTGTTGGCTCCATAGAAACTCTCACGCTTACGCCTTCTGCTCCTCCGGCCAACGGCAGTTTGGTGTTGAAAGTGGAAAGCAATAACCCACAGGTGGTGGGTGTTTCTACAACAGCTGCCTCTTTCGTAACTGTTGTCATTCCACCGGGATCCGAGGATAAGCCCACAGTTACATTAACCCGTTTGATCCCGGCCACTCAGGAAGGCAATGCCACCATAATAGTTACCCGCGACCCTACCACAACAGCTGTCAATTACCCGGTGGGCAGTGTGAATGTTCTTGTGCCGGTTAAGGTATTGCAGAAAGCGCCGCCTACCATTACGGTTACCCCTTCGACGATAGAGTTTCTCGATAATGACATAGTTGGGGCTACCAAGGTTGTCAGGGTCGAACTCGCAGCCCCTCCGATTGGTGGGCAGGTTGTTTTGGATGTCAGCGGAACTCCTAACCCCTTTGGGGCGGGCGCTCCGTTCACTGTTTCGACCTCTACTCTCCTCTTTAAGGAAGGTAGCAAAGGGCCTCAAGAATTCGGAGTTATTCGACTAACGGACGGGGTATTCACTGGCTCCATCACTATTAAGCTTAACCCATCCTTAACTACTGCCAGCAACTTCCTGACCAGTGATATTAACTTTGTGATTCCTGTGAAATCAGCTGTAGGTTCTATCCAGCTTGAATATGAGGATTCAGTAGATTGCACCAACAACCCTGGTAAGCTAGTCATCGTAAATCCAAAAATTACCATCCAAGGTAGAGTCCTTAGACCCCTAACTTTCAAGGCAGAGCCTGAACCTCCACCGCCAGCTGGCTTTTCGTTTGACAGGCTAACGGGGGCAATCAGGGTGCAGTGTCCAGCCCCCATTGGCTCTACTCTCTTGACATTGGTGACTGTTACGGACTCTTCTAGTCCTCCTATCTCGGCGCAGGCACGTGTGAACATTACAGTTAAGTAGACGATACATGCCTGGCTTATATGAATGTCCAAGACCATCTTGGGTGAGACTGTTGAGCTACACCCAATCGGCTTTTCTTTTGCTGCACTGGTAACGGTTACTAACTCTTCGACTCCCCCAATTGCAGCTCAGAAGTTTGCAGCGGTCAAAGTCGAGTAGCACATATCGTGTCAGTTCCTTTGCAGAGCCAACTTTCTGGGTTGGCTCCCACTCCATCAATCGTCGGAGGGCAGGTCTGTAGCAGCCTCTCTTGCAGCGGACCTAGCATAGCAGCGCCTTACCTCAAGAGGAAGAAAGTCCGCGGCTGGTGACCCTGCAAGCCCTCCAGCAGAGCCCTCCTTTTCTGGAGAGACAAAGCCTTACTTTGGGGATCGTTCAAGACCCGCCTACGCAACAGGCAGAGCTTCGGGAGTGGTGAACCATGCTAGGAGGAGGCGGCTGCCATCTCCCGTGCCAAGACCCATTCCACGAGGGTGCGCACGCCGTAGCCAGTGGCGCCTTTGTTGGTGTAGCCCGAGTCTTTTTCGGCCCAGACGGGACCAGCTATGTCTAAGTGGGCCCAGGGGGTTTTCTCCACAAACTGCTTAAGGAAGAGGGCGGCAGTGATGGAGCCGCCAGAGCGGGGGCCAGTGTTTTTCATGTCGGCTACGGTGGAGCTGAGGCCCTCGAAATAGCTCTCTTCCAGGGGTAAGCGCCAGATCTTTTCGCCCGAGAGGTTGGCCGCCTGCTGCAGCTCCTGGGCCAGCTTCTCGTCGGGGGTGAAGAGGCCAGCAATCTCTTCTCCTAGGGCAATGACGCAGGCGCCGGTCAAGGTCGCTAGGTCAACAATGGCGTCCACCCCCAGCTTTTCGGCAAACACTAGGGCATCGGCCAGGGTAAGACGGCCCTCGGCATCGGTGTTGTTGACTTCGATGGTCTTGCCGTTGGAAGCGGTGAGGATGTCTCCCGGGTGCAGGGCCCGACCGCTAATCATGTTTTCCGTGGCGGCCACGATAAAATGCACCTCTACCCGCGGCTTGAGGGCAGCTAGCGCACGGGCCGCTCCCAAGACGGCTGCCGCCCCGCCCATGTCGGTTTTCATCATGGCAATGCTGCGGGAGTCGGTTTTGATGTTGAGGCCGCCGGAGTCGAAGGTGAGGCCCTTGCCCACCAAGGCCAACTTGGCAACAGGCTCCCCTTCCTTGGGCTTGTAGGTGAGGTGGATAAACTGAGGCGGCAGATCCGAGGCTTGGGCCACGCCCAGGAAAGCCCCCATGCCTAGGGCTTTGCACTCTTCCCGCCCCAGGATCTCCACCTCTAGGCCGTAGTCTTGGGCCAGTTGCCGGGCAGTGTCAGCCAGGGCAGGAGGCGTGATGACGTTGGCGGGAGCAGCCACCAGTTCGCGGGCCAGGATCGTCCCGGCAGCCATCTCGGTGGCCCGCTGAAGGGCGTTCTCACAGTCTTGGCGGGCCTGGGCCAGTCCTGGCACCAAGAGCGTGACTTCTTCAACGGCAAAGCCGCGCTCTTCGTCGGGCTTGGGGGGAGATTTGAAGCGGTTATCCTGGTGGGCCACCAGGAGGCTGGCTTCGGCCACCGCCTGCACTGCTCGCCCCTGATCCAGCCCAGTTTCCGGCAAAGACAGCACTACCTGCTTGGCTTTAAGGCTGTGGGCCTGGCGCAGGCCGTTGGCAGTAGCCCGTCGCAGTCCTTCCAAAGTCAGCGCTGCGGGATCCCCCAGCCCCACCAGCACCAGCTTGCGGATAGGCCCTGGCAGGCGCAGGGCGAGGCTGCTGTTGGGCTTGCCCTGAAACTTCTGTTCTTGAACCGCTTCCGCCACCAGCCCCGACCATACCTTCTCGTCCAGGGAAGCGATCTCAGCAGGCAGCGGGAAGGTGGCGTTTTCGCCGCTGGGGGCAAAGCAGTAGACCAGGGCACATTCGGCCTGCGTTAGAGGTGGCTCGCCAAGACGAAGCTGCATGGGAAACCTTTGGCCAAGCTAGGGACAGCAGACTCTCAGTGTAGCCAATTCTGCCACTTCTGGGCCAGGGGATATGGGCCTTTCCAGTCAATAGCCTTTAATCAGAAAGGGAGAGACCCAAGGGGTATGGTCTGGCGGCGTTCCATCCTTCAGCTTGGGGTTATTGCCTGCGCAATGCTCCTTGCCCTGGCGGTAGGCGGAGTGGGATCCCTGGCTCAGGCGCAGAGACCCCTGGAAGAGCTGCCGCAGCCGGTTCGCCTCAAGCTGCCCCCAGGCCTAGCCCGCTACGCCTACGACAAGTCGGCGGGAGACTACTTCGAAGAGATCGAGCCGCTGCTGCCAGGCGGAGCTTATGCCCAGTGGGCCTTCTACCCCATCCCCGTCTACATCCAGGGGGATCACCCCCAGTGGAAAGCCTTTGTGGAGCAGGCGGTGAAGGAGTGGTCGGCCTATATCCCGCTCAAGGTGGTAGCCAAAGAAGAGGAGGCCTTCTACGGGATGAGCATCTACCGCGTTCCTCCCATTGGCGAGGGAATAGCGGGGGCAGCCCGCCCAGAGTTTTTCTTCGCCGCCGATGGTTCGCTGCAGCAGCGGGTGCGCATTGTTATCGTCGAAGGCCAGGGGCTGGCAGAAGTTACGGCAGTGGCTCGGCACGAGATTGGCCATGGGCTAGGGCTGTGGGGCCATAGTCCCAACCCGCGGGATCTGATGTACGGCGGCCACCACGCCAAGGCCACTGGCAATCGCCGCCTGCTGCGGGTGCCCACCATCACCAAACGGGATCTCAACACCCTGAAGCGGGTTTACGAGCAGCCTACCCTCATGGGCCAGGTCTTCCCGGAAAGCTACCGCCGCCTCTTTGGCCAGGTCTGGGGGGAAAGGCCGTTTCAGAGGGCTTTTGGGGTTGCCGGCAGCTAGAGGCGTAGGAGTTGCCATACCCCCTTTAGTACCATTGCTAGGAGAAAAAAGAGCAACTGGGTGGCAACAATGCTGGGTCCGGAGGGCAGATTAAAGGCTGCCGAAAGGAGGATCCCCAGCACGGCGCTCAAGCCTCCCAAGGCCATGGCCAGCAGCACATAGGTTGTAAAGCTGGATCCCAAAAGCCGCGCCGTCGAAGCGGGGATGACCACAAAGGCGCTTACCAACAGCACCCCCACCGAGCGGATCGACAGCGCCACCACCAAAGCCAGCAGCACCACAAAGGCTAGCCGCTGCCAGCCCACTTCCACCCCTCGCGCCCGCGCCAGCGACTCGTCCAGGGTAAGCAGCATCTGGGCAGGCAAGGTCAGGCCGATGTACCCCAGGGCCAGCAACAGGAGCAGGCCGCTCATCCCCAAAGCTGGCAGGCCGATGCCCAAGATATCCCCGAAGAGCAGTTGGTTGAGGTTGCCGCGGTAGCCAGGGATCAAGCTCAAGCCGAGGATGGCTAGGGCCAGGGAGGAAGAGTAGATGATGTTCAGCACCGTATCCGGCGAAAGCTGGGTGCGTTCCAGGATAAAGGTCACGCCCAGGGCAAACACCACCCCAAACCCCATCAGCACCGCCGTAGGATTCAGCCCCAGGGCTACTCCCACGACAATACCCAAGAGCGCCGAATGCCCTAGGGCATCGCTAAAAAACGCCAACTGCCGAAAGATGACAAAACTGCCCAGCAGTCCCCCCGTCACCCCTGTGAGGATCCCGCCCAGAAGAGCCCGCTGCATGAAGGGCAACTGCAGCAATTCCACCACCCGCGCCCAGGTCTCCGGCATTTCCCCTCCTTAGTGATGGTGGATGTAGCGGGCAAACTCGGGGCCGTAGACGCAGCTCAGCATCTCTGGGGCCAAGGCCACCTCGGGGGATCCCTGGCAGATCAGGGAGCGATTGAGACATAACACGCGGTCGCAATGGCGGGACACCATTTCCAGGTCGTGGGAGACTTGTAGGATGGTCCAGCCCAGGGATCGGCGCAGCTCTTCCAACATCCGATAGAACTCCCCTTCGCTGGGGCTATCCAAGCCGGCGGGGGCCTCGTCCAGCACCAGCAGCCGCCGCGGCCAGACTAGGCAATAGGCCAACAGCACCCGCTTCAGCTCGCCGCCGCTGAGTTGACCCAGGAGTTTAGAGGCCAGGTGTAGAGCCTCGGCCCGTTGCAGGGCTTTCTGGACGGCTTCCTGCCGAGCAGCTTGCTGCTGCCAGGGCCAGCGGGGTCCAAGGGATCCCCAGCCCAGGGCAACAAACTCGGCCACGGTCAGGGGAATGGCGGGGTTGAACTGCAACCGCTGGGGCACGTAGGCAATCTGCTGCCGCACTTTCTGGGGCAAGTACCCCGACAGGCGCAGCGGCTCTCCCAGAATGCCAATCGAGCCACACTGCCGCGGCAGGATGCCCAGGATGGCCTGCACCAACGTGCTCTTGCCGGCACCATTGGGGCCGACAATGGCAGTATGGGATCCCGCCTCCAGCGCAAACGACACATTCTGCACGGCCAACTGGGATCCCCGATAGACCGTCAGCCCCTCCACCCAAAGGACAACTTCGCCCAAGTGGGAGGTCATCGCCCCCTCGCCAGCAGGTGTTCGAGGGCAGCTTGGCCCACCACGGGCAACTGCAGGGGAACCCAGGCCTTTTCCTTCTCAAAGGCGGAGACCAGGTTCTCCACGTTTTGCCGCATGACGGTTAGGTAGTACTCCGGCTCCAGACCCTCTGGGCCAGCCGTTTCGATGGGATCGAAAACGCGGACCTGTACCCCCAGGTCTCGGGCTAAGACCTCAAAGGGGTTGTCTTTGCCCACTTGGGGCTCCACCAGGATGGTCTTTAAGCCCGACTGCCGTACCGTCTCCATGACCCGCCGCACATCTTCCGGAGAGGGATTGGCTTCAGGGATCTCCACCAAGAACTCGGCCTTGAGGTTGTAACGCTCGGCAAAGTAGGGGGCAAAGTTGTGGAAGACCACAAACTTTTTCCCTGCAAAGGGGGCTAGGCGCCGCTCAATTTCCTCGTCCAAAGCCTTGAGCTTCTCGATAAAGGCAGCCGCGTTGGTGCGGTAAATCTCTGCCCCCTCGGGATCCGCAGCCATGAGGCCGTCGCGGATGTTTTCCACCTGCCGGATGGCCCGCCGCGGATCCAGCCAGATGTGGGGGTTTAACTCGCCGTGGCTGTGCTCATGAGGGTGACTGTGGGAGTGTCCATGGCTGTGGCCGTGGGAATGCCCATGCTTTGGCTCCTCCGTCTGCAGAGTCGGGATCCCTTGGCTGCTGTCAATAAGGCGCAGCTTGGGGTTTCCAGCGTTGGCGAGCAATCCCTCCAAAAAGGTCTCCATTCCCAACCCATTGATCACCAGCACATCTGCCTGGGCTAGCAGACGCGCGTCTTCGGGCCGAGCCTGAAAGCTGTGGGTCCCCATCTGGGGAGGGATGAGAGGCCTCACCTCCGCCCGATCCCCCGCCACGGCGCGGGTAAATTGCGTTACCGGCAGGATGGTGGTCACCACCTTCGGGGGGTCGGATCCCTGCTGGGCCTGGGGCTCTTGCCGGCGTGTCTGCGAGCAACCCAGGATCCCGACTGAGAGAGCGGCCACCAGCAAGACCAGCGACCGCACAGGTTGAGCCAAACGCGGAGAGGTAATCCTCTTGGTCATGCGCCCTCCCACTCACGAGACAACAGAAGCGGCAGTGTCGGAAGCGCCTAACTGCTGGAAAGCCAAGGCCCGCTGCTGGAGCAGGGCAAACATGCTCACCAGGCCGTTGCTGCGGGAAGGGCTAAGGCTGAAGTTAAGACCCATCTCCCGCACGAAATTCAGGGAAACCCCCAAGATTTCCTCCGGCGCTAGGCCACTTAGCCCCTCCACCAAAATGGCCACCAAGCCCTTGACCAACTGGGCATCGGCATCTCCCTGGATGTAGACCTTGCCGTCCCTCAATTCGGTGGCCAGCCACACCCGCGAGGCGCAACCCCGCACCAGATTCTCCTCCGTCCGCTGCGACTCGGGGAAAGGGGGCAGGCGCTTGGCATAGGCCAAGAGCAACTCGTACTTCTGACGAGGGGTTTTGGCCTTTTGAAAGCGGCCCACAATCTGCCGCAGAGCTTCGGGCATCAACCCACTGGCTGAATGAGAATGATAATCAAAATCGTAGCACGCCGCCTCAGCGCCTGCCGACGCTGTGAGGGGCAGCCTAGGCCAGTCAGCGTTGGCGGGTAGCCTAGATCTTGCTACCGCACCGAGCGATAGCCGCCTTTTACTCCCCTTGGGGAGAGGACCAGTTGCCAGAGCTGGCTGGCCCGGGCCTTGAAGCTGCCAGCGCTCATTAGCAGGTAAAGCCGCCACATGCGGCGGAAGCGCTCGTCGTAGCGCCTAGCCAGTTGGGGCCATGCCCGCTCAAAATTGGCGTGCCAAGCTTTTAGGGTGGCCACGTAGTTGATGCCAAAGTTGTGCCAGTCTTCCAACACGAACAGGCCCTCGAAGGCCGCGGTTATTTGACGAGGCGAGGGCAGCATCGAGTTGGGAAAAATGTAGCGCTCAATCCAGGGATCCCGCCCCTGGTAGGCCACGTTGCTGCCGATGGTGTGCAGAAGAAACAAGCCATTGTCGTTCAACAAGCGGCGGGCTACCTGCATAAACGTTCGGTAGTTTCGGTAGCCAACATGTTCAAACATGCCGACAGAAAGGATGCGATCAAACTTTCCCTGGGTCTGGCGATAGTCTTCTAACCGAATCTCGACCGGCAGGCCGCGGCAGCGTTCGCTGGCCAGTTTGGCTTGCTCTTTGGAAACAGTAATCCCCACAACCTGCACCCCGTAGCGTTCGGCCAGGTACTGAGCCGTGCCGCCCCAACCGCAGCCAATGTCGAGCACGCGCATGCCGGGCTGCAGATCCAGCTTGCGGGCAATGAGATCCAGCTTGGCTTCCTGGGCCTCGTCCAGGGTCTGCGCCCCCCCATCCCAGTAGGCACAGCTATAGATCAGGCGGCGATCCAGCATGGCCTCGTAGAGGTCGTTGCCGAGGTCGTAGTGGCGCTGGCCAACCACGAATGCCCCCTTGCCCCGCTGGCGGTTGACAAAGTAACTGTCCAAAGCCACTAGAGGCTGAATTAGCCAACCCACCCGCTGCGGCACCTGGGCCGTCAGGAGACGACAAACTAACTCATCAATGGCCTCGCAATCCCACCAGCCCTCCATGTAGGCCTCGCCAAAGCCCAGGGATCCATAGAGCAGGCAGCGCAGGTAGAGCCGCTCGTCGTGAACTTGAATATCCCAGGGCTGTGAGCCATTGAGGGTTATACCGGCAGCATCCAGAACTCGAAGCGCATACTGACGCGCCAGCCGGTGCAAGCTGTTGAGTCCTTTCCCCATCCCTACGGATCCCTCACTGCAGGGAAACTGACTCAACAAATACACCCCAAGGTGGCAAGGGATCCAACAAGTTGTTTCCAATTTCTAGGGATCCCCCCGAAGGGGGAACAAGAGAAGCGGAAGCAAGGGGGGCCTATGACTGTGTACCGCGTGGAGGGCAAAGAACCCTGGCACTACCAAGCTAGGAGGTTTCCAATTTCTAGGGATCCCCCCGAAGGGGGAACAAGTTCTATATAGATATGCCTAACGAAGAAAAGGCTAGGTACAGTTTCCAATTTCTAGGGATCCCCCCGAAGGGGGAACGAAGAAGACTACCTAGACTAGACCTCCTCCCATAATCGAGTTTCCAATTTCTAGGGATCCCCCCGAAGGGGGAACAGAAAGGAGGAAACCATGAACGCACCCAAGTTACCCGCGTTTCCAATTTCTGGGGATCCCCCCGAAGGGGGAACACGGAGAAAACGGAGACTAGCCATGAGAGAAGCCATTCATAGTTGTTTCCAATTTCTAGGGATCCCCCCGAAGGGGGAACTCTACCCCTATTAAACCCAAGCAGGGCAAGGAATGCAAGACCCATTTGCGAGGGGGTCGGTCGAAGAGGGCAAAAAAGAGCTTGGGAGAGGGGGGTGAGAGGCCTGAAAGCCTTGTGGCGCAAGGCATCGAGCGGGTCAACGAAAGAATCGGCCTTTGCGGGTTTTGGCGAGGCGCTCGCAAAAGCGTTGATACCGTTTTTGTGTGCTTTTGAGAACATCAAGTACTGAAGTGGGTGGAGAGTTGCTTGAGCTAGACAACGATCGAGTGGGGGGGTGCAGTTAAGGGGGGCCCACCCCAGATTTCCACTTGGTCAAGGGCGTGGCTGGTGAGGGGATAGAAGCGGACGCTGTCCTCATCGGGCTTGACCCTTTTCCGGAGCCGTAGCTTGAGCTCCTCGAACTTGTCCTTGTCGAGGACACACTCGAACACGCTGTATTGCACGCGCTTGCCGTAGCCTTCTAGCAGGTCGGCAATTTTCTTGCGGCGCTTATCACAAGGGGTGTCGTAGGTAACGACATAAAGAAACATCAGCGAATCCGGTAAGGCTGATACAGGTCTTGAGGATTATAGACAGAATGCTTAAATTTCTTAACCTGCTGCGTCAGCAAATCCCAGCGGGGTTGATCCCCATCGGGGGTTTGGATGGATCCCTCCATTCTCTGGAGAAAAGCTTTGAGATACTTCTTTCTGCCAGCATCGCTGAGAAAACAGCCCCCATCTCGATACTCGAAGTCTTCTTGGATATCCATAACACCGCTGTTGACCAGCCACAGTACCAGTGAGTCCACAATAGGCGCTCGGAACTCTTCCAGCAAATCGGAAACCAAAGCAGCGTGGCGTTCGCTGCTGGCATGTAGGCAACCTTGATAGGGATCCAAATCTTGCAGCTCAATTAAGGTTAATAGGTGGTTCCAGAGCACCATGTAGCCAAAGCTGAGCATGGCATTCACTGGATTGGTGGGCGGCTGTCGGGTGCGCTTGATCAAAACAAATCCTTTTTGTTGTAAGCAATTGCCCAATTCGGGAAAATACAAAGCTGCGCCGATCCCTTCAATGCCTCGCAATTGATCCAGCGAAGTAGCCTGCAGAGCTTGAGCGGCCAAGTGTTCCAGGCTGCGCAGGGTTAGATCCCCTGTCTCAGTGGGGCGCTGCCTGAGCTGCCTCATCAGCAGCACTCGGCTATTGAGAAGCTTGGCTCGCACCATCTGGGCTGCCGTTTGCAATCGCCATTCTTCAGGGAGCGCCTGTTGCCAATGGGCCAGGCGGCGGTAGCCCCTTTCAATGGGAATGAGGCGACCGTAGCAATAGCCGAGCCGGGAGAGGTAGGCAATGGGGATATTGCGCTTCAAGCACTCCCTCACAACATCGGTAGTCACCTGAGAGCGGCCAAAGATTAAAATTTGCTCCAGCAAGGGCAGAGGCATCTCTTGCAAGAGCGACTCGCCCAAATGAACCAGCACAAACTCTTGCCTGAGGCTTAGCCTGCACCCTTGCTGGGAAACATACAAGGTTCGCATTATTGATCATCTCGACGCAGACTCTCTGAGCCTCGCCTTGGCTCTATGGAAGTGCTGGTCTTGGATTGGCGCTCTTCTGGCAAAACCTCCACGTCAATTTCAGGGCTTGACAAAAGATCCATGACCATCTCTGTTAAGCTTCCAGAAAAGAAGCTGGCAATGGCAACCAAAATAGTGTTGGTAATCACGGCTGCCAATCCCAAAGGGGCAATTAGCAGGATGGCCAGCGTGATCGAGCCGTTGACCACAGCTGTAACAAGGTTTCTAAGAACTTTGGCATTGATCCTCTTTTTAGACATTTTATTCCTCCTCTAGAGATTCTCCAAGATCTCTACCCCAAGGGCCAGATTATTCCAAAATCGTCAGCATTTTTCCTGAGCTGTTCAAGATAACTTTTCCTAGGATCCACCGTTGCCCCAAAAACAGTAACCACTTGGTAATCATCCAAATCGGCAATCCAAACCGGAGAGGGCACAGCACCACCCTGTACACCCCCACACAAACATCGGTCGTACCGGCCTTCTCTCTGCCGACCCAAGCGATGCAAAGTTGCCAGGGCATAGGGCTTGTGGAAATCTTTCCTGCCGCTGCAGACTACAATCTTGCAGTTGGCATCTACCGCTTCTGGCCATTTATCCCTGTCAACTCGGCCAAAACTTTGTGGGCTGTTGGGGTTAATGGCTTGCTGGGTTAGAGTCTTGAGAGCCTCAAAGAAGCTGCCCAGTCGCTTTTGGAAAAGCTTCTGAAACTCGACCACCGATCCTGGCAGCTCCCAGAAGGGACTCTCTGACTTGGGAATTAGGGTAGAGCCGCGCCACCAGGGAGGCCGGTCGCGATCCTGGCGGGAGTAGCAGGGTCTTCTAGCACCTTGGCCCACACCCCCCAGATGGAACATCATCCAGGTGAGGTTAGTAAAGAGCCTTTTCACCGCCTCCTGCTCTGCTTGGGAAGCGTAATTTTGGCACTCGCTAGAAAAACTCAAGACAAGGATCCCTTCCTGTTGGCCTGCGGCTTCTCCTCGCTGATTGGGCTCCGGCCGAGAGACTTTGCCGTTCAGCAAATCCACATGGATCCAGCCGTGTTTTTGCTGGGGAGTGATGGCCCCAAAAAGTTGCCCCTCCCATTCCTGCACCTGCTTCACGGGCAAAACACCCAGGGCAAAGGTTCGAAACCAGTAGCGCAGCATGTTCTTAAAGGCTACCGGTCGGACTTCGGCAATGGGTCGATTATCATAGCGATTCCTACCCGGATTCCAGTTAGCTACTTGACGCCCGTGAATGAGTTGGCCTTCTAGCTCGAAGGGCAGCCGCAGGAATTCCCCTGGCATCTTGTCCAGCGATTTTCCTAGGGGGATCAGCCGGCCATAGCCAGTATTTACCTGCGATCCCACCCCTTGCTCTAGGCCCCGGATCAGCCACTCCTTGACTTGAGCCAATATCTGGTCAGTACAGCCGGGGCCTTTGCGCAGGCCAATTAAAAAAGTGGCTTGCTTGAGAGAAAAGAACAAGTTAGGGTTAGGCGAGTAGTCAAGATTTTTTCCATTCCATTTCCAGATACTATTGGCAATATCTACAGCTAGACCCCCCGTTTTAGAATTATCGGGATCCTCTCGCCGTTGGGGCCGAGTGGGTACCGGGTAGGCATCCAAAAAAATAACCTTGCCAGCACTATCTTTGTCCTCAGCTTCCAGGTGCCCAAGCCAGGGTGCCACTGCTTTATCCGCCTCTTTCCAAGACAGGTTGTGCTTCTGCATCAACTCTCGAATAGCCTGGGCGCGGGCTACCCCTCGCAAGGTGGAGCTGGGAATGTAGGGGATCCCTAAGTGATCAAAAGCGGGCAGCAGCATGCTCTCTGGACCCTTGGCCCCACCGACTCGAATTCGCCAGGGACAAGTAACCTGAAAGGTGTCGCTGGCAATGCGTTGGGTGCGCTCATTCAAAACTTTCAGGCGGGCTCCAAGGTTGATCGTTGTTTCCACTTGGTGCGCCAGCTCCGCCTTGGTGCCGTCTTTAAAAGCATCGAGCGGCGCTCGCATCCAGCGCAGATATTCAATAAAGCCAGCGGTGGGATCCGGCCTGGGCGTGGGATCCAAGGGGTGACCCAGCCAAGGCGAGGGCGGAGGATTGTTGCCTCCTCCACCGCGCGGCTGGTTTCCCCCTCCATTGCCTCCTCTAGGAGAATTAGGGCCCCGATTTTCCTGAGGCGGCCGGCGGCTGGGATCCCCTGGCTTGGGGGGACGAGGAAGCGGCTGAGGAGCGTTGCCAGGACGAGTAGGGCGATTGCCAGTCATGGGATCTTCTCCAAAAGTGGGAAACAGCGTTAGGAATTGCCAAGGGTTTGCCGAAATTTGCGCAACATAGCGCTGGTGCCAATTTCTAGGGCGCGTCGAATGAGTTGAGGTACAAGATTGGGGATGTCGAAGTCTGGAAAAAGCCAGCTGCAGCTTGATTCTACGTAGTCTTCTCCCTGCAGAATAAAGATCCGCAAACTTCGCTCACCCAAGATCCAAACTTCCGGCACGCCGATGGCTCTATAGGCCTCGATAAAAGTTCGGGAAGTAACGTCGGACTCGATGGCCAGATCAGGTGGGGGCAACTGATCGACATCGATCCTGCCCTCGCAACCTCGCACCAACTCCAGGTGATTGACATAGAAGCAGGTGTCGGGCTCCACGCCAGCTCTGCCTGGCTTTTTGAGGGTTGTTGAGCCAAAGTCTTCCCAATCTCTCCCCTGAGCATCTAAGAGAGCCTTTACAATGTCACTGGCAATGCGATGAAGGCGCTCGTGTTTGGATAAAGGAGACATGATCTCAAAAGTGCCATCGTAGTAGGCAATGCGAGTGTGGCGATCTTCGCCCAGCTCCTCCAGAATGCTCTCGCAGTCTTGCCAGGTAAGAGAATGAATAACCACTCGGCTGCCTTCTTGCAGGGAAATCGCTTGCAGGGGGATCGCGACGCCCATTACTCTCCTCCTTTAATGTCGTGGTAGATGGCCATAGCCCAAAAGCCGAATTCCTGAGCCAAAGCCAGACCTAGCCCTGTTAAACCTAGATACTCTTCAACTCCCAATTGCATAAGACGATCCAGGCCGTTGGAGTTAGCAATTCCCTTTTGGCCAGAGATCTCTTCTAGGCAATCAAAAAACTCCTTGACTACTTGTTTTTTCCCTTCCTGGTTGAGGGCATCTTCTTCTGCCTTAAGGCGCAGCAGGCCCCAGGTGGAAAGGTAGGTGTAGAGCTCCACAGCCTGGTTTTTCTGCTCCTTAAGCTTTTCTTGGTCTCTGGTTTGAGCCCTTAACTGGCGAAGGGATTCGTAAACGGGCTTGGCCAACGTGCGGGGATCAAAAGTTTCCATAAAGCCTCCTCAACTAGTTCCAAGACAACTCGACAAAGCCACGGCCTAGGCTCTCCTGGCCGCCAATTTGCAGGAGCTGGTTACCCTGCAGGAGCTTCCGAAATTGCTCCACTGCTTCTTGGGAATTGCCGTTGGCCTGGGCTGTTACCCCCCAGGTAAAGTACATCAAGCTATCGGGGGGGATGGCCTCTTCGTAGCGAAAGCCGCCTTCTACAACTTTGTGCTCGCTGAGCTTAACTTTCACCTGCCGCCACAGGCTCATTTGAATAAGGGTGGCACAGTGCTGATCCGGCAAGACAATGACGCGGGTGATGCTGGAAGATTTGACAAAGTTTTGCCAGTTTTCCCACTTCTTTAGACCGTTCTTTAGGATGGCATCCTTGAGATAGATGGGTCGGTTTGCCTCCAAGTTGGTGCTATAGGGCTCCGGCACCTGCAACTTCTGGCCACTTAGCCGCAGCCAGCGCTTGAGCAAGAGCGGGCAGCTTATCCAGATCACGCCGTGGCTGAGGGAAGCCACCGGCACCCACAAGAGGGATCCATCTCCAATCCAAATGGAGCCTTGGGTAAGCTGATCCCCCTCCCCAATTTCGTTGCCAAAAAGCTCAAACTTTAACTCTTTCTCGGCCACGCTGGCCCGCAATTTGCCGCGGATGGTGCTGGAAGGGATGTAGGGCAAGTTGGTGTGGGCCTCGCGGGCAATGCCCAAGAGGTTGCCTTCTTGGGTGGTGCCGCCGGTGTGCAGGGGAGTCAGCAAGGTGAGATAGACCAGGTGAAAGGCCATAGAAAAACACTCCTTATCCGTTAAAACAGGACTTCAAAAGCAAGCTCAATGGGCCCAAGGCAGCCAGAGCAACTCGCTGTAGCCTAGAAGCCGCCAGCGGTGGAAGACGTTGAGCCGGCCATCTTCCAGCTCCGGCTCGTCCTGGGCAAGGGGAGCTGGATGCTCCAGGTAGTAGATGCTGCCAGGCGGGGCGGCAAACACTTGCGGAGCTGGCAGGCTGGTCTTGCGCGGCTCTGTCAGGGACTCCACCCGCAGGCGGCCACTAATGGGAACCGGTTTGCCGGTGGCCACGCTCACCAGAGGGCCAGTGAGGGAGTGGGCAGGATGAGGGGTGGCCAAGCGCCACTCCCAGGGCCAGGCGCGGCAGAGGGAGCGCCCCTCCACCTTTTTGATGAACACGCCGGGGGTCACCAGGTAGGCCAGAGCTCGGCGGGCTTGCCGGAAGGTCTGCTGGGAGAGCTCCTGCAGCACTTGCCACTGCTTGCCCAGCTTTGGGCAGGGGCTGAGGAGAGCAGCGTGGCCTTCTCCCCCTAGCCGCACCACTACTTCCTGCGCTAGGGGCAAGGGATCCCAGCTTTCGCGCTCTGGATCCCAGCACTCGATGGAAAGAGCCAGGCTCCAGCCGGGCTGCAGGCGGATGCAGGTTTCCACAAAGTAGCCATCGGTCTCCCGCACCTGGCGTTTGCCTGCCTGCAGGGTGTTGTGGGGCCGCACTTCCTCTACCCAGGGGGACTTTACTGCCTGCTCCAGATCCCAGCCCTTGCCTTGCAGGGCTTTTTGCACCGCCTGCCAGGGTAGGTAGCCAGCAGCCTTTTGCTTGGGGCTTTGCGGGCTTTTTTCTTCCTCGAGCTGAGCCGCTGTCACCAGAGGGGCTGGCCGGGTGGGATCCCAGCGGTAGCTGCCGTAGGCATGGCCCTCTTCCAGCCAGGGGATGGGCACCAGGGGGGATCCCTGGTAAAGGTGCAAGGGGCTGGGGAAGTAAAGCTGCTCCTCGCAGCAGAGAAAGGGGCCGCAGAGGCGCAGGGTTGCCGGCTGGCCCAGGTGAGCTAGGATAGCGCCGGCAAGGGTGTGCCCGCTGGGCGGAAAGCCGCTGGTGGCCCAGGCCCGCTCCCCCGGCGCAAAGGGCTTGGCATCGCGAAACATCCACACATCCAAGGGCGAGAGCACAAACCAACTCATCGCGCATTTCTCCCCAATTCCACGGTGCGGTTGCGCAGCACAAAGGCCGCCAGCTTGAACCAGTTTTTGATGGCCAGATCCCACGCCGCCGGCTGGGCGGGCAGGCTGTGCTGCCAGAAGTGCTGAATAAACTCGACCAGCTTGGCCTGGAAGCGATCCTTCTGCTCACTTTCGCCGCGAAAGAGATCCCGGCGGCTGCAGAACAAGCGGGCCCAATCGGGCACTGCTTCCAAGGTGGGGGCTGGGTGCTGCTCCCAAAGCTGGGCGGCCTGCTCAAACAGAGAGCTCTGATCCTGCTTCTGGCCCAACAGCTTCCAGTCGAAGTCCAGCAGATCCTTCCACTTGTCGAAGGTGTCGAACTTGCAGGTGCTCACCAGTTGGTTGCCGTTGGCAAACAGCACCCGCACCTGGACGCTGTCCTTGGGGCTGCTAGAGGCATAGGCCTGCCCCTTGGCCCCTTGTTCGGCCTCCCAGAGGTTTTCCAGGGCAATGGCCAGGGGCACCGAGTGGTGGGCAATCACCACCCCAAAGCTAATGCTGGCCAGGGATCCCAGGGTAAAAAGAGGGCGACGGCTTAGGCCAGCCGGCAACTGCGCCTTTTGCCACTGCCAGTAGTCCCCTTCGTTGGCAAACTCGCGCCAGTCGTCTTCGCCGCCGCGGAAACACTGGCGGATGTCCCAGAGCCAACTATCCCACTCCCAGAGGTTGGTGTAGGCCAGAACGTCGTCCCCCCCGGCGTAGATGAGCCTGCCGGCATAGCGCTGTTCAGTAAGGTAGGGCACCAACTGGCCAGAAAAATCCAACAGAGCCCGGCTGAGGGCGCTGTGGGTGGCTGGGCCCATGCGCTTGCGGCTGGCTTTAACAAACTCGCTGAAGGCGTCCTTGACTTGCTTGAGCTCTTCAGAGTCGAGGACGCGGCCAATAGCGTCCCTCTGGCCATCCGCTAGGCGCTGCAGCGGCTGGGGCAGGTAGTCGTAGTAGGGCTTCATCTTCCCCCCGCTCAGCCACTGGCCCATGTCGTCGCCATCGCCCGCGGCCAGCACGTACCAACTGGCGGGGTTGATGCTGGGGTAGTAGCGGCTGAGGGTGGCTTCTATCTCCTGGCGGCAGCGCTTCTGGGTTGCCTCGTCCGCTTCCAGGTCTTCCACCAGCCAGCCGGCGTTGAGCAGCCGCGGGTGGTAGCGCAGGTTTTGCTGGTCAGCCCACGGGATCCCCCACTTGCCGCGCATTTCTCGGATGACCTCCCGAATGGCGGGGTGGATGGCCTCAACGGCGCGGCAGGCCTGCTCGAAGTGCTCCAGCTCGCGTCGCCCGTGGGTTTTCAGGTAACCGGCCACGCCAGCAGTGAGATCTGGGTAGGAAGCGGCGACCTCGTCTTCGTCGAGGGTGGGGAAGAGCTCCGGCAACACCTTGTCTAGGGCCCGCTTAACCGTTTCGGTGGCGTTGAGCTGCTCGCGGCCATCGAAAAGCCCTGCCTGGCGCTGCCAAAGCCGCCGGCTCTCCCCTTCGCTAATCCAGCGATTCCTGGGGGAAGGGTGAACCACCGGCCCTAGGCCAGAGACGGTGCTGCGCGGCCCAAAGGCCACCGACAACTGCCAATCGCGGGCCTGTTTGCAGGCAGCCTGCAGCCGGCGCGTCGCCTCCACTGCCGCTGCCCACCAGGAGCCTACGTTTAGCCCTGGCTTGTGCTGGCGGTGCTGCTGCCTTTCGGGATCCCAGAAGCTGATCCGCAGGAACTTCAGCTCCGGGTCGGCAAAAAGCTGCCGCTTTCCTTTGAGATGGTAGGTGCGGTTTTGGGCGCTGACCCAGGGATCCCGCTCGATGGACTCCTGGGACTTGAGGATGGCGGTGTCTTTAAGCCTTTGGTGGGGGGATCCCAGGGGCGCCGCCGCCCAGTAGATCTGCCACTGGTGCTCCAGCCATCCCTTCCAGGTGGGATCCTCCGGGCGCAACTGCACCAGCCAGCGGCGCTCCAGTTGCAGGTGCTCCAGCGCCTTTTGCGCTAGCTGCCGCCATTCGTCTTTGAGGGTCTGCTGGGCAAACTGCATGGCCGCCTGCACCCGATCTTGGGGCAATAGCAAAAGGAGCACGTTGG
Source organism: Synechococcus sp. O70.1 (assembly GCF_047462215.1). Lineage (NCBI taxonomy): Bacteria > Bacillati > Cyanobacteriota > Cyanophyceae > Synechococcales > Synechococcaceae > Synechococcus > Synechococcus sp. O70.1. The sequence goes on along the minus strand of NZ_JANSIT010000005.1, from coordinate 125,030 downwards.
GGAAGCCGGCAGTGAGGAGGGCGTTGGCAGAAGGCTGAGGAATCCACTGGGCAAATTCGGGATATCGCTTCAAGAGCCAGGCGTCGATCAAGGGCTGGCCGTAGAGGCTGGGGTAGAGTAGACAGTCAGGGCCGTATTTCTCCGCCAGCTCCCAGCAAAGCCGTGCCGAGAGGTAGTGCAACAGCCAGGATCCAGCCCAGAAGTCCCGCATCTTGCGGCTGGCTTTGATCAGCTCCTGGATGGGGTTGAAGGTAAAGCTGGCCAAAAAAGGCCGCGTGAACTTGGGTTCGTCGTAGCCGGCCAAACAGCCTGCTAGGGCCGCCACAACGCTGGTGTGGCTCCACAGGGATCCATCGGGCAGCCGCGTTTCTGCTGGCAAAAGCAGAAGGTTTTCATCGCCAAATTCCCGAACCAACGCCTGGGGGAAACAGCGCCAGAACCACCAGAACACCTTCTGGATGTCCTCCTCTTGCCAGATCCAGTCGGGAACCACCCTTGCTTCCCGCCGCAGCAGGTACTCGGCGCGGGAGCTGGCCTGCCGCAGGGCGCGGTGTTCTTCTTCGGGCAGTTGCCAAAAGCGCTTGCGCCCCGAAAGGAGATGGCTCATCTCTAGGCCCGGCCCCAGGCTCTGGCTGCAATCAGCTACCTGGTAGTCGATGGCAACCGGCAGGTGGCCAATAGCAGCCCGATCGCTGGCGGAGGCGACCAGATCCGCATCGCCAACGCTTTCTAGAGGAGATCCCTCTGCCTTGGGCGAGATCCACCCCCGCATCGCCGCTAGGTCTGGCCACAGTCCTTCCTTGGCGCGGCCAGAGGCGTCGTGGAGGGCCTTGAGGGCGGGGTCGTGCAGCAGACCCCAAAGCTTCGCTTGCCAGTAGTGATAAGCCATGGTGTTCTCGCAGCAGGAAGGGGACGTTTAGAACAACAAAGACAAGAACCCGACAGCCGTCTGGTGTCGAGGTTACAGAGGCTACAAAACACCATCCGTCGATCCCCCTTGCTTCCCAGATTTCTTCAGCTTTTTTTCTGGTCGTCTGGGAGGATCAAGCTTGAGCTTGGCCAACTTTTTAACTAGGCTTGAAAAGCGGGAACGAAGCTGCCAATGTCTTGGGTTTACCAAGAAGCGGAGGGATCCTTTTCTAGCCGAGTCAATTCGGGAAACAGCGCCTCCAAGCTGGGCAGCAGCTTCTGCAGCACAAAGCTCTCCAAGGCCTCGCCGCCTAGGGGATCGGGATTCATCTGCCCATGGGCCACGTCGTTGCGGTATTCGCTTAGGCAAGACCAAAGATCAGCAAGCTGCTTCACATCCGAAACGTGGGCGGCAATGGGAGGAAGGAACTGAAGCTGCTCCTCTTGCTGGACTGATTCGCCAGTTGCAGGGGGATCTCCCAAGGGCTGCTTTTTCCGCTGGATAAGGGATCCCAACTGGTGTTCAACTACTTGCCGCGCTTCTCGTTCGCGGTAGTTTTGGAGCCCCTCACAGAGGCAAAGGGCGGAGACCACCCACTCGCGGGCCAAGAGAATGGCTTGGGTGGTGAGGCGCTTTTCAACATACCAGCGCAGCAGTTGAAAGTGCTTTTGAACTTGCGCTTGGGGATCCGCCGCCTTTTCTGCCGGCAGCGCCAGTTGGCTGTAGCTATCTTGAATACTTTGCAGCAGTAGGCCAAGGGGCTTGGCAAATTGGCCTGCCTCCTTTGCCAACTCCTCGGTGGAGTGTCGTTGTAACTTGCGCAAGTCCTCCTGCAGGCTGACGGGCCTCACCAGCTCCAGGGAACGGGAGATGTCCCGGATGGCCTGTCCAAAGCTCTGCAGCCGGGTGGGCCGGGGATCCCCTTTGCCGGGCTTTTGCTGCCGGTAAAAGTCCCGTTGAACCCTGTCCAAAAGCTGCCCCAGTTCCACCGCCGAGCCGGTGCTGATGAACTTGTCACTAGCCGTCAGCCAGTCCAAAAGCCGAATGGCCGGCGTGAGATCGATGATGGGGGTTTCTGCCTGGCCATGGCGGTAGAGGCCGTAGTAGAGCCCCTGGATCTCGACGTTTTTAGCCTTGCGCAAAAGGGCGGCTCCCAAGAGCATCAGCACCGGGATGGAGCGAAAGGCGTGGGTGATATCAAAAAGCAGCTGGGTGTTAGGCTCGATGCTATCCACCAGCACGTCGAAGATCTCCCAAGTCTCTGCCTCGGTTTTCCCTTCGGGGATAGCCCTGGCAATTTTCTCCACGTGGGAGGGAAGACAGTCCTGCAGACAGTTCCAGTGCGTAGCGCGGGCTTCTTTGGTAAGCAGGAGAACAACCCTGTCGATCTCAAAAAGCTGGCAGAGGGCTTTGGCAACGTAGCAGGTTTTATCTGCCCTTTGCTCTCCAAAGAAATACACTGTCTCCGTGTATTTGGTGGTGCCCAGGGTAGTCAAAAGGGTTTTGGCCATAGGGATCCTCCAGGTGAGCCTGCAACAATCAAAGCATAGGCGCTGGCAAGCTCCTGCAACCTGAAAGCCCCCCTTCACGAAAACAAGACGCCTTTTCCCAAACAGAGAAGGTGAAAGAGCCTGAAGTTAACCTAGAAAGCAGTTGGCCTCTGGAGCGATGGGGATTCCAGCATGATCTCGACCAAAAAGCTATCGCTCACTCCCGAACAATTTCTCGCCTTGCCAGAGGAAGATGCTACCTGTGAGCTGGTCGATGGGCAAGCTGTTCCCAAACATGAACCCATGTCGCCAAGGCGCTTCCACGCTCGTCTTCAGCCTATCTTGTGGCGAATCCTTGAGGACTGGTGCTCCGCTGCTGAGTGTCCCAAGCCGAGATCCGCTCACGCTGAATGGGCAATTGTCCTAAGTCGACAAGGGGAGCCCTGGATCCCGGTTCCGGATATCACCTACATCTCCAATGAGCGATTGCCAATTGAAGCCATGGCCGATGAGCCCTGTTCTGCCATTCCTGAACTGGTGGTTGAGATCCTTTCTCCAGAGCAGAGTTTTGGGGCTGTACTTCAAAAAGCAGCGGATTATCTGGAGGCCGGGATCCCCCGCGTTTGAATTGTGGATCCGCAGGCCAAGAGCATCACAGTCTTCTACCCCGATGCCCCGCCAAAGACCTTTACGGGATCCCAAGCTATTCAAGAGGATTTCTTGCCGGGCTTGAAGGTTGTTCCTCAGGATGTGTTTGCCCAAGCGCGGATCCCTTAGCGAGCAGCAACCTCAAACAGCAAAAGATAAGGAGGATCTCCTGATGCTATCAACTACAGAGCCGCTGGTTTCAGGTCAAAAACTGACTCCCGAGCAGTTTCTAGCCTTGCCAGAGGGAGATGTTACCTATGAGCTGGTCGATGGACAAGCCGTCCCCAAGGATGCGCCCATGTCGCCCCAAAGGTTTCATGCCTCCCTGCAGAAACGACTGCTTTGGATCCTGGATGCATGGTGTCAGGGCAAGGGGGATGTATACACAGAGTTAGCGATTGTTTTGCAGCGGCAAGGGAAAGAATGGTTTCCGGTTCCCGACCTACTCTATGTTTCCTTTGAGCGCTGGCCAGCCCAGCATACCCAAGATGGACCTTGTCCGGTAGCTCCTGAGTGGGTGATTGAGATCCTTTCTCCTGGCCAAAGCTTTGGGGCGATGCTTCAGAAAGTAGCCGATTACTTGGATGCGGGCGTCCCCCGAGTTTGGGTGGTGGATCCCCAAGCTAAGAGCATCACAGTCTTTTATCCCGATGCCCCACCGCGGACATTTACTGGATCCCAAGTGATTCAGGATGAGTTCCTGCCAGGCCTGGCGGTTGTCCCTCAAGATGTGTTTGCCCAAGCGAGGATCCCTTAGTTGTTTTAGCTATTTGAGAGGGTTACCATGATTGAAGCTCTAGAAGGGCTAGCGCAAGAGCTTGCTGAAAACTCTGCAGCAGTTCCTCGGAAGATTTGGACTGATGAAGAGTTTATGGCCCTGCCCGATGATGGCAATCGCTATGAAGTTGTGAACGGGGAACTGGTTGCCGTGGGCTCGGCAGGTGCGAAGCATGGGTACTATGTAAGTTTGATTCACATCATCCTAGGCGCCTACGTCCGCAGCCAGAAGCTCGGCTTTACTTTCGACGCTGATACCTCGTTTAAAATGAAATCTGGCAATCGCCGCTCCCCAGATTGTTCTTTCTTCTCCAAAGAGCGATTGCGATCCCTTGGCGGGATCCCCAAGGGCTATATCGAGGGAGCTCCAGACCTGGCTATAGAGGTTCTCTCTGAGGCCAATACTGTAGGAGAGATCCACGACAAAATTGTCGAGTATTTTGAGAACGGATCCCGGCTTGTTTGGGTCATTCATCCCGAAGAAAAGTATGTTTTAGTCTACCGCCAGCCTGAGCCCGCAGCATTGAAGCGGCCAGGGGACATTCTGGAAGGCGAAGAGGTGATCCCTGGTTTTGCCTTGGATTTGTCAGAGTTTTTTGCCGAGCCTGAGTTCTAGGGTTCTAAGGCACCTGGTAAACTGGCCCCAAAAACGGGATCCGCTTTCATGGCACCACTTCACCTGCAAGTCCTGGAGCGCAACCCCAGACGGCTGCGGATTGCCCTGCAAAGGTTTACCCCTGAGCAACTGGCCTGGCGGGTGGTTGTGGGCCTAGGGCTGTTGGCGCTGGGATCCCAGCTGTGGGCTCGTTCGCTGCTCTTGGGGTTGGTGCTTGTGGGGGTGGGCCTATGGACTGGGATCCCTTGGGGGTTGGGGCAAATCTTGAGCTTGGATCGCGAAAACCAACGGGTCACCTTAACCCGTCTGCGTGGCCCTTGGGGAATTTGGCGGCAGCAGGCGTTCTCCTATCCCTTGGCTCAATTGCAAGGGGTGCGGATACATCGGGTAGGCTGGGAGCTCTTAGACAACCAAGCCCAAGAGAGTTTCCAAGTCCAAAGTCAGGTGCGGCTCCAGTTTCGCGAAGACCCTTCCCAGCCTGATCTGAAAGAGGAGGTCATCGCTTGCTTCAATAGCCAAGTAGGCGTCAAAGGGAGCGAGCCAGAGGCTTTCGTGCTCTCTCAGCGGCTGGTGGGCTGGATTCAGGCATATCTAGGAAATCCAAAAAAGAACCCCTTGTCCTAAAGCTCCCTTGTCAGGGGATACTGTCCTCCCCAGGGAGATAGCGGAAATGCTGGCACAATGCCTGATTCTAGGTTAGAAATGCTACCGATTAATCGGCCAGCCTAACTTCTATGAGCGTCCCTAGGGATTTGGTTAACCTGATTACCTTACTCAGCCAGAACACTTTGCCCACTTGGCTTTGGCTAGTCCTTTGGGGATCTTCTCTAGCAGTGCTGATCTACTGGCAAAGGCGGCGGCTGCAGCAAGCTCAGCTGGGCTTTGCAGACATCGTCATGCTGGCGCGGGCGGATACAACGGTTGTGGAGTGCAACGAAACTTGTCGGAAGGTTTTAGGCGATTGGCGGGGCAGGCGCTGGCTTGAGGCCCTGCCAGTAGAGGAGCAAGAGGAGGTGCGGCAGAAAATAGCCCAGCTCACTCCTCAGCACCCCTTCTTTAGCCAAGTCAGTAGGTTAATAGATGGGCGGGGAGAGGTGCGCTGGTTTGAGTGGGTCAACCAGGGCATCTTTGACTGGCGGGGCCGGTTGCAGTTTATTCGTGGGCTAGGCCGAGACATTACCGAGAAGAAGCAATGGGAAGAAAACCTGCGGCTGCGGGAAGCCCAACTGCGCGCTTTGCTAGATGCCCTGCCGTTGGCGGTGTGGGCCAGGGATCCTCAAGGAGTGCTGATTTTACAAAATGCCACCGACCGCGCCTGGTTTGGCGATCTGCTGGGCACTTCTTTGGAGGCAGTGGCTCAAGAACACGGGGACTGGCAAGAGTATGTCGCCCGCGCCCTTCGAGGGGAAGTTGTCAAGTACGAGGGGAAAGAGCTCGTTCAGGGAGAAGAGCGCTATACCTATTCCGTAGTCGTGCCCCTGAGAGAGCAATCGGAAGGGCGGGGGGTTCTCGGCGTTAGCCTAGACATCACCGAGCTAAAGCGCCTGCAACAAGAGCTAGTAGAGCAGCAGGAGCGCTTTTGCGCCTTCATCAACAACAGCCATGAGATCTTGTGCCGAATTGACGGCCAGGACCGGTTGCATTGCCTTAACCCACCGGCGGCTAAGAGGATCCTAGGGCGCTGTCTTGAAGAGGGAGAGCCGCTGCCTTGGGAGTGGATCCACCCTGAAGATCGACAGGCTGTTGTCAACGCTTTCCAGCGCCTAAGAGCTAGCCCAGGCGAGACGCTCAGCTTTGTCTATCGGGCCCAGCACGCCGATGGCCATTGGGTGTGGCTGGAGAGCCGCTGCACCAACCTTTTGCAGGATCCTGTAGTGCAGGGGATTGTGTGCAGCAGCCGCGACATTACCCAACAAAAGCAGGTGGAACTAGCTTTGCGGGAAAGCGAAGCCCGCTTTCGGGAAATGGCCGAGGCTGTGCCGGTGAATTTCTTCGTCTGTTCCGCAGATCTCAGCCAAGTTCTCTACGAAAGCCCCCGGTGTCAAAGCATCTGGGGATACACCCCGGAGGAGTTTTATCAAAAACCGGATCTTTGGAAAGAAAGGCTTCACCCTGAAGATCTGCCCCGTGTTCTTCAATCTCTTCCTCGAGTTATTCGAGGGGAGCAGCCAATCACCTACCGCATCTTCCATCGAGATGGAAGCCTGCGCTGGTTACGCTCTTCCTGTCAGCCTATTTTTAATGAGCGGCAAGAAATCATCCGCTTTGTAGGTGTTACGGAAGACATCACCGAGCAAAAAGAGATAGAGCTGGCTTTACAAGCAAGTGAGGCTCGCCTTAGAGCTATTCTGGACAGCATCCCCTTTTCCATCTTCCTCAAAAACCTGGAGGGGCGCTATCTTCACGCCAACAGGTTTTATCTACAACAGAGAGGTTTTGAGCTAGGAGAACTTATTGGCAAGCTGGATGATGAGCTTTTCACTCCCGAAGAGGCCCGCGAGTTCCGAGAGCAGGATCAGAGAGCTCTCCAATCTCCGGATCCTGTCAGCTACGAGCGGATTTTTTCCCGCAATGGCAAGCAATTGAGCCAGTGGGTTACCAAATTTGCCCTGCGAGATTGCCAGGGGGATCCCTATGCCGTCTGTGGCGTTGTTGTGGACATAACGCCTCTTAAGCAGGCTCAGGATCTGTTGATGCAAGAAGCAGAGCGGGAGCGACTACTAGGGGCTTTGCTGCGGCGGATCCGACAAGCTCTAGACCTGCCAGTTATTTTGCAAACAACCACTGCCGAGGTGCGGGAGTTTCTCCAGGTGGATCGGGTAATGATCTACCAGTTGCAGGAGGGGGCAGGGGGGTTTGTGGCCGCTGAGTCAGTGGTGGATCCCTGGCCTAGTCACTTGGGCCGCTACGTGTGGGATGAGTATTTCCCCAGGGATCCCTGCCATCCCAAGTACCAGCAGGGCTTTGTGCAAGCCATCGAAAATGTGGCGACCGCCAGTTTGGATCCTTGCTATCGGCAGCTCTTGGAATCTTTCCAGGCCCAGGCCAACTTGGTGATCCCAATCCGACGGGGTGAAGACCTTTGGGGCCTCTTGGTGGCGCAGCACTGCCAATCCAGCCGCCCGTGGCAGGAGTGGGAAATTGAGCTTTTGCAGAAACTGACCGACCAGTTGGCTATCGCGTTGCAACAGGCTCAGTTGTACGAGCAGGTAAAAGCTCTAAACCAAACGCTGGAGGAAAAAGTGCGGCAGCGCACTGCGGAGCTAGAGCGGGCTTTGCAATTTGAGGCTCTCTTAAGAAGCATTACCAACCGCGTGCGCGATTCTCTCGACGAAGCTGAGATCCTCAGCGCCGCCGTGCGCGAGCTGGGAGAAAGTCTAGATGCCGATGGCTGCGACATCAGCCTTTACAACGCCGATTTCACCCTCGCCACCATCCGCTACGAGTATTGCCCCCGCTCGAAGTCTTACCTAAATCTCTCTGTACCTTTGCAGAGAGGCCCTTACGGAGACGTTCATCGACAACTGCTCAGGGGGCAGTCTTGTCTATTTTGCTTTTCAGGGAAAGCCCTGGAAAACTGCCAAGTAGTGATGGCTTGTCCCTTGCTAGATAAAGGCCAAGTCCTGGGGGATCTGTGGATCTTTCGATCGGCTCGGCGTCCTTTCGACGACCAGGAGATCCGACTTATCCAGCAGGTGGCCAACCAATGTGCCATTGGACTGCGCCAGGCGCGCTTGTTCCAAGCTGCCCAAGAGCAGGTGCAAGCTCTAGAGCGCCTCAACCAATTGAAAGACGACTTCATCAGCACCGTCAGCCACGAGCTGCGCACTCCCCTCACTAGCCTAAGGATGGCTCTCAAAATGCTGCAGATAGCTCCCTCTGAGGAGAAGCGAGCCCAATACCTGGCTATTGCTGAGCGGGAATGCCAGCGGGAAATCGAGCTCGTCAACGACCTGCTGGATCTGCAGCGGCTACAAGCCGGGGCCTATGCCCTGAACATCCAAGCCCTCACCTGGCGGGAGCTGCTGGGGGATCTGCTGACGGTTACCCAAGAGCGGGCCCGCGCCAAGGGGCAAACTTTCCAAGCCAGCGTTCCCCTGGAGAGCTCCCTCACGACCGATCCCTTGCTCTTAGGGCGAATCCTGCGCGAGTTGCTGCACAATGCGGTGAAATACACCCCACCCCAGGGATCCATCCGCTTGCAGATCGAAACGGAAAATCGTCAAAGCCGCATCCAGGTCAGCAATAGTCAAGAGATCCCTGCCGAGGAGCTCACGCGCATCTTTGAGCGCTTTTACCGCATTCCCAGCAATGATCCCTGGAAGGAAGGGGGCACGGGTCTAGGCCTGGCCTTGGTGAAACAGATGGTGGATCAGTTGCGCGGATCCATCGAGGTCAGCAGCGCCGCCGGCTGGACAACCTTTACGCTCCACCTGCCCCATCTGCCGCAACTTTAATCTGCTTGGTGAGAATAGCTCCTAAGAGCTTGACTCAGTACTTGAGATCCCCTATCATTGCCTAGGGCGAAGCTACTGATACAGACTCTCAATAGGCTTGGTCTAGAAAAGCAGGATTTGGAAGGGTTGGTCCGCTTCTAGGGCTAGATCCGTTGCTGCTGACGGAATCAGGGCAGCAGCTTTTCCTGAGATTTTTTTGAGTTTAGGAGTTGGGTATGCGCTTATCGCGACGGCAGTTGGTTAACGCAGCTGTGTTGGGATCGGTAGCCTTGACAGTAGGCTCGCTGGGGCGTTCGGCTCGCGGCGCCAACCGGGAGGTCAACCTCTACACCTCTCGGCACTACAGCACAGATGAAAAACTATACGAACTGTTTAGACAGAAAACGGGCGTTAGGGTAAACTGGGTGCAGGGCAACGCCGACGAGATTCTCCAGCGCCTCCGCAGCGAGGGATCCAACAGCCCCGCCGACATTTTCATGACGGTGGATGCGGCCCGGCTGTGGCGGGCTCAAAACGAAGGCCTGTTTCAACCTATCCAGTCGGAGACGCTCGCTAAAAACATCCCAGAATCCCTGCGGGATCCGGAAGGCTACTGGTTCGGCCTGACCAAGCGGGCGCGAGTAATCATGTACAACAAGGACAAGGTGGATCCCAAGGAGCTGTCCACCTATGAGGATCTCGCTAACCCCAAGTGGCGGGGCAAGGTGCTCACTCGCTCCTCCAGCAATGTGTACAGCCAGTCTCTGACGGCTTCGATCATCTTGGCGCACGGGATCCCGGAGACGGAAAAGTGGGCGCGGGGCTTGGTGGCCAACTTTGCGCGCCCGCCGGAGGGGGGAGATATTGATCAAATCAAAGCCGTAGCCGCTGGCGTAGGAGACGTGGCCCTGGCCAACACCTACTATCTGGCGCGTTTGATCAAATCCGACCAGCCTGAAGATCGCGCTGTAGCCGCGAAAATCGGCGTCTTCTTCCCCAACCAAAAGGATCGCGGCACTCACGTCAACATCAGCGGCGCCGGCATTCTGAAAACCGCTCCCAATAAAGAGGCTGCCATCCAGTTTCTGGAGTTTCTCTCCGGCCCAGAGGCGCAGGCTATCTTTGCCCAGAGCAACAACGAGTACCCGGTGCTGCGGGGGGCGGAGATCGACTCGGTGGTGGCCAGCTTTGGCACCTTCAAGGAAGACACGATCAACGCCGCCAGCATTGGCCGCGTTACCCCCGAGGCCCTGAAAGTCATGGATCGGGCTGGTTGGCGGTAAGGGCTAGGTTCACCCAAAATGCCGGGGTTGCCGAGAGCCTTCTTCTTGGCTCCCCGGTATGGCTAGATCAGATTTTTGCCAGCTCTCAGGAATTGCCATTGCAGTTGATGGGAAAGCTAGCTTGGCTAAATTCAAGAGCGCTTGGAGGCGATGGTTCAGCGGCTGGACGTTGCTGACCGTAGCCCTGACGGGCTTAATTTTGATTCCCACGCTAACCGTGCTGCTCAGCCTCCTTGCCGACGAGCGGCAGGTTTGGGGGCACCTGGTTGACACGGTCTTGGGGCTATATGTGCGCAACAGCCTGCTGATAATGGCGGGGGTGGCGCTGGGAGTCATCCTGGTGGGCAGCGGCACCGCCTGGCTGGTGACGATGTGCGAGTTTTGGGGACGGGCCTGGCTGGAGTGGATGCTGGTGTTGCCCCTGGCGGCCCCTACCTATGTGTTGGCCTATGCCTACACCGATTTTTTGCAAGTAACTGGGGGCTTCCAGATCTGGCTACGGCGGGTCACCGGCTGGGGGATCGGCGACTACTGGTTCCCCAACATTCGCTCGCTGGGGGGGGCCATCCTGCTGATGACGCTGACTCTTTACCCCTATGTGTATCTCTCGGCGCGGCTAGCTTTCCAGGAACAGTCGGTGGCCTGTTTGGAGGTGAGCCGTTCCCTAGGCTACGGGCCCTGGGCTAGCTTTTTCCGGGTGGCTTTGCCTTTGGCGCGGCCAGGGATCGTGGCTGGCTGCCTCCTAGCGTTGATGGAGACCCTGAACGATTTCGGCACCGTCAGCTACTTCGGGGTCGATACCTTTACCACCGGCATCTACCGCACTTGGACGGCCCTCGGCAATCCGGTGGCAGCAGCTCAGCTCTCGGCGCTGCTGTTGCTGTGGGTGTTGCTGCTGATGGGCTTGGAGCAATTCTTGCGCCGGCGGGCGCGCTACTATCGCCAAGGGCTTAGGCCAGCTCTAGCCCGCTACCGTCTGCAGGGGATCCGAGCGGTGGGAGCGTGGCTAGCCTGTGGGATCCCGGTTGGGCTAGGCTTTGTCGTCCCCGCCCTTATCCTGCTCCAGATGACGCTGCGCCAGGGAGCGGTGGGCCGCCACTTTTGGAGCTACGCCCGGAATAGCCTTCTACTAGCCACCATCACAGCGGTGATTGCCGTTTCGGTGTCGGTGGTGGTGCTGTATGGGCTGCGGCTGCAGCGGGGATCCACCTGGAGCCTGCGGCTGGCAGTGCGCTTGTCTTCTTTAGGCTACGCGCTGCCAGGTATGGTGATTGCCGTGGGAGTTCTGATTCCCCTGGGGCGACTGGATCAACTGCTGAGCTACTTGCGGCAGGTGCTCTTTCAGCAGCCACCCGGTTTGGTTCTTAGCGGCACCATCGCCGCCCTGGTATTTGGCTATTTGGTGCGCTTTTTGGCAGTGGCTCTAGCCACCGTCGAGGCAACCCTGCTGCGCATCCCCCCCAGCCTGGACGAGGCAGCCCGCAGCCTGGGGCAGGGATCCCTGGGCACCCTGTGGCGAGTGCACCTGCCGCTGATGGGAGGCGGGATCTTGGGGGCAATGCTGCTGGTGTTTGTGGATGTCATGAAGGAGCTGCCAGCCACGATGGTGCTGCGGCCTTTTAACTTCGATACCCTGGCCGTTTACACCTACCGCATGGCTGCCGACGAACGCCTGGCCGAGGCCGGTGCCCCTGCTTTGGCAATGGTCTTGGTGGGGCTCTTGCCTGTCATCCTGCTCAACTCCCAAATGGCCCGGCAGCGTCACTTGTACTCTTCCGGACGGGAAGAGACCTAGAGGGCCTCGGCACCTGCCACCACCTCGAGGATCTCCTGGGTAATGGCCGCTTGCCGAGCTTTGTTGTAGTCAAGGGTGAGGGTACGGATAAGCTCAGTGGCGTTGTCGCTGGCATTGCTCATAGCTGTCATCCGGGCCGCCAGCTCGCTGGCTGCTGCCTCCTGCAGAGCCCTCAGCAATTGATTGTTCAGGTACAGAGGCAGGAGCGCATCCAGGATTTGCACGGGATCCTGCTCGAAGATCATGTCCGGCGGCGGGGCTGAGACAGGAGCAACGATCTTGCTGCGCTCGACGGTAAACTCTCCCCCCCGCACCAGCAGGTTAAAGATCTCGTCGTCGCGAGCAGCCAGGCGCGTAGGGTCTAGAGGCAGCAGGGATTGCACCACTGGCCGCGAGCTAATCAGGGAGACAAAGCGGGTGTAGATGAGCTCCACCTTGTCCACCTTCTCAGAGAGGAAAGCGGAGAGCAGCTCATCCCCAATTTGAGCGGCTTCAGCGGCAGTGGGGATCTGCGGCAGATTCACGTAGGTCTTGGCGATAGGGGCAGAGCGCCGCTGAAAATACTGCACCGCCTTGCGGCCTACCAGGTAAAGCTGCACCTGCTGCCCTGTTTCCTGCAGCTCGCCCACTCGCTCTTCAGTACGCTTGATAACGTTGGCGTTGTAGGGGCCACACAGACCCCGATCCCCAGCCACCACTAGCAGGCCCACTGTTGCCACAGGGCGCTGCTTTAGCAAGGGCAGCTCGACATTTTCCAGCCGCAGCCGCGTCTGCAGCCGATAGAAAACCTGGGCCAGGCGATTGGCAAAGGGACGGGTAGCCATCACCTGCTCCTGAGCCCGCCGCACCCGCGCTGCCGCCACCAGGCGCATGGCCTCCGTGATTTTACGGGTGTTCTTCACTGCCTTGATGCGATCCCGAATTGGCTTTAGCTTGGCCATAACCCTCTCTCTTGTTGGATCTGCCCTTAGGCTGCCTGAGCTACAAAGCTTTGCTTGAACTCTGCAATGGCGGTTTTCAGGATCTCTTCCGCCTCCTCGGTAAGCTGCTTGGTGGAGAGGACGATTTCGCCATATTTGGGATGGGCGGTGCTCAAGTAGGACAGCAGTCCCTGCTTGAAGCTGGAGACCTTCTCTAGCGGGATGTCGTCCAGGTAGCCCTGCGTTCCCGCATAGATAATGGCTACTTGCTGGTCCAAAGACAGGGGCGAATATTGGGGCTGCTTGAGGATCTCCTGCAGCCGTTGGCCGCGGGCCAGTTGCTTTTGGGTGGCCTCATCCAAGTCGGAGGCAAACTGGGCAAAGGCTTCCAGATCCCGATACTGCGCCAGTTCCACCTTCAGGGAGCCAGCGACCTTCTTCATGGCCTTGGTTTGCGCCGCCGAGCCAACGCGGCTAACGGAAATGCCAATGTTGATGGCTGGGCGAATGCCAGCGTTGAACAGATCCGACTCCAGGAAGATCTGGCCGTCGGTAATGGAGATAACGTTGGTGGGAATGTAGGCCGACACGTCATTGGCCTGGGTTTCCACAATTGGCAGGGCGGTCATGGATCCCTCGCCCAATTGGCTGTTGAGCTTGGCTGCCCGTTCCAGTAGCCGCGAGTGCAGATAGAACACATCGCCCGGATAGGCTTCCCGACCGGGGGGACGGCGCAACAGCAGCGACATCTGGCGGTAGGCTACTGCCTGCTTGGACAGGTCGTCGTAGACCACCAGGGTGTGCTTGCCTTGGTACATGAAGTATTCGGCAATGGTGGCCCCGCAGTAAGGAGCCAGCCACTGTAGGGGGGCCGGGCTGTCGGCGCCAGCAGCCACCACGATGCTATAGTCCATTGCCCCCCGCTCGGTTAGGATGTTCACCACCTGGGCGATGTTGCTCTGCTTCTGGCCGATGGCCACATAGATGCAAATGACGTCCTGTCCTTTTTGGTTGAGGATGGTGTCGACCGCAAGGGTGGTCTTACCCGTTTGGCGGTCGCCGATAATGAGCTCCCGCTGTCCCCGCCCAATGGGGATCAAGGCGTCGATGGCGGTGATGCCGGTCTGGAGCGGCTCATACACCGAGCGGCGGTCAATGATGCTGGGAGCTGGGGACTCAATGAGGCGAGTCTCGGTGCAGTGAATCGGCCCTTTGCCGTCGAGGGGATTGCACAAGGGATCGACCACGCGGCCCAGCAGGGCTTCCCCTACGGGAATGCTGGCAATTCTGCCTGTGGCCTTGACGGTAGAGCCTTCTTGGATGTTACGGCCGTCGCCAATCAGCACGGCGCCGACGTTGTCTTCCTCGAGGTTGAGAGCAATGCCCAGCGTGCCATCCTCAAACTCCAGCAGCTCACTGGCCATCACCTTCTCCAAGCCATAGATGCGGGCAATGCCGTCTCCTACCTGCAGAACCGTGCCGACATTGGAGACCTGCATCTCCCGGTTGTACTGCTCGATCTGCTGCTTGATGATGGTGCTAATCTCATCTGGGCGAATGGTAGGCATGGCAGTCCTCTCAGGAAAGGGGATCTCAAAACTTAAGCTAGCTGAGCTGCAGCGCCAGCCGGCGCAACTGGCCGCGCAAGCTGAGGTCAATGACCTGGGAGCCAATCTTGAGGATCACTCCGCCTAGCACCGTGGGATCTTGGCTAATCTGCAGCTCCACGCTGCTGGCTTGCGTGAAGTCCTTTACCCGCTCCCGGAGGGATTGCTGCTGGGCTTCGGTCAAGGGCACTGCGGCAGTTACCTCCGCAAGAACAATGTTTTGCAGTTTCCGCTGCAGCTCCAAGAAACGCTGACAGAGAGCCCCAAGGAACATGATGCGGCGGCGGTCGGTCAACAGCTGAAGGGCGTTGAGCAGCAGCGGGTGGATCTGATCGGCAAACACCTGCTGCAGAAGGTTTTTCTTGGCTTCCGTCTTCACCAGGGGGCTAGCCAGAAACTGGCCCAGCTCCGGCGTGGCCTGCAAAACAGCGGCAATAAAGCGCACATCGGCGGTAAAGGTGTCCAGCAACCCCTGTCCAGAAGCCAGAGAAACCAAAGCCTCGGCGTAGGGATCCACTACCCTAAGAGCCATTTTCCGGTTCAGCATGGGTTTCCGTTTCTCCTGAACTCACCTAGCGGGCAAGCATCTGGATCCCTTGCTCAATGAGGCGATGGTGAATCTGCTCATTGAGGTGTTGCGGCAGCTCCTGTTCCACCTTGCGCAGCGCTTGGCGAACAATTTGGCGGCGCAGCTCTTGGAGAATTTGCTCTTGCTCGGCGGCGAGATCCCTTGCCGCTTTGGCGCGCAGCCGTTCGATCTCCTGCTCCACCTGCTGCAACATCTCCTGACGGCGGGCCTCTGCGCTAGCTTCCGCCTGACGGCGAATGCGCTCTGCTTCCTGCTGGGCCTGTGCCAGCTTTTGCTGTTCCTTCGCCAGCCTCTCGAGGGCTTCCTGCTTGCGCTGCTCCGCCTGCCGCAGCTCTTCGAGGATGCTTTCCCGCCGTTTAGCCAGCGCTTCCCCCACCACTCGGCGACCCAAGAGGTACAGCAAAGTTAGGATAATGGCGATGTTGATGAGGTTGCTTTCTAGAACCGCCTCGAGGATCCCTGGCTCAGCCACGGCCAAAAGCCAAGCGGGCATCCAGCTAAACCCCAGCATCACAAGCTACTCCCCAAGGAACGTTTAACCAGCCACTCAACGGACGCTGCCTAGCAACTTCTCGGTAATCTGGGCGGCGATGGCCTCCACTTGCTGCTGCAGCTGTTCAAGGGCTGCTTGCTTTTCCTGCTCAACCTGCCGCCGCGCCGCTTCCAGCTTGGCTTGGATCTCTGCCTGAGCTGCCGCCAGCTTCTCTAAACGGATGCGAGCAGCAGCCGCTTCCGCCTCGGCAATCACGGCCTGCGCCTGTAGGCGAGCTCGGCTAATCTCCGCCTCGTACTCTTGGGCCAGGGCCGTTGCCTTCTCCAACCGCTCCTGAGCTTCCGCCTGGGTGGAGCGGATGTAGTCGTTGCGGCTGTCAATAACCCGAGTAACCGGCTCGTAGAAGAGAGAGTTAAGCACGGCTACCAACAACAGAAATTGAATGGCGATGATGGGCAGGGTGGCATCCAAGTCGAAGAGACCATTTTTCTCGGCGGCCTCGACGGCCAAAAGGGCTGAGGAGATCATGGGGCCTCAGGGACAAAAACGGGATTCTGAGCTGAAGCAAGACTAGGGGGCAAGCCGGCAGGGACTGTCCAGACTGCCCCCGAGACGACAGCACTAGGAGGCGAAGGGGTTAGCAAACAAAAGCACCAGCGCCACCACCAAGCCGTAGATGGTCAGAGCTTCCATGAAGGCCAGGCTGATCAACAGGCTGCCGCGGATCTTATCTTCCGCCTCTGGCTGGCGGGCCAGCCCCTCCATGGCCGCAGCAGCAGCATTCCCTTGGCCCAGCCCTGGACCCAGGGATCCCAAACCAATAGCCAGAGCAGCAGACAAAACAGAGGCAGCAGAGGTTAACGAATCCATAGCCATCGTGAGATTCTCCTCGTCGTTACAGAACAGAAGTAGGCACGACTGCAACAGCGCCTTTGGTTTGAGGTGATCTGGCTGGAGTATCCGAGCCGATCGCCCCCTTGTCGGCGACCTCTGGGCACAGGCCCTCGGCCCCAACAAACCTTACCCAGCCCCGGCAACAACCCCCGGAAGAGGTGGGGAGAGCTGAGCGCCCCAGCCCTCGCCGACTCCTCGGCAGCTCAATCGTGGTGATCCCCACCCCCATGGCCTTCCAGCGCCTCTCCAATGTAAGCCGCCGAGAGGGTTGCGAAGATTAAAGCCTGAATGGCTCCGGTAAACAGGAACAGGATCATCACCGGCACCGGGATCAACAAGGGCACCAGCAACACCAACACCGCAATCACCAGCTCCTCGGCCAAGATGTTGCCAAACAGACGGAAGCTTAGGGAGAGGGGCTTGGTGAAATCTTCTAGAACGTTGATGGGCAACAGAACCGGCGTGGGCTCGATGTACTTTTTAAAGTAGGACAGCCCCCGCCTGCTGATGCCGGCCACGAAATACATGATACTGGTAAGCAGCGCCAAGCCGGCAGTGGTGTTGATGTCGTTGGTGGGAGAAGCCAGCTCCCCTTCCGGCAACGGGATCAACTTCCAGGGGAAAAGATTCCCCATCCAGTTGGAGACAAAAATAAACAGAAACAAGGTGCCAACATAGGGCACCCAGGGCCGGAAGTTTTTCTCGCCAATCTGGGCACGGGCAATGCTTTGCACAAATTCCAAAACATACTCAACAAAGTTCTGCAAGCCAGCGGGCTCCCGCTGCAGTTGACGAGTGCCCAGCAGCACCACCGTCAAAATCAGGGCAATGGCAATCCAACTGGTAATCAGAACCTGGCCGTGGACCGTAAACTTGCCCAGGTGCCAGTAGAGGTGATGGCCAACCTCAAGCTCTGCTAAGAGAAAAGGCGAGGAGAAGGACGGGCTCATAAGCATCAGGAAGAGGAAGATAAACGGCTCAACGTCTGGACGAGGTAGATGAGCAGGGTGACCTTATACGTCATAAACCCAAAGAAGATGGGCAAAATCTGTAGGGACTTCACCTTCGCAGCCAAAACCATCAGCCCAACAAACAAAGCTAGGCGCGTCACCCCTAAACGGCTGCGAGTTTTGCCCAGCTCTGCCACGCTGCGGCCCAGCATGCGCAGATAGACTACGCCGACCATTGCCCCTAGCAAGTAGTTGCCTGCAACCCCTGGCGAGTAAACCAAAGCCAACCCCAGGGCAATGGGCAGGCTCACGCTAAGGGTAACTAGCGCCAGCCATAACTGCAGTGCCGCATAGCTTCTGCCCACTGTCCCCTCGCGAGAGGTTGGCTCTGGCTGCAGCGAAGCTTGGCAGCCCCTCTCTTCCTCATCGTTTTGAGAAAGGGGCACGTCCTCTAGGGGAGGCAAGGGCCTGGGCTTCCACTGGGCTGCCTTCCAGCGGCTGGGACTGTGGGAGAGAAGTCTGAAAGAAGGGGACATGGAAGCGGGATTCCTACCTCTTAGGGGTCGGCCTTAAAAATACCATGGCTGAGTAACAATACTTAACACACTAGGCCAAACCAAGGCCCTAGGAAACTCCCATCTGCCTTCCAGAAAGACGGCTGGCCCACAAGGTGTTCCTTTAAGAATCTACCACCTTCCTGGATGGGCAATGGCGAGAATTGGAAAACTTTCCAAAAGCCTGCAGCGTAAAGTCTTGGGGAGGGGTAGTATTCTGTACCCCTGGGGGATCCTGCTGCGGATCCCAGCATACTAGGGTCAGGAAGGAGAGAAGGAGAGGATGATCCCACAGGAGTGGCTGCTGAAAGCCATTTGGGCGGACTACAGCCTAGCTGTGGCGCTGACCGTGGTGGTGCCGCTAGCTCTCTTGGTTTGGGCTTTTGCGGTGGGGCTGGGGCCCCTGATCCAGCTTCTGATTGTCTACTGGCGGGTGTCTAGCCTGTTGGCGGTAACCGTATATCTCATGATTGGCGGCCTGCCCATCAGTTTCCTGAGCGGGGCAATGGCACGGCTTTTGATCCCGCTCAGCCTTTGGTTCTGGCGGGATTGGAGCACCGCCCTCGAGCAGTCGAGAAGCTGGGCAGCGCGGGCTTTCTTGCTCTGGCGGTGGATCCTGACTGGCTATATGGGGGTCGGGTTCTTCTTTTCGGGAGCCTTTATGCCCTGCGCCTTCCAGGCTTCTTTGTCGCTGGAGTGTCGAGCCTGGTTTGAGCCGCCGCTGGGCTTTCGGGAGATCTTCCATCCCAATGTACCCCCCGAGCTGCTCGGGAGCCTAGGGGCCTGGGGCTTGGTAGTTTACCTACTCTACGGCGTCTATTTCGTCTGGCGGCTGCGGCCCCCTACCGAGAAAAGGGAGTTGGCAGCATGAGCGCCCTGCCCTGGCCGCTGGCTCTAGAGCGCTACAGCCAAGCCCACCCCCAGGAGGTGCTGCGGGTAGAGGTGGAAAGCGAGGGGGAAACGGATTTGGTGCTCATCTACCGCGGCTATAGCAGCTCCCTGCGCCGGCCCACCCCCCCCGATCCAGAGGTGCCGGTGATCCCTCCTCAGGCTCGCTTCTTACAGTTAGAGCGCCTCAGGGCCCCTTACCACCCTGAGCACTCCCAGGTTTTAGCTCTCTACCGCAGCTGGGAGGAGTTGAGGGCTTGGCTAATCCAAGAAGGGATCCCAGTAGCCGAGTAGGGGAGGGCGGGTTTTAGCGCCCCACAGGCGCCGGCTGCCGCTGCAGGAGGGTGTATTCTGCCGGCTGCAGGAGGGACTGCCCCGTCATCTCAGGGGGCTGCGGCAAGCCCAAGATCTCGAGCAGGGTGGGTCCAACATCAGCCAAGGTGCCGCCGGAACGCAGCCTGGCGTCGCCACCGCGGCCCGGGATCTTGCGCTTTTCGCCCTCCACCAGAATGCAGGGCACGGGGTTGGTGGTGTGGGCGGTCCAGGGGTTGCCCTGCTCGTCCCACATCAGCTCGGCATTGCCGTGATCCGCAACGATGAGGGTGGTGCCCCCTACGTCTACCACTGCCGCCAGCAGGCGACCTAGGCAGTGGTCTACCGTTTCCAGAGCCCGCACCGTGGCCTCAAAGTTGCCGGTGTGGCCCACCATGTCGGGGTTGGCGTAGTTCAGCACCACCAGGCTGTACTCGCCGCGGGCAATGGCTTCGATAGCCTTGTCGGTGACTTTCCTCGCCGACATCTCCGGCACTTGGTCGTAGGTGGCCACCAGCGGGCTTTGAACCAAGATGCGATCTTCCCCAGGGAAGGGCTGCTCGAGGCCGCCGTTGAAGAAGTAGGTGACGTGGGCGTATTTTTCCGTTTCGGCAATGCGCAATTGCTTAAGGCCAGCCTCGCTGACCACCTGCCCTACCAGGTGATCCAGGTTCTGCGGCTTAAAGAGCACCTGCACGGGCAAGGTGGGATCGTACTGGGTCATGGTGATGAAGGTGAGGTCCGGAATAAGGCAGCGCTGGAAACCGGAAAAGTCGGGGCAGACGAAAGCTTGGGTAAGCTGGCGGGCCCGATCCGGGCGGAAGTTGAAGAAGATGACTGCATCTCCCGGCCTTACTGCTCCCGGCGCCAAACGGGTGGGGGGAATGAACTCGTCGGTAATATCCTGGGCGTAAAAGTCTGCCATCACCTCGGCAGCGCTGCGGCCACAGCCAGGGCCATCTTCCGTCATAACCTCGTAGGCCTTCTGGGTGCGCTCCCAACGGCGATCCCGATCCATGGCGTAGTAGCGGCCGCTCAGGGTGGCGATAACGCCGTTGCCCAGCCATTGCAGCTCTTTTTGGAGGGCGGCCAGAACTGTTGCCCCTTCACAAGGGGGAGTATCGCGGCCATCGGTAATGGCATGAACGTAGGCAGGGATCCCCACCTGCGCTGCCAGTTTCAGCAGGCCGTAGAGGTGGTCAATGTGGGAGTGAACCCCTCCTGCAGAGCAGAGCCCGATGAAATGAAACCGGCCTCCCCGCCCCTTGAGTTGACGACAAACTTCCACCAAAAGAGGCTCTTGAAAAAGGGATCCCGTCTCAATGGCATCGCTAATGCGCACCAACTCCTGCGGCACTACCCGCCCTGCTCCCAGAGTTAGGTGGCCCACCTCGGAGTTGCCCATCTGCCCTTCTGGCAAACCCACGGCCCGCCCCGAAGCTTGCAGCAGGGTATGGGGATAGGTAGCCCATAGGCTATCCATGACGGGGGTTCGGGCAGCCAGCACGGCGTTGCCCTCCGCGGCCTCGCGATAACCCCAGCCATCTAGAATGACCAGAACTACGGGTGCCACCGACTGTGCATTCATGAAGCGGTCTCTCGCGTTTTCCAAAACATGATACCAGCCCCGGCAATACGGTACCGGATCCCTAACCTCCACTTTCTTTTAAGGCCAGCAATTGTCAATTAGCCGCGGGAGCTGGGCTGCAGACGCTTGCGCAGGGACTCGGCGCGGCGCTTGGCAATGGCATTTTGGGGATCCAGCTTCAACACGGTCTCGTAGGCTTCCAGGCCAGGGCCGTAGAGATTTTTTTTCTCGTAGGCATGGCCCAGGTTATTCCAGGCGGTTACATAGGCCGGATCTGCCGCCACCGCATCTTTGTAGTAGCGAATGGCCAGATCGTATTGCCCCTGGCTAAAGTAGGCAAAGCCAAGAGCGTTGCAAACCGGGGGGATGTTTTCCCCAGCCACTTCCAGGGCTTTTTTGAGCTGGACGATGGCCTGCTCGTAGAGACCCTTTTGCAGGTAGACGCTGCCCAACTCGTAGTGCTCCTGGGGGGATCCCTTGCCCTTGCTTAGGCGGGGCTGGAGCTCGCGAATGACTTTTTCCTGCGCCCATAGGCGTAGCACCCCACGCAAGACAAAGAAACCCACCACCCCCAGGATGCCTGCCAAAGCTGCCAAGTAAAGGAGAGAAGCACTGGCAACCATTTTGTTACCCCACAATTAGCTCTTTAAGCCTGCAGGTGGGCCTCGATAAACCAGAGATCTTTATCGATTTGCCGCGAGATCTCGGTAAACAGGTCGGCAGTGTCGGCGTCCCCCAGCTCGGTGGCACGGTCAATGTTGCGCCGAACGGCAGCGGCATACTGACCGTAGCGGGCCGCCAAAGCCTGCAGGTGAGCCCGACCGTCTTCAGCCGTCAGGTCGTATTCAGGCAAGCTCGAGGTTTGGGCGACAATGCGGGCCGTGCCGCGGGCAATGCCCCCCAGGGCCGTAACCCGTTCGGCCAGCATGTCCACGTAGTTTTCCAGGGTGCTGGCAAAGGTGTCAAACATCTCGTGCAGGGCGATGAAGTTCATGCCTTTGACGTTCCAGTGGGCCTGCTTCACCTGAGTCTTCAAATCCAGGGTGTCCGCTAAAGACTGGTTGAGCAGCTCCACCAGTTGCGCGCGGGCCTCGGCCGGCAGGTCGAGCTGAGTGGGGTAGAGACGGGTTTTTTCGGCGCTAACCATAGCCAACCTCCGTTGTGGAATCCGCTGGGGCCATCAGTCTGTCAGGTCCCAACTGGGCCTATACTAACACAAACTCAGAATGAGTATGAGTTAGCAAGCGGTTACTTGCCAATGCAAAAGCGGCTAAAGATCTGATCCAAGACTGCCTCGGAGATCTCCTCGCCGGTGATCTGGCCAAGGGCGTGCAGCGCCCCCCGCAGGTCGATGGTCCAGAAATCGAGGGGGAGCTGTTCCCGCATGGCCTGGGCCACTTGTTCTAGGCTGGCTTGGGCCTGGCGGAGGGCGGCGGCCTGGCGCTGGTTGAGGCTGACCTCCAAGTTGGGCTGGGGTCGCCCCTGGGTAACAAGCTGCTCCAGGGCTTCTTCCAGCTCTGGGATCCCCTTGCCCTGGGCGGCAACAGCAGGGACACGGTAGGTGATTTCGGGGGGGAGAGAAATGCCGTTGGGGGAGGCGAGGTCAGTTTTGTTGATCACTAGAATCAGGGGGCGGTGGCGGATGGAGGCATAGATAGCCGCATCAGCCTCCGTCCAGCCCGCCTGAGCATCGATGACCAGCACCAGCACATCGGCGGTCTGGGCCAGCCGTTGGGAGCGCTCCACCCCCAGCCGCTCCACCGGATCGTCAGTGGCGCGAATGCCGGCGGTATCCAGGAGCTGGACGGGGATCCCTCTCACCACCAACTGGGACTCCACCACATCCCGAGTGGTGCCAGGTAGATCCGTGACAATAGCGCGATCCTGCCCCGACCAGGCGTTGAGCAGGCTGGACTTGCCCACATTGGGCCGCCCGACAATGGCCACTTTCACCCCAGTGCGCAGCAGTTGCCCCCGTTCGGCAGTGGCCAGCAGGGCCTGCATCTGAGCCTGAATGTCTTGCAGCCGGGCCTGCCAAGCCGGGACATCCAGAGGGGGCAGATCCTCTTCAAAGTCAATTCGCGCCTCGATCTCGGCCAATAAGCCCAGGAGCGCCTGGCGCAGGGCGCGGATAGACTGTCCCAGTTTGCCCTGCAGACCCGCCAGCGCCATTTGAGCTGCCTGTGGAGAGCGGGCTGCCACCAGATCAGCCACACTTTCGGCCTGGGTTAGATCGATGCGACCGTTTAGGAAAGCGCGCAGGCTAAACTCCCCTGGCTGCGCTAGCCGGGCTCCCTGGCGCAGGCACTGCTGCAGGGTAGCCTGAACCACCATAATGCCGCCGTGGCAATGGAACTCCACCACATCCTCGCGGGTGTAGGAGCGGGGGGCCTGCATCCACACAGCCAGAGCTTCGTCCAGTGGGTGGCCCTTCTCGTCATGGATCCAGCCATAGAGAAGGCGATGGCTCTCCCAGGCGGCGTTGCGGCGGGCGGGAGTAAAGATCGCCTGGGCAATGGACAGAGCCCGCGAGCCGGAAAGGCGTACAATGCCAATGCTGCCCTGCTCGGGCACCACGGCGGTGGCAATGGCAGCGATGGTGTCGGCCAGGGGTGTAGTGGGATCCATAGGTGAATGGGCTATGCCTCAGTTCCCTGTAGGCAGGAGCCCGGCCTTAACTCGAAAGAAGCTGTAAAAAGCTAAGCTCTCCCGCCAGGGTCAGGGTAGCTTGGCAGTGGCGACCTGCACTTGTCCTAACAAAATATGAAGCCGTTACGCACGTTTAGGGTAATCCCTTACCTGCCGCCTGCCTTGGAGAGCCTGCGCTTTTTGGCCTACAACCTGCATTTTAGTTGGAATGTAGAAACCCGCACCCTGTTCCGGCGCATGGATCCAGATCTGTGGGATGCCTGCGGGCACAACCCTGTGGCTCTTTTGGGCCAGATCCGGCAGGAACGGCTGGATGAATTGGCAGAGGATCCGGGGTTCTTAGCCCAACTGGAGCGAGCTAGCCAGCAACTAAATAGCTATCTCCAACGAGACACGTGGTACCGTCGGTACCGCTTATCCCATGCGGTGGAAGGGGAATGCTACGCCTATTTTTCCGCGGAGTTTGGCTTGGCCGACTGTCTGCCTCTTTACTCAGGGGGTTTGGGGGTGTTGGCCGGGGATCACCTCAAGGCAGCCAGCGACTTGGGCCTGCCGCTCGTGGGTGTGGGCCTACTCTACCAGAAGGGGTATTTCCGCCAGTACCTCAGCCCCGATGGCTGGCAGCAGGAGCGCTACCCCACCAACGATTTCTTTAACATGCCCCTGGAGCTGCAAAGAGACGCGGAGGGCCGCGAGATTCGCATTGAGGTGGACTACCCCAACCGCAAGGTATTTGCCCGCATCTGGAAAGCCATGGTGGGGCGAGTGCCCCTATACCTTCTCGACACCAACATCGAGCCCAACAGCCAGTACGACCAGGACATCACCGACGAGCTCTACGGGGGCGACCAGGATGTGCGCATCCACCAGGAGATCATGCTGGGGATCGGTGGTGTGCGGGCTCTGCGCGCTCTTGGGATCCACCCCACTGTCTACCACATGAACGAGGGGCACTCTGCCTTTTTGGCCGTGGAGCGGATCCGCCTGTTGATGGTGGAGCAAGGGCTGAGCTTTGAGGAGGCCTGGCAGGTGGCTAAGTCGAGCCAGCTGTTTACCACCCACACGCCAGTGCCTGCGGGGATCGACCTGTTCCCGCCAGACAAAATCGACTACTACCTGGGCTCCTACTACCGCCAGATGGGCCTAAGTCGGGAGCACTTTTTGGCCCTGGGTCGAGAAAATCCAGGCGACTTCCAGTCCCCTTTCAGCATGGCGGTGCTGGCCATCAACATGGCCTCGTTTGTTAACGGCGTCAGCAAGCTCCATGGGGCGGTCGCCCGCAAGATGTTTGGCCCCCTCTGGCCTGGGATCCCGCAAGAGGAGGTGCCGATTACCTCCATCACCAATGGCGTGCATGTCCGCACCTGGGTGGGGGAGGAAAACCAAGCTCTCTACGACCGCTACCTGGGGCCGGATTGGGCGGAGGCTCCTCCCTCGGATCCTCTCTGGCAGAAGGTGGATCGGATCCCGGATGCGGAACTGTGGCGGGCGCACGAGCACAGCCGCGCTCGCCTCATTGACTTCACCCGCCAGCGCCTGGTGGAGCAGCTGCAAAAGCGGGCAGCCTCGACGGCTGAGATCCAACGGGCCTCAGAAGCCCTCAACCCAGAGGTGCTTACCATTGGGTTTGCCCGCCGCTTTGCCACCTACAAGCGGGCCACTCTCTTGCTCCACAACCTGGAGCGGCTCAAAGCCTTGATCAACCATCCCCAGTACCCGATGCAGTTTATCTTTGCCGGCAAGGCCCACCCTCGCGATACAGCCGGCAAGGAGTTGATCCGCCAGATTGTCCAGGTGTCGCGCCAGCCAGAGTTCCGCCAGCGGCTGGTGTTTATCGAAGACTATGACATGTACATCGCTAGCTTAATGGTGGCCGGGGTGGACGTGTGGCTGAACACCCCCCTGCGCCCCCGCGAGGCCAGCGGTACTAGCGGCATGAAGGCAGCGGCTAACGGCGGACTGCACCTGAGCACCTTGGACGGCTGGTGGGATGAGGCAGATTACTACCAGACTGGCTGGCCCATTGGCCGCGGCGAGGAGTTTGAGGATCGCGCCTACCAGGACGAGGTGGAGGCCAACGCCCTCTACGATCTCCTGGAAAAGGAAGTAGCTCCCCTTTTCTACCAACGCGGCAGCGACGGCCTGCCCCATGCCTGGATTCAGCGCATGAAGCAGGCAATCCGCCTCAACTGCCCTCGCTTCAGCACCCAGCGCATGGTTCGGGAGTATGCCGAGCGAGCCTACATTCCGTTGAGCAACTCCTTTGACCGCATGCGGCGCAACAACTTCCAGGCGGCCCGCCAGTTTACCCGTTGGCGGAACCATCTGCAGGAGAACTGGTACAACCTCCGGGTTCTCGACGTCCGGATTGAAAACCCAAGACAGCCCACTGGCAAGCCTTCTGCCGGCCGGGATAGTCAGGTCCAGGAAGTGGTGATGGCCGGGGAACCCCTCACCGTAACGGTGGAGGTGCAGCTGGGATCCCTGCAGCCGCAGGATGTGATTGTTCAAGCCTACCAGGGGTCGGTGGACGACAAGGGCCAGATCCAAAACGGCCGGGCAACCCCCTTGCGCTACGTGGAGACAGTGGGGGATCGCGCCATCTTTTGTGGCCAAGTTCGCTACGAGAGCAGCGGCTTGCAGGGGTTGGCCATCCGCCTATTGCCCTTTCACCCCGATATGCCCGATCCCTATGAGCTGCGGCTGATGCTCTGGGCCTAGCCGGTCAGGCCCTCCTCAAGAGCTGGGCCAGTTGGTTTTTAGGAAAGCTGGGCCAGGCAAGCTAGGTGTTGGAGCTGTTGCAGCTTTTCCCTCACTCGGCCAGAGCGGAGCAATTCCTCTGCTTGCTGGATCCCCTCGCTGAGAGATTGAGCATAGCCTAGCAGCCAGAGGTAGCTGCCGCCATTCCAGAGTACCGCTGGGGCAAGGGGGGAGGGATCCCCGTTGAGGAGCTGGTGCATCTGCCGCAGCAACTCTTTCTCCTCCGCCAGCGGGATCTCCGGGCCAGCCAGGTGATGGTCGCGGGCTTTGAGCAGCAGCCGTTCCCCGCGGTGGTTGAGGATAGCTGTCCGCTCCCGCGGCAGGTCGCTGCTGCCTTCTAGTCCCTTGACCGTGGTAAAGTTTTGGATCCCTTGCAGGGCAAACAACTCCAGCATTGTGGCCTCGGTGGGCGGATGCACATAGCCGGCCACCAGGTGGAAGGGGCCCTCATAGGGTGCCCAGACCAGCTCCAGCGTAGCCAGGGGAGGGCGCTTGCCGATTTGATCCCGGTACTCCATCAGAGCTTGCGCTTGGGGGAAGCAGTCTGGCAAGTACAAAAATCCCAAGCCAGTTTGCTCCAGGCATCGGCCCACCTGCTCCAGCGACCATCCTCGCCAGTCCACCCCCAAGCCTCGCCAAACCACCTCCAAGGGTAGACCATACTTGGGAGGGCAAAAGCCGGAACCATGGAGCAAAACAGCTGCTCCTGCTGCCGCCAATACCAAAGCCACTAACACCCCCAGCGGCGCTGTTCGCGAGCGGCCGTCGTAGGGGTGGCCAAAGATAACCAAGGGATGGGGCAGATCTCGTTGGGGAAGGCGAGGGCCGTACTCGGCATAGGCATCCAACATACCAGCCAGCTCTTCGGCGGTGGGGCGCTTGATGCGGTGGGCAATCAAAAAGGCCCCAATCTGGGCCGGGGTGGCTTTGCCCGCAAGGAGCAGCCGAATGGCCTGGGCGGCTTCGCCGCGGGTGAGATCCTCGTGAGTGTGGGTGCCGCTGCTGATTTTCTTCAAAAGCTCGCGAAACTCGTGGCTCATAGCTTTGGCAGTCTAGGGCGAGCGAACTTGGCAGAAACCCAGGAGGCATCCCTATCTGCCTTGGCGTCGGAAGCAGGCTGGCGGAGCAACTGGGCTGCTAACTGCAAAAACCGGCGAATGGGCGGGATCCGATAGCGATCACGGGTGGTTACTGCCACTACCTGTCGCTGCAACAAGGGGGGTTCGGTGGGCCGCACCTGCAACCCTGGGTCGGCGTGACAGTCCACTAGAGCCGATTCTGGCAGGAGAGCAATCAACTGCCCCTGGCGAACGACACCGCGAAAGGCCTCCAGCGTGTTCAGCTCCAGCGCTGCCTTGAGAGTTAACCCCTGGCGGGCCAGGTGGGACTCCACGCAAGTGCGCATGGCATAGCCATCTTTAAACACGACCTGGGGGTACTCGGCCAACACCGGCCAAGGGATCCGCTCGTAGCGGCTGAGGGGATGGCTGGTGGCCATCAACACCTGGATGGGCTCGGAATACAGGGGCTCCACTACCAGTTCGCCCCCCCGCCTTAGCCAGGGATTTTCCATCACCAAAGCCACATCCACCAACCCATCCTTGAGCACCTTCAAGGCGCGGTCGCTGCCTAGAGCCGTAACCCGCAACTGCACCTGCGGGTACTCTCGGCAGAACTCCTGCAGCACCGGCGGCAGTCGATAGGCCGTCAGGGAGTGGATCCCGGCAACGCAGAGCTCGCTTTGCCCGCCCTGCAGCCATTCTCGAATGCTGGCTTGGGCTTGCTGCCACTCCTGACAGATGCGCCGGGCATGGGGTAGGAGCCGTTCCCCCGCCACCGTCAGGACCACTGGGCTCTTGCGGTGCAATAGCGGGGCGCCCACCTCTTCTTCCAAGGCCTGAATCTGGCGGCTGATGGTAGACTGGCTCAGGCCACTGCGGCGGGCTGCAGCCAAAAAGCTGCCACTTTCGACGACGTTTAGAAAAGCCTGTAACAGCTCCAAGCGCACCGAGAACCTCTCAGGAGTTACGGCCTAGCTGCCGCGGGATTTTAGCCAGGGATCTCTCGAACTGCTGTAGGTGCTGCTACCAAACTCTGCCGTAGGGTTCACTTTCAAGCCCGCCCCGCCCATAGGCATTAGCTCCGGCTCGGCAAAGCCCCGCAGCCGCTGGGTAGATTCCAACTCACTCAGGCCCTTGGCCTGCAGCAGCACCCCAAAGCTGCCTAGCCCCAGCGGATCGATCAGCGCTTGGAGCGCAAAGCGCCGCTGCAGCACCTGGCCCACGCCCCCTGCCCCACCGCCCGTTGAGCTGAGGGCGGCCAGCCGCTCCGCCAACCCCAGGTTTACCAGAAAATAGCTTTGCTGCGTGAAGCCCAGTCGCTTGAGTCCCAGGGATTCCCCCACCTGTTCCAGGGTTGTAAAGTCCACATGGGCCGTGAGATCTTGGCACCCCACCCGACTATAGGGATCCGTAGAGGTGGCGTGTCGGCGGTAAGCTAGGAGCGTGCCCTGGGAGCGCTGGGGGCTGTAGTAGCGCTGGGCAGGATAGCCGTAGTCGATGGTCAGCACGTAGCCCCGCCGCAGCTTGCGGGCCAGGAGCTGCAGCCACTCGAGGGCCTTGAGGTTGACCTCGGTTTGGTAGCCAGAGGGGTAGGTGGTAATTGGGATCCCCAGCCGGGCAAAGTACGCTTCTAGCGCGGGGGTCGAGGGATCCCCCAGCACCTCTTGAAACCCTCCCTCTGTCCAATCCACGTAGATTTCCCGCAAAGACCCCCCCTGCACCTGCACCCGATGGACCGGAAAGGCGTCCACCAGCTCATTGGAGAAAAAACAGCCAGTTACTGACCCCTCCGGGATTTCGTCCCACGCCAGCCAGCGCACCTTCTCCCCAAAGCCCGCCAAGCGCTCCTGCTGCAGCCGCCGCAAAGAGGCAGAGCGCTCCAGGATCCCGTACTCTAGAGCCTGCCAAAACGCAGGGTAAGCCGAGCGCACGTAGGTTAACCAATCTTCAGCCAGGCGACCGCTGCCTGCCCCCATCTCAACAACCGCAAAAGCAGAAGGGGAGCCTAGAACTTGCCAGAACTGGTGAATCTGCTCCGCCAACAGGTGGGCAAAGTCGGGCGCCAGGTGGGGAGCCGTTAAGTAGTCAGGGCCAAGGGGGTAGCCCCGCTCGTAGTAGCCCAGCTCCGGCTCGTAGAGGGCCCACTCCATGAACTGGGCAAAAGTCACTGGCCCCTGGGCGCGGATGCGGCTAGCGATGAGATCCCGAAGTTGTTGGTCCGTCTGGGGGTGCAACAAGGTGCCTATAGGCTAGGAGACTCATCTCTGCAAGGGGCGGCGCCAATTTTGGCGAAACCGACGGTTTGTGAAAAGCAGGACTGGCCAGAGAGCTGAGACCAGCCATTTTCCCGATCCCGAGTAGAGGCGATCTGCCTTGCGGAGCGAGTACCAAACCCCTCCTGCGTAGATTGCCAAGAGCAAAAACGGCCACATTTTCGCTTATCCTGCAAACGCCAGCCAGGTGGTTGAGGGAGCCCTCTTAGTAGGCATCCTGCAACTCATAAAAGTCAGGCGTAATGTAGTCCTTGCGCAGCGGCCAGCCAATCCAGTCTTCTGGCATCAGGATCCGCTTTAGGTTAGGGTGACCTTCAAAGATAATGCCGTACATGTCGTAGGTCTCCCGCTCCTGCCAGTCAGCCGACTTCCAGATCCAGTACACCGAGGGCACCCGCGGATCGTCGCGGGGCAGTTTCACCTGGACGCGCACCTCCGGCGGGCGATCCGCTCCGTCCTTCAGCTTAATCAAGTGGTAGAGGCTAACCAACGGCTGGCCTGCCCCTAGGTCATAGCCGCACTGGCAGGCAAGATAGTTGAAGCCATAGGCGTAGAGAGCGGTGCATACGGGCAGGAGAAAGTCCCGCTCCACCTCCAGTAGCTCTACTCCAGCCGCATCCCTGCCCAGATACTGGTGGTCAAAGCCGTTGTCAGCAAGAAACTGAGAAACTGGACCTCGCTCCCGCGTTGCCAGCGACTCGGCTGGCTCAGAGGCAGGAGGCGGACTTTCCGGCGTTTTGGGATCCGTCATCTCAGGCCCCTCCTTGCAAGGCTTTGAGCTGTTGCTCTACCCGCTTGAAGTCGGCAGTCTGCAAGGCCGGCGGCACGGGCAGGCCAATGGCGGCAGCTAGCTCCGGCGGCGGAGCCTGGCGGGTTTCGCTCTCCAAGTACTTGCCAGTGATGACTTCGGGCACCGGTCTGAGGTTGTGCTTGACGGTGTAGTAGCGGTGGGTTTGCTGCAGACGGCCTCGCTCCCGCATGTCCTCAGCGGCAATCTTCTTGCGCAGCTTGACAATGGCGTCCATAATGGCCTCAGGGCGGGGTGGGCAGCCGGGAATGTACACGTCCACGGGGATGAGCTTATCCACCCCTCGCACAGCGGTGTAGGAATCAGAGCTGAACATGCCGCCGCTGATGGTGCAAGCTCCCATGGCAATGACGTACTTGGGCTCGGGCATCTGTTGGTAGAGCTTAACCAGCGCCGGCGCCATCTTCATGGTTACCGTTCCCGCGGTGATGAGCAAATCAGCGGTGCGCGGCGAAGTCCGAGGCAACAGGCCAAAGCGGTCGAAGTCAAAGCGGGATCCCAGCATCGCCGCAAACTCGATAAAGCAGCAGGCGGTGCCATAGAGCAGCGGCCAGAGGCTGGACATCTTGGCCCAGTTGTAGAGGTCGTTTACCGTTGTGAGAATAACATTGTTGGAAAGATCCGTAGTAACTTGCGGAGGAGAGGCCGGAAACAAAACTTCCGGCTCCTTAGAGGTCATGACCATTCCAGCGCTCCTTTTCTCCAAGCGTAGACAAGACCCACCACGAGGATGGCAATGAAAATCAAAGCCTCCACAAAAGCCAGCAGCCCCAGGCAGTGAAAAGCTACTGCCCAAGGGTAGAGGAACACAGTCTCCACATCGAAAATGACGAAGGCAAGCGCGAACATGTAGTAGCGGATGTTGAACTGAATCCAGGCCTGCCCAAACGGCTCCATCCCCGACTCATAGGTGCTGACTCGCAGGGCTCCCTGCCGTTTGGGAGACAAACGGGCTGAGGCCCCTAGGGCCAAAACTGGCAGCAGGGCGCAGACAATGAGGAAAGCCAGCAGGTACTCGTAGCCAGATAGGACAAACACGACGCCAGACTGCCTCAGGTGCTCAACATTTAGATACGTTTCTCAGTATAGAGCCAGTCCGTGGCCTCTTGGCGCCGGCGGATCTTTAGGACTGCTGATGGTCTCGATTGCGGGAGAGCCAACTCCACACGCCGCTTAGCAAAGCGCCGGCTGTCAGGATCCCCAGCAACGGCTGAAACCAGGGCAGCCACAGCCGCAGCCAGAGCTTGTAGCCTAGGGTAATCCCGAAGAAGGCTGCTGTTACCGAGAAAACAAACCAGACAAAGCCGGCAAACATCAGAAGGGCCAGGGCAATGAGAAAAGAGTCCAACCAGCGCTTCCAGGTAGAGAGACTCATAGCCAGAACAGGCCAAATCTTCACAGATCCTAACCCCTACTGCCCAGACCCTTCCCCTTAGCTTCTTCCTGGGCAGCTTCTCATTCCCTTGGGAAGTTGAAGGCGCGGCTACAGCAAGCCTCGGTGCCCCCTAAAAGGGGGGGTAAGCGGCTGAAGCAGGTTGGTTTAGAATTTGACCGGGTCATTCCTGCTGAGAGAGAACTTCGGAGTAGGGCGCAATTTGAGTGAGGCAGAGATTCCGGCAGAGGAAAAACGAGCCCTTGCGCTGAGGGTTGACACGACTTTGGATGCCCTAGGTGAAGTTTTGACTTGGTTTGAGTCCTTTCGCAACGCGGGTATTCCAGATCCCATCTGGTTGGAGTGCCAGTTGGTTCTAGCCGAAGGGTTTACCAATGCCGTCCGCCATGCCCATCGCGCCCTGCCTGCCAGTACGCCTATCGATATCGAGCT
Organism: Synechococcus sp. O70.1; assembly: GCF_047462215.1. NCBI lineage: Bacteria > Bacillati > Cyanobacteriota > Cyanophyceae > Synechococcales > Synechococcaceae > Synechococcus > Synechococcus sp. O70.1. The sequence goes on along the minus strand of NZ_JANSIT010000005.1, from coordinate 92,904 downwards.
GACGCTGACACCGCAGGGGCTAGAGCTGCGCATCTGGGATCAGGGTCAGGAGTTTGACTTGGAGGGCTTTGCCCAAAACCTAGCAGCCAAGCCCCTCCCCGACGCCGAATCCGAGGGAGGGCGGGGCATTTTGCTGATGAAGGCCCTCTCCACCCACCTGAGCTACACTCGCCAGGCCGATGGCCGCAACTGTCTGTTGATTAGCCGGCGCTTTGACGATCCTGGCTGCAGTTCCCAGCAAGCTGTCTAGGCCAAGAGACCAGCACTCAACTGGCGAATGGCCGCGCTGGCCACATCGCTATAGCGCAGCTCGCCAGCTAGGATTTGGCCCATGCGCCGGGTGGCTCCCGGTCGCTTGACGCCAACTCGGTAGCCCACGCCGGGAAAGCGGTAGAACAGAGCCGCAATCCGCTTGGCCCAGCGCATCTCTGTGCCCCACTCCTGTTGGACGCGGGCGGAGTAGTTGGCCAGGGCTTCGGGATCCCCTGCCAGGGCTTGGTCGATGGCCTGCGCCGCCAGCATGCCAGTGAGGAGGGAGGGACGGATCCCTTCGGCGGTAAACGGGTCGACAACACAGGCGGCATCTCCCACCAGGAGCGCATTTTGGCTGTGCAGGGGTTGATCCCCGTCCCAAAGGCAAATGGGATGGCCAAAGGACTTAACCGACTTGAGGTCGATGCCAAAGTTGTGGGCATACTGGCTGGCTATTTCTCGCAGGTTTTGTTTCTGGCCACCCCGAAAGGTGCCAGCTCCAATCGAGTAGCCGTCCGCCTTGGGGAAGTTCCAAATGTAGCCATTGCTAACACTGCCGAAGTCAAAGTGAGCAGCGGCAGTTTGCGGTTCCAAGCCAGCTACTTCCGCCTCTAGGGCAGCGGCCAGGCGGCACTGGCGACTGCGAAAGCCCAGCCACTTTGCCATCGACCCCTTGGCCCCATCAGCCCCAATCACGTACCGGCCCCAGACCGGGCCAGCAGGAGTCATCACCTGCCAGCGGTCACTTTGCCACTCAAGGCCGGCAGCGGCACATCCAGCCCAGAGGGTGGCCCCCTGCTTCTGGGCCTGCTGGATTAGGTAGGCGTCGAAAACCTCCCGTCGCACCATCCACACTGGCTCTTTCAGATCCAACTCGACCACCACTGGATCCCCACCCCGCCAGGTGTAGCGAATTTGCCGAATCTTCAGCGAGATGGCGGGGCTGAAGTCAAAGTCAAACCAGGCTGCCACCATGGGGGAGACGCCGCCCCCGCAGGGCTTGTAGCGGGGCAAGGGATCCTTTTCCAGGACCAGCACCGAGCGCCCGCGCTTGGCTAGGTGGTAGGCGGCAGCTCCGCCGGCAGGGCCAGCGCCGACGATGACACAGTCATACACGTAGGACATGGCTTGACACCTACATTCAGGGAACGCTGAAGCCGGGAAGGGGTTATCCCTGGCTGACTCTAGGCCGTAGTCGGGTCTTCTGCCGGGTTGTTACAGCGATACACCTTGGCCCCGACATTGCGCAACTTTTCGTCGATGGCTTCGTAGCCGCGGTCGATGTAGTGGAGCCCGTAGATGGTGGAGCAGCCCTCGGCCGCCAGGCCAGCCAACACCAAGGCCGCCCCCGCCCGCAAGTCCGTAGCCACCACCGGCGCCCCTGACAGAGACGGCACCCCCCGGACGGGCCACCCGGTTCTTGAGACGAATGTCCGCGCCCATGCGGTTAAGCTCCGGGATGTGGTGCATTCGGTTTTCAAACACTGTCTCCTCGATGGTGCAACTGCCCTCGCTGAGAGCAGCCAAAGCCATGATTGGCGCCTGCACATCGGTGGGAAAACCCGGGTAGGGCAGGGTTTGGATATCGGTGGCCTGACAAATCCAGCCTGAGCTGAGTTGAGCCGGGGCAATGCGCAGGCGGTTGGGGCCTTCTTCCTCCACCCGCAGCCCCATGTCCCGCAGCTTGGCAATCACCGCCCGCAGGTGATCCGGAATCACCGGCCCCACGGTGAGCTCAGAGCGGGTAATCGCTCCAGCGATGAGATAGGTACTGGCCTCGATGCGATCGGGAATGACGGTGTACTCTGTGCCATGCAGACGCGGCACCCCCACCACCACAACGGTATTGGTGCCTACGCCACGGATGCGGGCTCCCATCGCCTGACAAAAACGGGCCAGGTCCGCTACCTCTGGCTCTTGGGCGGCATTTTCAATCACCGTTTCCCCTTCGGCCAGCGTAGCAGCCATCATCAGAGTTTCCGTAGCACCAACGCTGGGATAGTCGAGGTAGATGCGGGTTCCCACCAGCTTACGGGCATAGGCGTGGACCACCCCGTGCTCAATCTGAACCGTTGCCCCCAACGCCTGCAAACCCCGCACATGCAGATCCACGGGACGCGAGCCAATGGCGCAGCCGCCCGGTAGGGGCACCCTGGCCACTCCCAGCCGCGCCACCAACGGTCCGATGATAAGGAAACTGGCCCGTAACTGGCTGACCAATTCATAGGGAGCCTGGCAAGTCCTCAGGGAGCTGGCGTCTAGGTCAAGGGTATTGCCGACATGGGACACCTTAACCCCCAGGGTGGCCAGGATCTGCCCCATGCGTTCGATGTCCAGCAGGCGCGGCACGTTGTGAATTCGACAAGCGGCAGGGGCCAAGAGGGATCCGGCCATGAGAGCCAAAGCTGAGTTTTTCGATCCCCCGATGGGAACGTGGCCGCTTAGGGTCTGCTTGCCAACAATTTTTAGCACCGGCCCTGCTATCTCTGACGAGGCTACCATCCCTGTGGGGGTCGGCCACAGCTCAGGCTCCAAGAGCCCTGCCGGGTCAATGCGAGAGGACGCTCTGTTGCCGCGATTGTCAAAATCTTTCAATCTTCCTCCTCACACAAAAGAAAAGGTAGGCACTTCAGAGAATACTCTGGGGATCACAGCAGCGGCTAAACTAGCAGGCCCAAACCGGGAGTGAGGAAGGAAGAGAAGTTCCTACAGCCCTGCTTCTACCCTATAGTGGCAAAGGAGGATTCGCTCAGCCACTTCCCTGAATGCAGGCTCCCAGCGCGGGCGGCTGGGTTTAGCCCAACAGGGGAGAGCGGTACAATGGAGAGTGATGAGAATCTCTTGCAAGAAGGAGATCCCTGATGACCGCAACTCGCGTTTCTGCCGAAGAACTGTTTCGGGCTGCCTACGAAAATCGCTACACCTGGGATCCCGACTTTCCGGGCTATAGCGCAGAGGTCACCTACTGGGATGGAGAGCGCATGTTTGTGGGTCAGGTGCGCCTGGGGGCAGACCTGAAAGCCACGGTAACCGGTGTGGAAGATGAGGAAGCTCGGAAAGCCATCCAAGAGCAGATGTGGGAGATTTCCGTCCACCGGGTGCGCCGCAGCTTTGCCGAAGCCCACGGCCAAAACACGTTTCGCTACGGCCAAATCCTGCCCGATGGCTCGGTGGAGATCCTCGTGGGAGGCAAAGCCGAGGGGGATCGCTACCACGTGCGCGACAACCAAATTACCATGGTGCATCGGCACATTCACGGCGTGGTGGTTACCATTCACACCTTCAGCAGCCACGACACCGGCGAAGGCTACCTCTCCCACCGCTACGACTCTGTCTACCACGACGCCAAGACCGGTGAGCAAAAGGGTGGGCGCAGCCAATTTGAAGACCTCTACACCAAAGTGGGCAAGTACTACATCCTCTCCGAGCGGCGCATTCAAACCGAGACGGAAGCTGGTGTTGTTGAGAAGCGCTTTAGCTTCAGCAACTTTGCGTTGCTCGATGCCAGCGCCTAACTGGCCAAGCGACCACAAAAAATTTTTTCGGGGCCGCAACAACCTCCAAGGAGGATTCTGGGCTATGCTTTGAATGTTCCCCCCGGAACTTTAACATGGACAGGACAACGGTAAAACCCACTCCAGATTCCGAAGCCCCCAGCGAGGCTCCCAAGCTGATTCTCCGCCCGGCCCAACTGGGGGATCTGGAGGCGGTGGAGGAGATTTTGGCGCAAGCTTTTGAAGAAGAGTATGGCAGTCGCTCGGTAGACATTCGTCGCCAACTGCGGAGGCTGCGCCAGTGGTACGGGCTTCTAAGAGCCCTAAGCCTGTTTCCCAACCGCTTCCAGCACATGTTTACCGTGCATGTGGCGGAGCTGGAGGGCAAAATCCAGGGGGTTATTCAGGTTTCTCCCTTTAACCATTCCCGCAGCACCTGGCGGGTGGATCACATGGCGGTGGCGCCTTCGGCCCAGCGTCAGGGAATTGGGTCTAAGTTGCTCAAACACTGCATGGAGCACTTTCGCGAGGCCCGCACCTGGATTCTGGAGGTGAACATCCACAACAAGGGGGCGATAGCCCTCTACCGGCACAATGGCTTCCAGCCCCTAGCCCAGATTACCTACTGGTCGATCCCGCCCGAGATCCTGGCCGCCCTCAGCCAACACGAGCCCAAGCTGCCCAACCTGGTGCCGGTGACTAACCGAGATGCCTACGCCATCTACCAACTGGATACGGGATCCATGCCGGCCACGGTGCGCCAGGTGTACGACCGCAACGTGGGCGACTTCCGCACTAGCCCCCTGGAGTGGCTTCTGGAGCAGGCCAGGTGTGCCGTCAGCCAAACCGAACGGCTGGAGATGTGTGTCTACGAGCCCGAGCGGAGAACCGCCATCGGCTATTTCAACCTCAAGCTGGATCGGACGGGGCAGCAGCCGCACGTGGCCAAGCTTACGGTTCACCCTGCCTACACCTGGCTCTACCCAGAGCTCATGGCCAAGATGGCCCAGCTCACCCAAGCCTATCCGCCGCAGGCTTTGGCGTTGGCCTCCACCGATTACCAGCCGGAACGGGAAGAGTTCTTGCTTAAGCTGGGAGCCCAGGAGGTGGAGCGGACGCTGTTGATGTCACGCTCGGTGTGGTACAAGGTGCGGGAAGTCCGCTCGCCGTGGTACAGCGAGTATCTCAGTCTAGTGTTCCAAAAACTGCCAATGAAACAGCCGGTGCCAGAGCGGTTTGAGGGGGCAGCGGAGAGCTGGCTGGAGCACCGCTTTCATCCCCCTGCGCTGGATCCCAACGCCGGGCCAGGGCAGTCCAGGGATCCGCAAGGGTAGGCTCCCCCCTGGCGGTTAAGTCTTGCTTGGCGGGCATCTGCGAACCTCTATGGACAAGTTGAAGGATAGCCCAGCCGGGGATCCCTCCTGGCGAGCAAAGCTCCAAGCGGCCTTGCACCGCAACCGCAGCGACCCGGCTGCACGCTATTTGCAGTTGGCCACGGTGGATCCCTGCGGGCGGCCGCGCAACCGCACAGTGGTCTTCCGGGGGTTCTTGGGCGAGACCGACCGCATCCAGTTGGCGGTGGATAGCCGCAGCGAGAAGATCCACCAGATTGCCCACTGTCCCCTGGCCCAGATCTGCTGGTACTTTGCCAAAACGCGCGAGCAATTCCGCATCGCCGGCACCCTGGAAGCCATCACCGCTGGCCATCCGGATCCGCAAGCGCAGCAGCAGCGGCAACAGTTGTGGCAACAAATTCCAGAAGAAGGACGGCTGCTCTGGTTTTGGCCAGAACCCAAAGGTCCTCTTGCTCCACCAGAGGCCTTTGTTGCCGAGCTAACCCCCGAAAAGGCCTCTTCGCCGCCGCCCACTTTTGTCCTCCTGCTGTTGGATCCAACGGAGGTGGATCACCTGCAGCTCAGGGGGGATGCAATCTACCCCCAACGGCGAACCCTCTATGAGCGCAGCCCGCAGGGATGGCAATGTCGAGCGGTCAATCCCTAGCAGGGGAGCTGTTTTTCCTCTCGCTTTCCGAGAGAATAGGAAGAGAATAGACGTGCTACCCCCTAGGGCAACGCCGCCCGAGAGCAGTTGGGGAGGTAGCGCTCTCCATCCGACACCTAGCCTTCCTGCTGGCAGGAATTCTGATGGCCATTTCCGCCCTCTCAAAGCGCTTTGCCCAAGTGGCCGGCAGGTCATTGCCGGCTAGCGTACGGCGGGGATCCTTGGGCTTGGCTGCTGCCCTGGCTTGGAGTCTGGCTGTTCCTAGGGGGATCGCAGCTCCCCTAATTGCCACATCCCCGCCCAGTTCGTCTAGGCAGGGGGGGACCTCTGTCCTAACCTCGAAATCGGTTCGCACCGGCCCCTTTCGGGTTGGCAACCGCACTCCCCACCCCATTCGCTTAGTGATCTTGTTGCGCAGCAGCAGTCGGCTGACCAACCCCGAAACGGCTCACTGGGATTTTGCCCCCGGCGAAGGAGGCAGCCAGGGTTTGCTGCTGAGCTTAGGGGAGGAGCCGCTGCAGATTGGCCCCGGCGATGTTGTGGTGGCTTTTACCCTAGATGGAACCCGCCGCTACTGGGGCCCAAATGTGGTGGGAGAGTCGCTGGCGCCTTTTTGGGATGAGGCAAGCGGCTCCTGGTCGATGATCTTGCAGCCCTAGAGAGGCTCACCCTCCAGACCCCTGCCAGCAGAGCCAGCCCACCCCCACCAATAGCGCTGTTAGCCCGTAGAAGCACCCCACCACCTGCACCTCCGACCAGCCCCCCAACTCCAGGTGGTGGTGGAGAGGAGACATGCGCAGCAGCCGTTGGCCTTGGCCGGTCTTGCGTTTGGTGTATTGGAAGTAGCCCACCTGTAGGATTACCGACAGCGCCTCCGCCACCAATATCCCGCCCATCCAGGCCAGAGCCCAGAGCTGATCTCCCAGCAGCGCCAGCCCCGCCAGAGCGCCCCCCAGGCCTAGGGAGCCGGTATCTCCCATAAACAGGCGGGCCCGATGGTGGTTGTGCACCAGAAAACCCAGACAGGCGCCGCTCAAGGCAAAGGCCACGAGCGCCAAAACGGGATCCGTTGCCGTCAGCCCCAGCCCTGCCAGGACAAGGGCCACCACCCCTGCGGCCAGGCCGTCCATGCCGTCGGCAAGGTTGACGGCGTTGTTGGTGCCCACCAGCACAAACAAAGCCAGCGGCCAAAACAGCCCGCCTAGGGGGAGGGAGCCTATTCCCGGAAGCGTGAGAACCGTTGGGATCCCTTGCCAGGCCAAGTAGCCGCAAAAAACCAGGCCAATCCCCACCTGGAGCAAAAGCTTCGCTTTAGGGGGCAACCCCTTGTTGGAGCGCTGCCGGATGACCAGCCAATCGTCCAGCCAGCCAACCAAGGTGTAGGCCAGGGTCAGGAGGGCCACCGCCAGCCACTGGGGATCCCAGCCGCTCCAGATCCCGGCTACCAGCAGCCCCACCGGCAAAAAGCTAAGGCCGCCCATGGTTGGCGTGCCCGCTTTTTTGTAGTGGGACTGGGGTCCCTCCTCGCGGATGACCTGCCCTGCCTTCCAGCGCCGCAAGAGCGGAAGAAGCAGGGATCCCAGCACCGCCGATCCCAGCACGCTCAGCCCAAAGGGAAGAAGCACCTGGGGCTGGCTTCCCATCACCAAGGCCGAGAGCGCTAGGCCCAGAACTAGGGTAAGCGCCGCCCCGCCCCAGTCCGCCTCCTCCACCTCCAGCCGGGAAAGGGTATCCCCCTCCATCTTTTCTAAACCCCTCACACCCTCAATCTCCAAGCTTGGGAAAACTCTAGCAGGCAGAGCTCAAGAAAACTCTAGCTTGCCCGCGGCTCAGAGGGGGATCCCCTAGTAGGGCCACTTCCAGTTGCGCACCTCCGGCAGATCCTCGCCGTACTTGCAGATGTACTGCTTGTGCTCCACCAGCTTGTCCCGAATCAACTGCTGGAGGTGATCCCGTCGGTATTTGAAGCGCTCCACCCGCTCCAATACATCGTTGGCTAGGTTAAAGCGATCCACCTGGTTGAGGACGCACATGTCGAAGGGAGTGGTGGTGGTGCCTTCCTCCTTGTAGCCGCGCACGTGGAGGTTGTGGTGGTTGGGGCGGCGGTAGGTGAGGCGGTGAATCAGCCAAGGGTAGCCGTGGAAGGCAAACACGATGGGCTTGTCAGGGGTGAAGATACTGACAAACTCCTTGTCGCTGATGCCGTGGGGATGTTCGCTGGGCGGCTGCAGCTTCATCAGGTTTACCACGTTCACCACCCGGATCTTGATGTCCGGCAGGTGCTGCCGCAAGAAGTCCACCGCCGCCAGGGTCTCCATCGTCGGCACATCGCCGCAGCAGGCCATGACCACATCCGGCTCCGAGCCCTGGTCGTTGCTGGCCCACTCCCAGATCCCCAAGCCCTGGGTGCAGTGCTTGATGGCGGCGTCCATGTCCAGGTACTGCAGAGCCGGCTGTTTCCCCGCCACGATGACATTGACGTAGTGGCGGCTGCGTAGGCAGTGATCCGCCACCGAGAGCAGGGTGTTGGCATCGGGGGGCAGGTAGACGCGGATAACATCGGCTTTCTTGTTGACCACGTGATCCAGAAAGCCGGGATCCTGGTGGCTGAAGCCGTTGTGATCCTGCCGCCACACGTGGGAGGTGAGCAGGTAGTTGAGGGAAGGGATGGGCCGCCGCCAGGGGATGTGCCGGGAGGTTTTCAGCCACTTGGCATGTTGGTTAAACATCGAGTCCACGAGGTGAATGAAGGCCTCGTAGCAGGAGAAGAAGCCGTGGCGACCGGTCAACAGGTAGCCCTCCAGCCAGCCCTGACAGACGTGCTCGCTCAGGATCTCCATAACCCGCCCGTCAGGGGAGAGGTGCTCGTCGTAGTCGTAGATAGGGGCCACCCAGGTGCGGTCACTAGCCTCAAACACAGCATCCAGCCGGTTGGAAGCCGTCTCGTCGGGGCCAAAGAGGCGGAAGTTGTGGGGGTTGAGCTTCATCACATCCCGCAAGAATTGCCCCAGCACCTTGGTGGCCTCGGCTTCCGTGGTGCCAGGGCGCGGGACGTCTACGGCGTAGCGGCGGAAATCTGGCATCCTCAGCTCCCGCGTCAGCAAGCCGCCGTTGGCATAGGGAGTGGCGCCCATGCGCTTTTCCCCCTTGGGAGCTAGCTCCTGCAGCTCGGGGAGCAGGCGGCCGTTTTCGTCGAAGAGCTCTTCTGGCCTGTAGCTGCGCAGCCACTCTTCCAGGATCTTGAGGTGCTCCGGCTTTTGGGCCAGATCCGCCAGCGGTACCTGGTGGGAGCGCCAGAAGTCCTCGACCTTTTTGCCGTCCACCTCTTTGGGGCCAGTCCAACCTTTGGGGGTGCGCAGGATGAGCATCGGCCACTGCGGACGGGTAGGATCCCCCTTGCTGCGGGCATAGTGCTGGATTTCTTGGATTTCATGGATAACGGTGTCGAGGGTGGCGGCCATCAACTGGTGCATTTCTGCCGGCTCGGAGCCCTCCACGAAGTAAGGCTTGTAGCCGTAGCCCACAAACAGGCTTTGCAGCTCTTCGCGGCTGAGGCGGCCCAGGATGGTGGGGTTGGCAATCTTGTAGCCGTTGAGGTGGAGAATGGGCAGTACCGCCCCGTCGCGGATGGGGTTGAGAAACTTGTTGGAGTGCCAGGAGGCAGCTAGAGGGCCGGTTTCCGCTTCTCCATCCCCTACCACACAGGCCACCAGCAGATCGGGGTTGTCAAAGGCTGCCCCAAAGGCGTGGGCTAGGGCATAGCCCAGTTCTCCCCCCTCGTGGATGGAGCCGGGGGTTTCCGGAGCCGCATGGCTGGGCACGCCGCCGGGGAAGGAGAACTGCTTAAAGAGCTTGCGCAGACCTTCGACATCTTGGGTGATGTTGGGGTACACCTCGCTGTAGGTGCCTTCCAAGTAGGTGTTGGCCACTGGGGCAGGGCCGCCGTGGCCGGGGCCGGTGATGTAGAGGACGTTGAGGTTTTCCCGCTTGATGATGCGGTTGAGGTGCACGTAAATAAAGTTCAGCCCTGGAGTAGTGCCCCAGTGCCCCAATAGGCGCGGCTTCACGTGTTCTGGCTTCAAGGGCTCCCGCAGCAGCGGATTGTCCATCAAGTAGATCTGCCCCACTGACAAGTAGTTGGCAGCCCGCCAGTAGGCGTCGATCTTGCGCAGTTCCTCGTCGGTGAGCGGTTTTCTCGAGAGCTGTTCTGCCAAAACCATAGCTCCACCCCCTAGGTATCTCTACTCCCATGGTGAGCTAGGTTTGGAGAAGGGCGTGGGGATCTTGGGATTCCTTTGGATTTGGGAGGAAGGGTCGGCCTACCACCACCAAGGCTTGAGGGGGGTGCCGTCGGGGAAGATCAGGCCGGCAATCCGGGCGCCGCTATGCTTGAGGCCCTCGATCTGGGCGCCTTCTAGGTTGGCTTGCTCCAAATTAGCCCCGCTGAGGTCGGCGCGGCGCAAGTTAGCTCCCTGCAACTGGGCCTGGCGCAGCTCGGCGCCGCGGAGATCGGCCCCCTCTAGGTCGGCATTCTGCAAGTTGGCCCCCCGGAGATCTGTCCGCTGCAAATTGGCCCCCCGCAGATCCGCTTCCTCCAGGTTGGATCCGCGCAGATCCGCCCGCTTGAGGTTGGCTCCCCTTAGACAAATTTGCCGCAGCACCAGCCCCCGCAGGTCAGCTTTGCTGAGGTCTTGGCCGGCCAGATCCTGCCCCTCTCCCCCCCAGTTTTGCAACTGCCAGATGTGGCGCAGCCGCTCCTCCAAGTGGGTGGCGTCTGAAAGCTGGGATCCGCGCAGGCTGGTGCCACTGACTTTTACCCCCCTCAGGTCGGCTCCCCGCAGATCCGCTCCTTCTAGGAGGGCGCCACTGAGCTTGGCCCCTTGCAAATTGGCTTGGCGCAGATCCGCTTGGCGCAGGTGGGCGCCGTTAAAGTTGCAAAGGCGCAGGTTAGCCTTTCTCAAATTGGCTTCGTAGAAGTTGGCACCCCCCAGCCGTGCCTCCTGCAGATCCACTCCCTCCAAGTCGGCGTAGGCAAAGTCTCGCTCCCCGCGCCGATAGGCCACGATTACCCCCTGTGCTCCTCCCACCGGCCGAAAGGGGCTGTAGGTCCGACAAGCTTCCTCTGCCTCGGGTTGCTCGAGCTGGGAGAGCAGCCGCCACGCCGCCAAGCGCACCGCCCAGGAGCTGTTGCCGGCCAGGGCTGCTACTAGCTCCGCTAGACCTGCCGGCCCGTACTGCAGCAACTGGGGCAAGGTGGCTAGACGCACCGCCTCCTCACCCCGAGTGAGCCGCCGCCGCGCCCCCTCAAGACCCCCTAAGACCAAGGCGTAAGGCGGGGCACCGCTGGCGGCAGCTTGTCCTCCCAACACCAGATCCCAAGGGCGAGGGCTAGACCCCACCGCTGGCTGAGGATTGCCGTTCATCGGCGGAGGTGGGCTCAGTTACACCCAGCGCCCCACCACCACGCGGATAGTGCCATCTTCCAGGCGCTCTTCCGCCTCGATGGCATAGCCCTGTTGCTGGGCCGAGCGCAGCAGGCTTTTGTAGGCGTAGCGCTGCAAAATCGGCGCTAGGAACGTCTGGGGATCGATGCCGGCTCCCCAGAGATCGGCCACCAGCTCGTAGTGATCCCCCTTGCGGCGAAAGCCGATGTCGAAGCCGTTCTTTTGCCGGATCACCAAGTCGGCGCGGGTGCGGTTCCAGAGGTAGCCCCGCAGGTTGGCGTTCCGCTCCACGCTGTAGCCCAATTCCTTCAGGGTTTCTTCCAGCAGCTCGGCATCTTTAATCTGCACTTGCAGGGTGGTGAAGTGGGACATGGCGCTTCCCATCCCAACACGGAGAGGGGGATCCTCACTATAGGAGCGCTTTTGCGGTTCTAGGACAAATGTTAAGGAGCTTGACGCTTTAAACCTCTCCGCCCGAGGGGGGGAGCAGCTTGGGATCTGTTCTCTCCGGCTGCCGGGAGGGCGAGCTCCCATCCCTTCCCAGCTCAGACAGGAGCAAGGGGCGGGCTCGCGGGCCTCGCCAGGGATCCAGCACATCTCGAATCAGCACCTCCTGGATCCACACCTGCAGGATGGCCGCCAAGGGCACGGCCAAGAATAGGCCCAGCACCCCGAAGAAAAAGGCCGAGGTGATTTGAGCTATCAGCGTCAAGGCGGGCAAAAGCGACACCTGGCGCGACATGACAAGCGGGGTAAAGACGCTGCTTTCAAGCTGCTGGATGAAGATGTACAGCCCTAGCACTGCTAGGGACTTCCAGGGGGCGTCGGTGAGGGCTACCAGCATTGGGGCAACCACGCTCAGGGTGGGGCCAATGTTGGGGATGAAGTTGAACAGGCCCGCTAGCACCGCGTTGGCTAGGATCAGGGGCACACCCAAAATCCAGAGGCCAATGCCGCTCAGCACCATCACCAAGGTGCTGGTAAACAAGATCCCCACCAGCCAGCCCCGCAGCACCAGCTCGCAGCGCTTGAGGATGTAGCGAACGCGGGGGCGGTAGAAGGCCGGGAAAACCGAAACAAAGGCGCGGCTGTAGGCCGGGGGATCTAACAACAGCAAGATGGTGAGGATGAGCACAAACAAGAAGTTGAGCAGGGTGGCAAAGAAAGCAGTGAAGGACTGGGAGAAAAAGTCGCGCACCTGGCGCACCAACTCGGTGGCCTGGGGCACAAGACTATTGGCCAACTCCCGCAGCGTCGGCAGCTCAAGGTCGGTCGGCAGCAAGAGGATTAGGCTCTCAAACAGCCGCTGCGCTTGCGCAATCCCCGCAGGCACCACGTCGGTCAACAGCCGGCGCAACTGCTCCAGTAGAGGCGGCACCACGATGAGCCCCACCAAGACCGCGCCCACCAAAACCGTCAAGCCCGTGATGAGAAGGGAGGGGCCGCGGCGAAAGCCGTAGCGCTGGGGAATCTGGGCTAGAGTATCCAAGGCTACTGCCAGGACGATGGCTGCAAACACCAGCAGCAGGATCTGTCGAATCTGCCAGAGCAGTGCCAACAGGCCCAGCAGCGCCCCCAGCCCCAGCCAATGGGCAAACGTCACCGCAGCCACCTCCTCCCTTGGTTTGTCGTCGCCTATTCTAGATGGGATCTCGGACATTCCCAGCGGTATCCGGGAGCTGCGTATGCCGAATCCCGATCCACAAGCAAGGGCTCTGGGTAGCTGTAGTAACCTAGAGGAGGTGATAGAGTCCCTGCTGGGCGAGGAAGTTCCCCTCCTCTCAGTTGGGGGAGTGTCCCGCTACCTCAAGTCGCTGCTGGGCGGGGATCCCTACTTGACCCGGCTGTGGGTGGTTGGAGAAGTCTCCAGTTGTCAGCGCAACCACACGGGCCACCTGTTCCTGACCCTGGTGGATCCAGAAAGCGGCGACGTCCTCAGGGGGGTTGTGTGGCAAAGTCAGACGGCCCGGCTCAGCTTCTGGCCAAAAGTGGGTCAACAGGTGCTGGCGCTGGGGCAAGTTGGCATCTACAGCGGCGGCAGCTACTACCGCCTGGTCATCTGGCAACTGCTGCCAGCAGGGGAAGGCCTCCTGGCGTGGAGATTCCAGCAGCTCAAGGCCCGCCTGGCCGCCGAGGGCCTGTTCGACAACCAGCGGCCCCTGCCCACCCACCCTCAGTGCATTGCCGTCGTCAGCTCTCCCGACGCCGCCGGCTGGGGAGATATCCGCCGCACCCTCAACCAGCGCTACCCGGGGCTGCGGGTGCTGTTTTCGCCAGCTCAAGTGCAAGGGGAAGCGGCCCCTGAGTCCATTGTGCGGGCCATTCGCCGGGTGGAACGGGATGGGCGGGCGGAGGTGCTGCTGATTGCCCGAGGAGGCGGAGCCGGCGAGGATTTGGCCTGCTTTAACGATGAACGGGTGGTGCGGGCCATTGCCGAATGCCGCATTCCGGTGGTAACTGGGATCGGCCACCAGCGGGATGAGACCTTGGCGGACTACGCCGCTGACTATGCGGCCCACACCCCCACAGCGGCCGCCGAACGGGTTGTGCCGGATCTGCGGGAATTGCAGCGCCAGGGATCCCAGCTCCGGCAGCGGCTGGTCACCTGCACCCTGCAGGTTTTGGAGAAGGCCCAGGAGCGCCTGCACCATGCCCACCACCGTCTGCTCCAAATTCATCCCGAGCGGCTGCTGCACCAGGCCCAGAAGCACCTGCTGCAACGGCAACAGCGCCTAGTTCAGGCCGTGCGCCATCGCCTTCAAGAGCAGCAACAGCGCCACCAAGCTCTCCAGCAGCACCTCCAAGCCCTCGATCCCGCCGCCGTCCTCCGGCGGGGCTACGCCCTCGTGCGCGACGAGCGGGGATCTCTCGTCCGCAACCCCTGCCTGCCACCTCAGACCCGCCTGTGCATAGAGCTGGCCGGGGGAAGCTTCTGGGTTCGAGTGGAGGAGAGCCATGAGCCGCCGCAAACGTGAGGATCCCTGGCGCTACGAGGCAGCCATTGCCGAAGTAGAAAGTTTGATTGCCCAGATTGAATCGGGGGAGCTGGATCTGGAGGAGGTGGTGGAGCGCTTCCAGCAGGCCGCCCAAACTCTAAAGCGCTGTGCCGAGTTTTTGGAGGAAAAACGGCAGCAGGTGGAGATCATCATTGAGCAGCTAGGGCCCGACGACGAAGAAGAGCTGCGCGAGTTCTAGGGACATCAATGCCCGTGCTGCTGGTTCTCGACGGCAGCAAGGCTTGACGAAGGGAGCGGAGCTCCTGAAGATAGTCAAGTTGTCAAGACCTCGCGGGGCGCCCTCCATGGCTGCCAAGATCTTGGATGGCAAAGCCTTAGCTGCTCGCCTGCAAGCCGAGATGGCTGCCCAAGTGCAAGCTTGGCTCCCGCGGGTGGGGCGCCCCCCAGGGTTGGCAGTGCTGCGAGTTGGAGAGGATCCCGCCAGTGCTGCCTACGTGCGCGGCAAAGAGCGGGCCTGTGAGCGGGTGGGCATCGCCTCCTTTGGTCGCCATTTTTCCGCCCAGGACTCCCCCGCCCATCTGCTCGACACCATTGCCCAACTCAACCAGGACGAGCGCGTCGATGGCATCCTTGTGCAACTGCCGCTGCCCCCTGGCTGGGATCCCATCCCGCCTCTTCTAGCCATCGATCCTGCCAAGGACGTGGACGGCCTCCACCCCCTCAACCTGGGCCGGCTGGTGCGCGGCGAGCCCGGCCTGCGCAGTTGTACCCCATTAGGCGTGATGCGCCTGCTGGAGGCAGAAGGGATCCCGGTTGCCGGACGAAAAGCGGTGGTGGTCGGCCGCAGCCTTCTGGTGGGCAAGCCCTTGAGCTTGATGTTGCTGGCCGCCGACGCCACAGTTACCGTGGCCCACTCCCGCACACCCAACTTGGCCGAAGTAACCCGCAGTGCCGACATTGTGGTCATGGCGGTGGGGCGTCCCCGCCTGCTCAAGGCAGAAATGGTAAAGCCAGGGGCCGTGGTCGTCGATGTAGGCATTAACCGCATCCAAGGCCCTGACGGGTCGGAGCAGTTGGTGGGAGATGTGGACTACGAGGCAGTCAAAGAGCGGGCTGCCGCCATCACACCCGTACCGGGTGGCGTGGGGCCGATGACGGTAACCATGCTGCTGGCCAACACTCTAGAGAGCTACAAACTGCGCAGCCGCCTCTAGGCCAAAATGCGTGCACCCCCCTCCGGCTAGACGCCGCGGATTTCCCGATATCTTCTGGCGCGCTCTTCGGCGGGATCGGGGGCTTGTGCTTTGGCCACAGCTTCCTGCAGTTGCACCATCACCTTTTCCGGAGGGTCAGTGGAGCGAACGACATAGAACATCAAGTTAATGGCTTCGGCAGCTGTTAGCTTGAGGTCTTCTTTTCCCTTAGGCACCAGAGCGACCTTGCCATCGGTGGTCGGAATGGCCGTATGGGATCCCTTGGCGAGAATCTCCCCTGCTTTCTCCAAAGTGACCAGCATATCCGCGCCTCACTGCAGCAATTAGGTATCATCCCAGCGAAGATCTTCTGGGCTCCACGTAAAGCTCGTGTTCTTCTAGCCAAGTGTACAGGTAGGGAAATAGCTTTTGGTTAGCTGCTGGAAAAGGAAACTGCGACAGCTCTGCCGGTTTGACCCAGCGGACTTCACTGCATTGTAAAGGCTGAGCTTCTCCGCCCAAATAGCGGCAGATAAAAGCCATGAGGGTGATGGTGAAATGGGTGTAGGCATGCTCAACGGTGGCCAGCGGCGCTACCACTGCGATGTCAATGCCCACTTCCTCTTTCACTTCCCGCACCACACACTCCGCAGGGGTTTCTCCCGGCTCGATCTTGCCACCGGGGAACTCCCACAGGCCGCTGAGCATCGAGCTTTCCGGGCGCCGATCGATGAGGATCTCGTTCTCCCGCAGGACAATGGCCACCGCAATCTGTTTGTGAGGGCGCAAGGGACGGGGTTCAGCCATAGGCAGGTGGTGCTGTTGACCTCGATGGTAAGCGGCGCAATCGGCCTGCCAAGGGCACTGACCACAGCGAGGCCGCCTGGGCCGGCAGACAGTAGCGCCCAAGTCCATCAGAGCCTGGTTAAAGGTGCGCGGCTGCTCGGGATCCAGTAATTGCTGCGAAAGCCGCCACAGGAGAGGCAGGCAGCGACTTGGTGGCTGGGGCAAAGCCACCAGGCGAGCCAACACCCGCTTGACGTTCCCCTCCAAAATCGGCAGGGGTAGGTCAAAGGCAGCGCTGAGAATGCCCCCAGCCGTTGTGCGCCCGATCCCTGGCAGCGCCAGCACCTGCTGCAGATCGCGGGGAAACTGCCCTCCATGTTCCCGCATCAGGATTTGAGCGGCTTTGTGCAGATTTAGCGCCCGCCGGTAGTAGCCCAGGCCTTCCCACAATTTCAGCACCTGCTCTTGGGAGGCTGCCGCCAAGTCGGGGATCCCGGGCAAAGCCTCCATCCAGCGCTGAAAGTAGGGGATCACGGTAGCCACCTGGGTCTGTTGCAGCATCACTTCCGCTACCCAGATGGCGTAGGGATCTCGGGTGCGCCGCCAGGGCAGATCCCGGCCTTCCTTGCGGTACCACTGCAGCAAAGAACGCCTCAGGCGCTGCTGAACTGCCTCTTCCCAGCCCAGCCGTTGCCCGTCGACGGTTGCCGCCTCTACCTCCACCTCCCCGGGTTGCAGAGATGGCATCTCAAGCTGCGTAGGCAAAGTGCAGGGCCCACCAGATCAAGGCCGAGACGACTCCCGCCACAACGCTGGCCGAGATCAGCACCACAATGGGGCTATCCGCCCCCTTGAACTGCATAATGCCGCGGTTGTAGTTAGCCATCGTCGCCTCCCCCAGCTCCAGCGGTGGGGTGGGGAACCAAGCGCAGGAGCTGGAAAGTTTTTCCCAAGAGCCTACTTTCAGGATAGCCAACTAGCCCCCCTCCGACTCTACACCGGGGCAGGTTCCCCCCGGCTATGGCTGGGTTGGCCAGGGGGTGCTTTGTTAAACTGAGGTTCCGGAGGCAAGTTGCCATTATTGGCCAAAAGAGTGGCGTTGGGGCAGGCATGGCTAGAGGAAGGGAGGGAAGAGGCAGCAGCTCAGCTCCAGAAAGATCCCGGCAGGCAGGGCTTCATCAACACCCTGCTTCTGAGCGTCTGCTACCTGCTGCGGGATCCCTCTTGCGCCTTTCTCGCCAAAAGGCCCTTGCCCGAGTGCGCCAACGGGCAACTCGTCCCTCTCGCCTACGCCGGCCCAGGGCTTTTAAGGAGGTGCTGCTCAGGGGCTTGGGCTTCAGCCTAATTCTGGGTCTGACGATGGCTGGCCTGTCGCGCCTGCTGCAATCCACCGCCCCTCCCCAGACAGAGCAGGTGGCAGCAGGATCTGGGGATCCCCCCCCTGCCTTGCCCACAGACTTCCTCAAAGGAGAGGAAATCCCTGCTCTGCAGGAGCGCTTAGCGGCCCTGGCTGACCAGCCGGGCCTGACGGTGGGAGCCTTGTTTTGGGAGGTGGAAACTGGCGCCTTTGCGGGGGTGAGGCCGGATCAGGTTTTTCCTGCGGCTAGTGTCCTCAAGATCCCGATTCTCCTAGCCTTTTTGCAGGCGGTGGAAACTGGGCAGGTGCGGCTAGATGAAAAGCTAACGCTGCGGAAAGAGCTCAAGGGGGGGGGAGCTGGCCTTTTGCAAACCCGTCCTCTGGGATCCCAGGTCTCTGCTCTTGAGGCAGCCACCCTCATGAGCACCGTCAGCGATAACTTCGCCGCCAACTTGATCCTGGATCGCCTGGGCGGTCGAGAAGCCCTCAACCAAAAGTTTCGCCAGTGGGGGCTGCAACACACGCAGATCTCCCAATGGCTGCCAGATCTAGAGGGCGCCAACACCAGTAGCCCGCGCGATATGGTCTGGCTGCTCAGCCAAGTGGAGCAGGGGCGCCTGCTTAGCCGTCGCAGCCGCGACCGCTTTTTGGACATCCTCTGGCGCACGCAGCGGCCCTCCTACTTTCGCCCTGGCCTAGACCCAGAAGTGCGCATTGCCCACAAGACGGGAACCCTCAGCTCGGTGGTCGGAGATGCCGGGATCCTCGATCTGCCCAACGGGCGGCGTTACATAGCAGCGGTGTGGGTGAAGCGGGAAACCCCCAACGATCCCAGAGCGGAGGAGCTGATTGCCAAACTCTCCCAGGCCGCCTACGAGTTCTGGTCGACTGTAGAAGCTCCGGCAACCTCAGCTTTGCAGCCCTAGGCCATCTCAGCACCTTGCCAGCAGAGCGCCTGAGAATGGAATTAGCCGACGAGCAAGAACGCTATGGCCACAACGGCTCGAGCTTCTGGAGGGGGAGATCCCTACATTAAGCTGGGTCAATTTCTCAAGCTGACGGGAGTTGTCCCCACCGGCGGGCGGGCTAAGCAGCTCATCCAGGCGGGGCAGGTGCGCGTCAACGGCGAGGTGGAAACCCGGCGGGGGCGCAAGTTGCGCCCAGGGGATGCAGTGGCGGTGGCAGGCCAAGTTTGGCAGGTGCGCTGGGAGGGTGCCAGAGCTTGCGCCTGGCGCCAAGATCCCACTCCGCCAACTCGGCCACTGCTGGCCTAAGCTGGGAACAGATGTCTTTTCCTAGCTGAGCCTCCTGTGCAGGGTGATTCTCCCCCTTTACCCCCCTCGCCACCCCCTTCTCCTGCGTTGAGGGTGGTGGAGACGGCTTTCTTGGCCAGCACTGCCGCTTTGATCTGGATCTTGAGCTACACGCCGCTGGCCCCGCTTATGCGCCTGTTTTTCCCTATCCCGGTGGCACTGGCCGTGATGCGCTGGGATCCCCGCACTGGGGCCATGGCGCTGGGGGTCTCCGCCTTGCTGCTGACGGTGCTGATGGGGCCCACCCGCAGTATCCTCTATGTCATTCCCTACGGCCTTCTAGGCTATTGGTGTGCCTGCCTGTGGCGGCAACGCCTCTCCTGGTATCTCTCGGTGGTCAGCGGCGCTGCCCTCAGCACTTTTGGTCTGGTTTTCCAATTGCTGCTCTCCTCGCTGCTGCTGGGAGAAAACCTCTGGATCTATCTCACCATCCAGCTCACTGGCCTGACCAACTGGCTGCTGGACGTGTCTCTGGGCCGATTCGGCCTGTACTGGGTGGCGGAACCTTGGATGGTTCAGGTGGTGATCCTAGGGTTTATTGCCTTTAACTCCCTTGTCTATGCATTTACTGTGCATTTGGTGGCAGCCTTGGTCATGGAGCACTTCCGCTGTCCGCTGCCACCGCCGCCAAAGTGGGTGCAATTTTTGCTGGACTAGCAGCCTCCTATACTTCTTGGGGAGGCTATCGCCATAAGATTAATTAGATTAAGACCTAGAGGCTCTGCCTTCGTTGCCTAGGCCCTATGAACCCTATTCCCCCCCCTGCCCACCCCTACCAGTTCCGCGCGCTGGGCTTGATTAAGGGATCCCTGAAGCCAATCCCGAAGACCTATGCCCAGGCGACGCTGGTTGCCAGCGATGGCGTGGAGTACCCAGCCACCCCTGGCCGCGCCGGGCTGCTGCGCCGTTTCACCCACTGTATTGAGAGCGGCCGAACCTACTGGTACTACGTGCAGCCCCAGCCGCGCTCGGGGGGCACTCTGGGCCTGAGCGTCATCCGCATCCTGGCTCTGCCAGAGGAGGAGCAAGACCCAGCGGCAGAAGATGAGCCTTTTTTGCCTGCCCCTGAAGATGCGGAGGAAGGCTTTAACATTCGCGGCGTTGTCGAGCCCCACGAAGGCTACATCTGGGTAGCAGTGCGGCGCAAGCCTCAGGGGAGCAAACAATTTCCCCCCCTGCGGCTACGCCTGGAAGGGTTTTTGCCAGGGGCTACAGCGGGGGAGTTCTGGGATCTGCTGGCGGAGCGGGAAGGTCACAAGCTGCTGCTGGTGGATGGCAGCCGCCTCTTGACAGCCGTAGCCTAGGTGCTGAGAACTAGCCCAACTGTACCCCAGGATCCCTAACTGATGGTGTCTGCTGCTGGCTTGTCCCAACGGGTTGCCCGCCTTTCCCCTTCGGCAACGCTGTCGATCTCGGCCCTGGCCAAAGCCATGCAGGCAGAGGGTCTGGACGTCTGTATCCTGAGCGCCGGCGAGCCGGACTTCGACACCCCTGAACATATTCGGGCGGCTGCCATTCGCGCCCTGCAGGAAGGCAAGACCCGCTACGGCCCCACCGCTGGGATCCCCGCCTTGCGCCAGGCGGTAGCCGACAAGCTGCGTCGGGAAAACGGCCTGGACTATAGCCCCGAGCAGATCTTGATTAGCAACGGCGGCAAGCAAACCCTGTTTAACCTGGCCATGGTGCTGCTGGATCCAGGGGATGAGGTCATCCTGCCTGTCCCCTACTGGGTCAGCTATCCCGAAATGGTGGCTCTGGCAGGCGCTCAAGTGGTGCGGGTTCAGACCCAAGAGGCCCAGGGCTTCAAGCTCACTGCCGACCAGCTGCGCCAAGCCCTCACCCCCCGCAGCAAGTTGCTCATTCTTAACTCGCCAGCCAACCCCACCGGCGCTGTCTATCACCGGCACGAGCTGGAGGCGCTGGCGGAGGTGATCCTCTCGGTCCCCCATCTCTACGTGGTCTGCGATGAGATCTACGAGAAGCTCGTCTACGGCGAAGCTCGCCACCTCAGCCTGGGATCCCTTTCTCCAGAGCTGCTGCCGCGCACTATCCTCAGCAGCGGCTTTGCCAAAGCTTATGCCATGACCGGCTGGCGCATCGGCTACTTGGCAGGGCCAAAGCCCATCGTCGAGGCGGCCATCAGCCTGCAAAGCCACAGCACCTCCAACGTCTGCACCTTTGCCCAATACGGCGCCCTAGAGGCCCTCACCAGCCCCCTTTCAGCGCCAGCGGTAGAAAAGATGCGCCAAGAGTTCTGGCGGCGGCGGGATCTGATGCTGGAGGGGATCCGCACCCTGCCAAAGGTAAGCTGTCCAGAGCCAGAGGGCGCATTTTACATCTTTCTCAACATCAGCCAGACCGGCTTGAGCTCGGTGGAGTTCTGCCAACGGCTGCTCAAAGAGCACCATGTGGCTGCCGTGCCAGGGGTGGCCTTCGGAGCCGATCACTGTATTCGCCTCTCCTACGCCGCCGACCGCGTCACCCTGGAAAAAGGTCTGGAGCGACTGCACCGCTTTCTCTCCTCCCTCTAAGGCGGGAAACTGGATGCTGCCAGCGCCCTGGTTGACCTAGAGGAGCTTCTTGACGATGAAGGAAGTAGACCTGGCCAAAGCCATCCAGCAGCGGCGCACTTTTGCCATCATCTCCCACCCCGATGCCGGAAAGACCACCCTTACGGAAAAGCTGTTGCTGTACGGAGGAGCCATTCAGGAGGCTGGAGCCGTGAAGGCCCGCCGCGCTCAAAAGCGGGTTACCTCCGACTGGATGGAACTGGAAAGACAGCGGGGTATCTCCATCACCTCGACGGTGCTCCAATTTGACTATCGCAACTTTCGCCTCAACCTCCTCGATACCCCCGGCCACCAGGACTTTAGCGAAGACACCTACCGAACCCTGGCGGCAGTGGACAACGCCGTGATGCTAGAAGATGCCGGCAAAGGGCTAGAACCCCAAACCCGCAAGTTGTTTGAAGTCTGTCAAATGCGGCGGCTGCCGATTTTTACCTTCATCAACAAGATGGATCGCCCCAGCCGGGATCCCCTCGAGCTCATGGACGAAATCGAGAGCGAGCTGGGCCTTAAGCCCTATCCTGTTACCTGGCCCATTGGCTCAGGGGAGCGCTTCACAGCTTTGTTTGACCGACGCACTCACGAGTTTCACTTCTTTGAGCGAGTCTCCGGGGGACGGCTACGAGTCAAAGATACAGTTATTAAACTCGGGGATCCCCAAGTGGAAGACCTAATCGAAAAAGATCTCTACTACCGATTTAAGGAAGAATTGGAGATCCTGGATGGCCTTATGCCCAGTTTGGATCTCAAACAGGTTCATGCTGGGAAACAAACTCCTGTCTTTTTCGGCAGCGCCATGACCAATTTTGGGGTGGAGCTGTTTCTCAATGCGTTTTTGGAGTACTCCCTGCCGCCAATGCCCCACGAAAGTACGGCTGGGCTGATTTCTCCAGAGTATCCTGAGTTCACAGGCTTTGTCTTTAAGCTGCAGGCCAATATGGATCCCCGCCACCGGGATCGCATTGCTTTTGTGCGCATCTGCTCCGGCAAGTTCGAGAAAGACATGGTGGTCAACCATGCCCGCCTCAACCGCCCCATCCGCCTATCCTACCCCCAGAAGTTGTTTGCTCAAGAGCGCATCTCCATTGACGAAGCTTACCCTGGGGATGTGATTGGCCTAAACAACCCTGGCCTCTTTACAATTGGGGATACGCTCTACACTGGCCCAAAGCTGCGCTACGCCGGGATCCCAAGCTTTTCCCCGGAGCTTTTTGCCTATCTCAAAAATCCCAACCCCTCCAAATTTAAACAGTTTCAGAAAGGAGTGTCAGAGCTGCGGGAAGAAGGGGCGGTGCAAATTATGTACTCCCTTGACGAATCCAAACGGGATCCAATCGTGGCCGCGGTGGGCCAGTTGCAGTTTGAGGTGCTGCAGTACCGCCTGGAACATGAATACAACGTTGAAACCCGCCTGGAGATGCTGCCCTACACGCTGGCTCGCTGGGTAGAAAACGGCTGGGAGGCCCTTCGGGATCTTCCCAGTCTGTTTAACACTCTGATTGTCAAGGATGTTCAGGATAGGCCGGTTCTGCTCTTTAAGAATGAATGGACTCTGCAGCAATTTGTCAGTAGCAATCCCAAGATTAAGCTCAGCAAAATTGCTCCCACTGCCGATCTCAGCCCAGAAGCCAACAGCAGCCCGTAAAGCCCCTCAGAGGACCTCCTCCGACGTATTCCCCGAAAAGGGTGCTGGTGGCCAGAAAAGCTGCAGCCGGTTGCGTCCTGCCCGTTTGGCTTGGTAGAGGGCCTCATCGGCTTGCTGGAGGGCAACCTCTGGCGGCAGGGGGTGATCTTCGCTAATCACGACCCCGCCAATGCTGATGGTTACAGCCAGGCTGCGACGGGGCGAAACCTCAACGGGACGGCTGGCGATAGCCTGGCGCAGCGACTCAGCATACCGTTGACAGCGCGAGGGGCTTAGACCAGGGGTAACGCAGACAAATTCCTCTCCGCCGTAGCGGTAGAGCAGGCTGGAGGGGCGGAGGTGCTGCTGCAGCCGTTCAACAATGGCCTGGAGAACGCAGTCGCCGATGAAGTGGCCGTAGGTGTCGTTGATCTGCTTGAAGTGATCCACATCCAGCATCAATAGACAGAGGTAGCGGTAGCGGGCTTTCCCTTGCGGCCCCACCTGCTGCAGCAAACGGGGCAGTGCCTGGTCAAGGGCGCGGCGGTTCAAGGCTCCAGTCAAGGGATCCGTCAAAGCCAGAGACTCCAACAGCTCGTTGCGGGCTTGCAGTTGGCGGTTGGCCTGAGCCAAAGCTTGGACAAGCCGCTGTAAACGCAGCCCTGCCTGCACCCGTGCCCGCAGTTCCTCGGGAGCCACCGGCTTGGCGATAAACTCATCGGCCCCCGCCTCCAACCCCTGAAGGCAATCCTTGAGTTCAGAGCGGGCCGTGAGGAAAATGAAGTAGACAAACTGGCCAGCGGTGGATCCCTTGAGACGGCGACAAAAATCCAGCCCTGACAGCTTGGGCATCACCTAATCGCAGATCACCACATCCGGCCACTGGCTTTCGTCGAGCGCCTGCAGCTGCTCCCAGGCCATCTGGCTATCTTCCCAGGTTTCCACCTGGTAGCCACAGGCTTTGAGAACCCCGCCCACGAAGCAGCGAGTCACCGAATCGTCGTCGACGACCCAAAGGCGGGGAACCTGATCCTTAAGCTGGCTCCACGCCTTCTCCTCCAGGGACTCAGGTACTGGACTAGAAGAATCCCCGCCCCTGTAGTCAGACGGCAGCATGAGGAGAAACCCCCAAAGTCTAGCTACTAGAAGTAGGGGTGGCTAAGTAGGTAGAGGCAGGGGGGCCCTCCCCTACCGCCTGCTGCAACGCCTCTACAAATTCCCGCACCCGAATGGGGTCAATGAGGGGGAAAAGCTCTGCATGGCCTGTCAGCGTACCCCCAGAACGAGCCAGCCGCTTGAGGGAACTGGCCACGATCACTCCATCGGCGTGCTGGATGAGGGTGCCGATGTTCTCAGCGGTGGCCCCTGAGCCAATGAGAAGGGGTACCTGAGGAGCAACTTGGCGGGCTAGCCTTAGATCTTCTAGAAGAGGCGGCTTGCCGGTCGCCTCGCCGGAGACAATGATGGCATCGGCAAGACCTCGCTCCACTGTATCCAGGATAGCCGCCTCAAGGCTAGTGGAGCTAAGAGGTTGGGCGTGCTTTACCAGCACATCGGCGAAGATTTTAATGTCTTGGGCCCCTAGCTCGCGGCGGTAGCGCAGCAAGCGGTAGGCATTCCCCTCGATGAGGCCCTGGTCGGTCACCATTGCCCCGCAGAGGATGTTGACGCGGATAAACTGCGCCCCCACACAGGCGGCAATGGCTAGAGCGCTACAGCCATCGTTGCGCAGGACGTTGATCCCGATGGGCAGGGAGACCAACGTCTTAATCCGCTGGACAACCACCGTCATGGCGCTCACCACCGCCGCGTCTACCTGATCCTTGGCAAAAGGGGCATCGTAGAAGTTCTCGACCAGGATCCCGTGAACGCCCCCTGCAGCCAAGGCCGTGGCGGCCTGTTCCGCTTGGGCAATAACCTGCTCCAGGTTGCCGCCCCAACGGGGGGAGGTGGGCAGCGGCAACAGATGGACCACTCCGATCACGGGATGGGAAGTTTTGAAAAGGTGTTGCAGCAGGCTCACCGGCAGGCTCTCTTGGGGATCCTTAACCAACAATCTTACGCCCGGATGGGATCGATCAGGCTCCCTGCCGGCTAGCAGCAAGGCCCCGCAGCAGGCGAGGAACCAGGCTTGGCCCTTCATAGATCCAACCGGTATAGACCTGGAGCAAACTGGCGCCGGCAGCAAGCTTCTCCAGGGCGTCGTCTAGGGTAAAGATGCCCCCCACGCCGATAATGGGCAGCTGTCCCCCCGTGGCCTGGTGAATGTAGCGGATGATCTGGGTGGAGCGCTCTCGCAGCGGGGCGCCGCTGATGCCGCCGGCTGCTGTTGTCAAAGGCCCTAGACCAGGGAGGAAGCGGGTTTTCAGGTTGTCGCGGCGCAGAGTGGTGTTGGTGGCGATGATCCCAGCCAGGCCGTAGGCTTGAGCTAGCTCCAGAATGGCGTCAATCTCTGGCCAGTCTAGGTCGGGGGCAATCTTGACCAGAAGAGGCTTCTTGGCTTGGTTTTCCTCTTGGAGAGCGGCCAGGATGGGCTCCAGGTGCTTGGCAGCCTGCAGGGATCGCAAGCCTGGCGTGTTAGGGGAGCTGACGTTAACCACAAAATAGTCCCCCAGCTCCCGCAGCACCCGAAAGCTGGCCAGGTAGTCGGTGGCGGCGGCTTCCAGCGGCGTGGTTTTGCCTTTGCCCAGGTTGACGCCAATGGGGATAAGACGTTGACGCAGCCGGCGCAGCCGTTCGGCCAAAGCTGCTGCTCCCTGGTTATTGAAGCCCATGCAATTGAGGGCAGCCCGATCCTGGGGCAGCCGAAATAGGCGCGGCTTTGGATTGCCCGGCTGGGGCTGGGGAGTGACGGTGCCCACCTCCACAAAGCCAAAGCCCAGGTAGGGCCAGACTCCCAAAGCTACGCCGTCCTTATCCAAGCCCGCAGCTAGACCCAGGGGATTGGGAAAGCTCAGCCCCCACAGCCGCACCTCCAAGCAGGGATTCCGGTAGCAGAAGAGGCGTTCCAAAAGACTCAAGATCCCCGTGGCCTGGGTAGCATCTAGCCCCTCCAAGGTGCGTAGGAGCGCCACCTTGAGGGTTTCTGGGTCAGCCCTTAGCCCGGAAAACAGTAGCGGCTGCAGCAGATCCCGGTACAGATTCACCCCTAAACCCCTCTTGGCCAAGCCATATTACCTGAGCCAGCTCGCTTGCACTCCGCGGTGCAGGGCTGTTGCTAGATTGGGGTTACAGTTTTGACTCCCCTCCTTCCGCCGGAAAAGGGAATGGGGGCAAAACCAGGATCCCTGAGGCTAGCGCTATGACTATCCCTCTCATCCAAAGCCCAGAGCTTCTGGAGAGTCGGCTCAAGGAGATCCCGGCTGAGCCTGGTGTCTACCTCATGCGAGATGCCAGCGATCAAATCCTCTATGTGGGCAAGTCTAAGAAGTTGCGCTCCAGGGTGCGATCCTATTTTCGCTGCCTTGGGGATCTCCCCCCTCGCATTCAGCGCATGGTAGCCCAGGTGTGCGAGATCGAGTTCATTGTAACTGATAACGAGAGTGAGGCCCTGGCTCTAGAAGACAATCTGATTAAAACCTATCAGCCACCCTACAATGTTCTCCTCAAAGAGGATAAGAAGTACCCCTATTTGTGCATTACATGGTCAGAGCCCTACCCTCAGATTTACATTACCCGCCACCGCCGTCTCGACCAAAATCAAGATAAGTACTACGGGCCCTATACCGATGTAGGCCTGCTGCGGTACACCCTTGGGCTAGTGAAGCGGATTTTTCCCTTGCGCCAGCGTCCCAAGCCACTTTACAAAGACCGCCCCTGTTTGAACTACAACATCGGGCGTTGCCCTGGTGTCTGTCAGGGCTTGATCAGCCCCGAGGAGTATCGCAAGACCGTTGCTCAAGTGGCGATGATCTTCCAGGGGCAGACGGACGAGCTCATCCGGGAGTTGAAGGAGAAAATGGCCCAGGCGGCCGAGCAAGAAAATTACGAGGCAGCAGCGCGGTATCGGGATCAAATCCGCGGCCTAGAACAGTTGGGCGAATCCCAGAAGGTGTCCTTGCCCAACTCGACAGTTAGCCGCGATGCTCTGGCCTTGGCGATAGACGACTCGCGGGCTTGTATTCAGTTGTTTCAGGTGCGAGCGGGCAAGCTGGTGGGTCGGCTGGGGTTTGTGGCCGAAAACCGGGGCGACGATCCAGCCCTGATTTTGCAGCGGGTTTTGCAGGAGCATTACCAGTACTGCGATCCGGTGGAAATTCCCTCGGAAATCTTGACGCAGTACGAGCTGCCGGATCGCGATTTTCTCGAGTCTTGGCTAAGCCAAAAAAAGGGGCGCAAAGTCAGTCTCATTGCCCCCCAGCGGCAAAGTAAAGCCGAGCTGATTGACCTGGTGGAGCGGAACGCCCAGCTGGAGCTAGCCCGCAGCCAGCGCTTGGCAGACCGGGAGGCAGCAGCCCTGGAGCGCTTGGCAGAAGTTTTGGATCTGCCGTCAGCCCCCCGCCGCCTGGAAGCCTACGATATTTCCCACATTCAGGGATCCGATGCGGTGGGCAGCCAGGTGGTGTTTATCGACGGCCTGCCAGCCAAGCAGCACTACCGCCGCTACAAGATTCGCAACCCCGAGGTGCGTCCTGGCCACTCCGACGATTTTGCCAGCCATGCCGAGGTGGCGCGGCGTCGCTTTAGCAAAATGACCCCTGAGGATCAGCCGGACTTGGTGCTCATCGACGGGGGCAAAGGGCAACTGGCCGCGGTGATGGCTGTTCTGGCGGAGCTGGGGCTGGATCACCTGCCGGTCATTGCCTTGGCCAAGCGGGAGGAGGAAATCTTTCGGCCCGGGGATCCCGAGCCGCTGCGGCTGCCACCCCAAGATCCAGCTCGCCTGCTATTGCAGCGCCTACGGGATGAGGCCCACCGCTTTGCCCTTGCCTACCATCGCCAGCAGCGGAAACTGCGCCAACAGGCTTCTGTTTTGGAGGAGATCCCTGGCCTAGGCAAGCAGCGCCAAAAGCTGCTCATGGAGGCGTTTCGCTCCCTTGCCCGCATTCAAGTGGCTACGGAAGAGCAGTTGGCCCAGGTGCCAGGTATTGGCCCCAAGCTGGCCCGCCAGATTTACCGCTACTTCCACCCAGACGCCGAAACCGAGTTGCCAGCAACAGTGCAACCCGCCTCTAGCCAGACCTAAGTCTGAGCTGGCGTATCATCGTGGAGTCCGCCATTCTCGACCAAGGGAGCTAAGTGAAGGTAGCGCTGTTGCAACTTAACTATACCGTTGGTGATCTTAGCGGCAATGCCGAGCGCATCCGTGCGTCGGTTGAGGCAGCAGCAGCCAAGGGGGCAGAGCTGGCGATTACTTCTGAACTGGCCTTGTTGGGGTACCCGCCCCGGGACCTGCTGCTCTACCCTGCTCTAGTCGAGAGGGCAGGCCAAGTTTTGCAGCAGTTGGCTGACCGGCTGCGGGATAGCATTCCGGTGGTGGTGGGATCCGTGCAGCCCAACCCCCTGCCGGAGGGGCGGCCTCTCTACAACGCCGCGGCCTGGCTAGAGGGGGGGCAGATCCGCCACTGGTTCCAGAAGTCGCTTTTGCCCACCTACGATGTCTTCGACGAAGACCGCTACTTTGAGCCGGGATCCCAGCCCCAGCCCGTCCAGTACGGCGGCTATCGCCTGGGTTTCACCATCTGTGAAGACATCTGGAACGACCGTGACTTCTGGCAGCACCGCCGCTACCACCGGGATCCGGTAGACGAGATGGCCCGCTGCGGCGCCGATTTGCTCATCAATCTGTCGGCCTCGCCTTTTAGCCTGGGCAAGCAGAAATTGCGGGTGGAGATGCTGGGATCCCTGGCCCGCAAGCACGCCCTGCCCATCCTCTATGTCAACCAGGTGGGGGGCAACGACGACCTCATTTTCGACGGGGCCAGTTGCGCCCTAGACTGCCGGGGCCGGGTGGTGGCCCAAGCCGCTGCCTTTCAGCCGGACTGCCTGATGGTAGATGTGGAGGCGCTGGTTCACCCTCCTAAGGAAGGCCCGGAAGTTCAGGGATCCCGCTGGCCAACGGAGCCGGAAGCAGAGATCTACGAGGCGCTGGTCTTGGGCACCCGCGACTACGTCAGCAAATGCGGCTTTCGCGAGGTGTTGCTGGGCCTGTCGGGGGGGATTGACTCAGCGGTAACTGCCGTCATTGCCGCCGACGCCCTAGGTCCAGAGCGAGTGCTGGGGGTGCTCATGCCCTCTCCCTATTCCAGCCCGGGCAGCCTGACGGACGCCTACCAACTGGCGCAGAACCTGGGGATCCCTACCCTGAAGCTGCCCATCCAGTCGATTATGGAG
This sequence comes from Synechococcus sp. O70.1, assembly GCF_047462215.1. Lineage (NCBI taxonomy): Bacteria > Bacillati > Cyanobacteriota > Cyanophyceae > Synechococcales > Synechococcaceae > Synechococcus > Synechococcus sp. O70.1. The sequence continues at coordinate 63,583 of NZ_JANSIT010000005.1, read as the reverse complement.
AGCTACCAGAATCTCCTGGCAGAGCCCTTCGCTGGCCTGCCCTCTGACATCACGGAAGAGAACCTGCAGTCGCGCATTCGCGGCACCTTGCTCATGGCCCTCTCCAACAAGTTTGGCCGGCTGCTCTTGACCACGGGCAACAAGTCGGAGCTGGCGGTAGGCTACTGCACCATCTACGGGGATATGTCCGGCGGCCTGGCCGTGATTTCCGATGTGCCCAAAACCTGGGTCTACCGCCTGGCTCGCTGGATCAACCGCCACCAGGAACGGATTCCCCTCCCCATCCTCACCAAGCCCCCCTCAGCAGAGCTGCGACCTGGCCAGAAAGATAGCGATAGCCTGCCTCCCTACGACTTGCTGGACGCTATCCTCCAGCGGCACATCGAACAGCACCAGTCAGCCGCTGAGCTGGTGGCCCAGGGGTTTGAACCTGACACGGTGCAGCAGGTGCTGCGGCTGGTGCAGAATGCTGAGTTCAAGCGCCACCAGGCTCCCCCTGGCCTACGGGTTACCGATCGGGCCTTTGGCACCGGCTGGCGCATGCCGATTGCCAAGCGCCAAGAAGGGATCAGCTAAAGAACAAAGAGCCTGCTCCACGGCAGGCTTGATCTGGTGCTAGGGCCTGAGGGGGATCACTGAATGAGACCTAGCCAGGAGGCGACGCCTTGGCCCGTTACCGCTTCAATAACGATGGCCAGCACAAAGCCAATCATGGCTGCGCGGCCGTTGAGGCGCTCGGCGTACTCGTTAAAGCCAAACTTGGGCTCAGACAGGTTGGGGTTGGACATGGAAACCTCCACAAGCGGCACCTGCCCTTCAGTATAGTTTGCATTTCTTCACGATCGCAACCTCAGCCGCTTCTCGCCTTGGGGGCTAGGCTTTGCCTTCCCTGTTACAAAAATTCGGAAATCGCAGCCTTCTTGCCGACTAGGGATCTCCTCTAGTCCTTGATTCACCAGACAATTGGCCACTTTGTGGCATAACCAACCTCCTGCCTTGACGGAGATGGGCTGAGCTAGTAGGCTTGCAAGTACATCGTTTCTGGTAGGCCCTTTGCCTAGGCTAAAGTTGGCTCTGTCTTTAGCCTGTGTGCCTTATGGGGGCAAGGAGCACCTACCTGCAGCTCGCGGGGAAGTTACGCCTGTGGAGATCCCTCTGGCGGGGTGGTAGGGGTGGACTCTGCCACTAGCCATGGGTCGCTGAAGCAGGAAGAAAGGCTCAACCCCAAGCGAAAGTCTGCTTTTGCCCGGGGCTGTATAAGTCTTTCAGAGCGGTAATCTGAAGGGCAGGTAATGGAGAAAACCTCTATGGCGATTCAGCGCGGTGCCAAAGTCCGTGTCTTGCGGAAAGAATCCTACTGGTATCGGGATGTGGGGACGGTTGCGGCAGTGGATACCAGCGGCATTCTCTACCCGGTGATCGTCCGCTTTGACAAGGTTAACTACTACAACATCAACACCAACAACTTCCGCGAAGACGAGCTGGAAGTGGTGGAGGAGCCCAAGCCTAAAGCCGCTTCTAAGAAGTAAACCCAAGCCCTCCCGTGCCCGAGCTGCCGGAGGTTGAAACCGTCAGGCGGGATCTGCAGTGCCTGACTCTTGGCCTGCGCATCCTGGCGGCAGAAGTGCTTCTCCCTCGCACCCTGGCCTACCCTGGCAAAGAGGAGTTTGCGCAGGGGCTGTCTGGCGCCTATTTGACCCAGTGGCGGCGTCGGGGCAAGTATCTTCTGGGATCCCTGGACTCCGGAGCGGTTCTCGGCGTGCACCTAGGCATGACGGGGCAGCTGCTCTGGGTTCAGGGATCCGCGCCTTTGCCAGCCCATACCCGGGTTCGACTGCGCCTGGAGCAGGGGTGGGAGCTGCGCTTTGTGGACCCGCGTACCTTTGGCCAGATGTGGTTGGTGCCTGCCGGGGTGGAGCCGGAGGCGGTGATCACGGCTTTGCAGAGGCTGGGGCCAGAGCCGTTTTCGCCCGCCTTTTCAGAAACCTATTTCCAAGACGCCTTGCGGAAAAGCCGCCGCCCCATCAAAGCCGCCCTGCTGGATCAGTCGCTGCTAGCGGGAGTGGGCAACATCTACGCCGACGAAGCCCTGTTTTTGAGCGGCATCCACCCCTTGACACCTGCCTCGCAGCTTTCGGATGCTGCCAAGAGCCGCCTGCGAGAAGCCTTGATCCGGGTGTTGCAAGCGGGGCTGGAGCAGCGGGGCACCACCCTGCGCGATTACCGGGATCTGCGGGGGCTCAACGGCAACTACCAGGGTCAGGCGTGGGTATATGGTCGAGAAGGGGATCCCTGTCGCCTGTGTGGCACCCCGATTCAGCGGATCAAGCTGGCAAGCCGCTCAGCCTACTTTTGCCCCCACTGCCAGCCGCCTTGAGGGCGGAAACGGTTCTCCGTGAAGAAGATGGCCTGGCCTCGGTCTTGGGGCAGTCTCAGCCTCCTCGCCCTGTGGGGGATGGGGATCCCGGCACCTCCAGCTTCTGCCCAACTGGAACTCGAGGCCCAACTGGGTCGATCCCAAGTCGTTCTTCCTGGCCGAGATTGTCCCGCCTGCGATCTGACGGGAGCCGTACTGGCGGGAGTGGATCTGCGGGGGGCCAACCTGAAAGAAGCCATCCTCAAGCAGGCCAATCTACAAGCGGCCAACCTCTCCCAGGCCATCCTCAACTTGGCCGACTTGCGCGGCGCCAACCTGAGCAGCGCGGAGCAGGGGGGAGCCTTTTTGTGGGAAGCGGATCTCAGCCGAGCCAACCTGCAGCAGGCCAATCTCACAGGGGCCAATCTTCAGGTAGCCAACCTCCGCGAAGCCGATTTGCGCGGGGCTGTTCTTGCCGGCGCCGACCTGACGGGAGCCAACCTGCGCCAGGCCGATCTGCGCGGGGCTGATCTAAGGGGAGCTTTTCTGGAAGAAGCCGATCTGACCGGTGCCCTGTACAATGCTCAGACCCGGCTGGATCCCACCTTCAACCCCAAGACCCGCGGCATGGTCTTTGTAAAATAGCTCCTCTCTAGGCTGGGGGTGAGGGCACTTTATTGGGGATCCCTCTTTTGGGCAGATTAAGTTGTGCCCTCTTCCTGGCCGGGATCCTATGACTTCTCCTGTGCGTGTGCTCATTGCCGACGACCATCCTCTGTTTCGGCTAGGGATGAGGTTTGCCCTGGAAGCCCAGGGGTTTGTGGTGGTAGCCGAGGCCGAGACCGGATCCCAGGCCGTTGAGTACTGCCGCCACCACCCCGTCGACGTGGCCCTTTTGGATGTGCGCATGCCTGGTGGGGACGGGATCGCTGCCTGCCAGCAGATTGTCGAGCTGGGCCTGCCGGTGGTGGTGGTGATGATGACGACTTTTCACGAGCTGGCCCTAATCGAAGCAGCGCGGCGGGCGGGGGCCAAAGGCTACCTCTCCAAAGAAACCGAGCCGGCGGAATTGGCCCGCGTTATCCGCCAGATCTTGGCCAACCCCGACCACGACTGGCTGCCCGCCCCCCAGGAGCTGCCCAGGCTTACCCCCCGCGAGCTATGCGTGCTGCAACTGATGAAGGAGGGCCTAGCCAACAAACAAATTGCTCGCCGCCTTGGCATTAGCGTCGAAACCGTGAAAGAGTACGCCAGCGCTGTCTACCGCAAGTTGGACGCCACCGACCGCGTCACCGCCCTGCTCAAAGCGCAGCAGCTGGGGATTTTGTAAAAGCTTGGGAATCCTGACAAGATCAGGCTGTCCCTTCCCCCCACCCGTGGGGATGTCTGAGACTCGGGATCCCTTGCATACTGTTGCTATCTTGGCACTCGCCTACTCCGGGATACAGCCATGTCTGCTCCTTCCCCGCTGTTGCTCAAACTTGTCCTGCGCTTGCTCAGCTCTCTGAAGATCCCGGTGGATCGGGGCAGGATCCGCGAGCGCGGCTTTGTGCTGCCAGTGGCGATTTTAATCGTGCTGGTGCTGAGCTTGGTAACCGTGGGGTTGCTCACTCGATCTACCCAGCGCACCATCCAAACCCAGGTGGAGCGGGCGGAGCAGACGGTTAGCCGACAACTGAATGCCGCCATCGACCGGGCGCGGGCCAAGATCGACAACCTCGTCCGGGATCGCCGCCTGCCTGTCAGTGCTCCCACTGATGAGCAATTCACCTCTGCCCTGCTCAACGATGGCGAAGTGGTGCCTGCGGAAGCCTCGGATCCCTATACCCTTCCCGATGAGCGGCGCTTCCTGTTGAGGTACTCTGCCCGTGTTCCGGATCCTCAGAATCCGAGCCGGAGAATTGAAGTGCAGCGGCAAGCCCCAGTCTGGTGGTTTTTGGTGGATATCGACAACAACGGCCTCAATGACTCCGTAACAGCCTATACCATCCTTCATGCTCGTCGTGCGCCGGTAGAGGGCCGAGACAGACTGGAGGGCTTTGAGGGAAATATCAGCGATACTGAACGGGCGCGGCGACTGGTGATCCGCAGTGGTCCACTTCAAGGATCCGTCCTGGAAGGGTGCACTGATTCCGCTGCCAACCAGACTTTCAACCCGAACATAGGGGATTGGTTCCAGGTCGGCACGGCGCTGTACAAGCCCTTCCAGGTCTTTGCCGTCACCCTGCCGATTCAAGGCGCCGACTCCACCACCCGTGCCATCTCGGCCTTGCAGTTCCAGCAGGATCGGAAGCGGGATCTGCTCAACAAGTGGGGGATCTTTAGCCGCGGCGATGTAGAGTTCTTCTTCACCCCCGGCTACAACTGGAACGGCGCTATCTACACAGGGGGCAGCCTTTTCTTCCGCTATGCCCCCAACAACTTGTTCCGGGCTTTCGCCATCAGCTCGGAGGAATCCTGCTTCTACATGCCCGCTGACAACTCTGAGATCACTGCCTTTGGAGAGCTGGTGGCAGGGGCCATTGGCTACGCCGGCCAGCAGGTGAGCGATACTCTGATTTTCGATGTTCACTCTGGCGAGCAAGACGTAGCGCCAGGGGTGCTGGCTCGGTTGAACAACCAAAATTTTGACTCGGTGCAGAACCAGGTAGAGCCAGAAAATGTGGCGCTGGATCCGCTGGAGCTACAGCTTTTTGGTCGCATTCGTACCCGCGGAACCTATGCCCAAGATGCAGCAGGATGGGCAAATTCTCCTCTCAACGCAAAGAGGAAGAACCCTGACCGCCAAGAGCAAGAGAGGGAGAACCCTGGCCGGATTAAAGCAGGCGGCTTTCGGTCCGACCAGGCCTGCCCCCCCTACGTGGACGATGTTTACCGGGCCGACAACCGCTTTGGCCCCAAGGCTAGCTATGACCGTCCACCGGTCGAACCTAACCAGCAGAGGGGCTGCGACGTGGACACCTTTGCGCAAAGGTATCGTGCTAAGGCCGGTGATCCCATTCCTGCCGATGCCAGGAACAACCAGAATGAGTCTTTGACCGAGGACAACCCACCCCCAGGCGCCCTTTCCGAGGTGGGCTTGGATGGCTACTGGGAGCGGCGGGCCCGTGTGGAAGGTCTGCGGGTGATCGTGGGCCAGCGGCTGGAACTAACCCGCACCGATTCTTTGCCTTTGCCTTTGGTGCCGCCCGGGGATCCCGACGATCCCACCAAGCTGCAGGCCATCTTTATCAGCAACGAGGCGCGGCAACGCCTAACGCTACGGGATAACCCAGCGGCAGTGCAGGCCACGGCCGTTTACCACTACAGCTATGAGCAGGGGCGCTTTCCCATTGCCTGCTTGGCCACGGTGGCTCACCCCGGCACTCCCTGGAGCTTGCAGCGGGCTTCCACGTTTCCCGCGGGTGACCAGAGCAAACAACTGGGTATCAACTTCTTTACCGGCGAGGGCACCAACGTTTGGGAATATGATCCCACGCCAATGAGAGAGCAGCTACGGCCTGGCACCCCACTGTGGACGGCGCTAACCAACCTGGCCAATTTTGCCGGCGATCCCGACGGGGCCTATCCACCCAGACAGGAGCCAGGCCGCATTCATCCGGATCCGTTCATCACCGCCTTTGGCAACTTCTCCGAGCTGCGGCGGGCGATTGATCTGGTCAACCGAGGCACTCCCGTTGACCAACTGAGCCTAGCCGACCAAACCACGCTGCAAACGGCAGGCTGCATGCTGGGCATGCTGGCCGACAACATCCTGCGCATTCGGGATGCCGCCAATGATGCCAGCAAGCCTGATCCCACAGCTCAAATCCTTTTGAACGACATCCAAGCCAGCCGAGCTGGGAACCGAGAAGCGGCCAACCGCTTCTATCTGCCGCTACGCTACATCTTCCCCCGCGAGACCTTTTACTACAGTGAGCTCCCCAACCCCAACGATCCCCCCAATGATCTCATTGAGGATGAGCGGAGGCGGGCCTACCCCTTCTTACGGGAGTTACCGTTCTTAGGATCACAGCAAAGAGGATCAGTAACCTACCGAACCCTTTGCGATCCCTCAACGTGCGACCTGGACAACCTAAGAGATCTGGAACTGATAAGGCTGAGGCCCAAGCCTAAGATCAACGCCTGGACCTTGCCCTATGCTCGTTTAGAGGAATGCCCCAGAAGCCCAGTACTTGGCAACCACCCCAACAGCAACCGATTTGAGTTAATTCGGATTGGCAACGAGTGCTACCGCGTGCCCTTCAAAGATTCCGTCTTTTACGATGGCCGCGAGGCGATGGCAGTGCGGGCCCTCAACATCGACCTGGCCCTGCTGACCAACAACGTCAACGGACAGGCCAACGGGTTGATCAACGGAGATACTTGGCTGCCTGCCGGCATTGGCGAGAACCGAGAAGGGGGGATTTTCTACGCCTTCCGGGAAGATGCCGTACGGGAGGATGCCATTGCCCGCCCGCCCTTGGGCACTTTTGATAGCTACCTAACCAGATGGCGCAACAGAAATGCCCGCGGTGACTTGGGCAGCGCCGGCATCATGAACGCCGGTCAGCCAGGTCGCGGCACGGCGAATGGTCAAACGGTTTGGGATCCCCCTGTTTCCGATGCCGGACTTAGCCCTAAGCCGGTGGACTACTACGCGGATCCGGATCGGCGGCCCTACGGCTTCCGCCTGCGCAACGGGGCAGTGTTGGCCCGCAGTGTGTTTAACCCCAGTGACGCCATCAGGCCTACTGAAGCTCTCTTTGGCTTGTCCTTCATTTCCGATAACCCCGTCTACATCCAAGGGGACTTCAACCTGCATCAGACGAAGGAAGGCGATCTCCTGGAGGAGTTTACCACTCGCCTTGCCTTCGGAGCAGATGGTCTTTACAGAAACTTCTACGGGCGGCAGCGGGCCAATGAAGATCGGCGCTTTGCTCGGGTGGTAGACCCAAACAATAGCCGGCAGCCTGCCGATCTCTGGCGGCCCAGCGAGGTCTTGGGCGACGCGGTGAACATCCTCTCTGCCGATTTCTGCGATGGCAGCATTGATGATGCCTTTGTCCAGGATGGCACCCTCAACGGCGGCGGCAGCAGCTACGTGCCCGGTCAAGACTACGCCGGTGGACGGGCCTCAGCCCCTCGCCGCAACGACTATTACGGCTGCAGCGGGCCAAACCTAGGAGCCAACACCTCCTTCCTCAACCAAGCGCTGGTGATCCGGGGCGACAACTGGCCGGCTCCGGATCCCGACAGAGGCGGCGCTGGTGTCCTCCGCTTCGACAACACCAACGGGGCGCAGAATTTGGGCAACCACGTGCGGCGGCCAGGCTGGCCAGAGGTGTTTGCCCGCGACACCATTCTGGCTCCCTTCGACAACGCCGATTCGGATCCCAATAACGATGACAGAACGGCAGGCGGTGGCGTGCCGGCAGTGCGGCCCTTGCGGGCACCCGATGTGGGCTATGCCAACTTTGGAGTGCGCATCTCGGCTCTAGGCAACCCGGTGTTGGATACCTCCCGCTGGCTGCTGATAGCTCCTCTCCAGCCTTGTCCCCTCCCTCCAGGAGGCGGCCTGTTGGCCGAGTACTACAACGGCTGGCTGACTAGCCCGAGAGACCAGTACGAACGCAACACAGGGTTTGCCACCACCGGAGCCGCAGGCCCCCTGGTCGAAGAGGCTCGAACGGCCAACCTGCCCTACCTGCGGGCGGTGCGCTGGCCGGATCCAACCTATCCTGTTCAGCATCGGAGGCTTGGCGTTCCAGGGGAATCCTTCATGATAGAAGAAGACCAGAGAGGACCAAGGTGCGATCCCTCAGGTGATTGGAACACTCCATACGACGAGCGAGCCTCACGGTGGTGGGCCTGCATTCGGGACGCTTTGGAAACAGATGAAGATGGCCAGGTTTCCGGCTGGCGGCCAGGTAGTCCAGGAAATCCTCCAAATCCAAATAATAGTTTTGCCCGCTGGGTCCGCGGTACCAATCTGCCGATTTGGGGTGGGTTCTACTACCTGTTTGGCAACCAGAATTATCAGAACACCAACTCCCCCTTCCTCTGGCCCTGGGGTGGCTGGCCTTTGAGGGATGATCGGTGGAATGATCAACCCACTCTTCCCAAGGCTGACTTTTTGTGGATGCCAAGATGCAGTGAGCCGGATACGTCTCAATCTCCCGCTGATGCTCCAGACATAGTAGGCAGGGGCAACATAGGCTTCTGGCGCTCCTGCTGGCGGCGTAGAGGAGGATCATTGGGAAGTGGCAACAGCTGGGGCAACGACTTTTTCGTGGTGCGCTGGGTCGGGGAGCTGTACCCCCGTTGGCCTGGGGTTGCCACCTACAACCTCAACACCAACGATGGAGGCCGGATCATCATCCGCAGGAACCCTGCCTATAGGCTTGGAGAAGGCGAGCCAACACCCTTCTTTCAAGGTTTTCTCCGCAACGAAGGCGACACCTTTCTGAACACGACACAAGACGGAGACCCAGAAAACGATGCTGTTGGCGTCGAGGCGTGGCGGGATGGCGACAACCGGGTGAGCTTCCGGCTGGAGCTGCAATGTGCAGACCCTGAGCGGCCTTCTCCCTACCTAGTGGAGATCCAAGCTTACGAGAACGAGGGCAATGCTTTTGTCCGCCTTACAACCCAGGGAGATGGGCATCCTCTGGAAAACTACGACCTGCGCTACCTCAAGCCCTTGCAGCCAGTCAACAAGCCATGCCAGCCGGATCCTCGGGTGGCTCCTGAGCGGCCTTACCAGGCGCATTGCCAGACCTGCGAGCCCATCTGGGATCCCCCCTGCCCGACCAATATCTGTCAGTCTGTAACCATTACCCAAACAGCAAGGTTGCCTGATGGCTGCCCAGGCCAGCCACCAACACCTCGACAGGTTACCTGCCAACCTCCGAGGACCTGCGGTGCTTGGTCTGAATGGACTCCTGAGTGTACGGTGGCCAACGGTGGCACCAGAGTCACCCAAACTCGCAGCCGCACCTGCACATTGGCAGCTTGCGGAATCAGATACGACGAGACGCAATCCCAGACGGTCGACTGCCGGCAGACCTGCAACTACAACTGGGGGCCTTGGACGCCGGCCAGTTGCGATGAGGTCATCGACCAGATCGACTGCGGCACAACCAGAACGTTTACCCAAACCCGGAGGGGCACCCTCATCGCCAGCACCAGCAGCCCAACCTGTGAGGACACTGCAACGGAGACCCGACCTTTGCGCTGTCAAGGTCGGCCTTGCGGGTCGAGCACCTTTGCCCCAGAAACTCGTTCTAAGAGCCCCTTGGGCGAGTGGATGGCGGCCAAGCCCAACACGGTGGAGCTGCGACCTGCTCGGGAGGTGCAGGCGGATCCAGAACCCGAGACGGTCAGCGTGCATAGCGTGGCCAAGGCTTCTACTGAAGGCGTGACCATTGCCTTGGAGCCGCAGCTCTCGCCGGTGCTGGAGGTGAAGGCAGGGGTGCCCAAGCCGCCCAAGTGGCTTAGCCCTGCTGAGGCTTTGCGGGCAGCCTTCAATTGGATGTTTGGCGAGCCGGCTCACGCTGCCCGTCGGGGTTTGGTAAGGGGTGGCGTCCTCTCTGAGTCCATTTCTCAACCCAGCCGCGAGCCCGGCATCCGTCCGGCTATCAAAGGGCCCCGCCTAAAAGGCTCGTTTGAGAGGGGAAGCCCGGAGTGGGCCCGACAGCTAAGGCGAAAACTCCTTAGCGAGGATTTAAGGCGCAAAGGTCTTATTAAGGACAATGAAGACGTAGTCTGCCCCTCTGAGGATCAAGGTCCAGATACTGACGGCGGCTTCTGGGTGCCGGGCGTGTTCCGCCCCAACTTCAACGACCGCTTCCGCTACGAGGCCTACACCGCCGCTAGCCGCCCCAGCACGTTGCGTATCGAGGACTGGGATAAAGATGGCAAATGGTATGAAGATGGCAAAGTCGACTTCTGGGACAAGAACCGCAATCGTGTTCGCGATACCGACGAGCCTTTGGATGTCGTGGATCGGGATCCGCTGTTTGGGCAGGACTTAGATCCTGGAAGGCAAGGACTAGAAATCCAGCCCCAAATGGTGTTGAACCCCTACGCTTGGGTAAACGCAGGTGACACTCAGAACTACTCCCCAAGCTCCAGCTATCGCAATGGTTACTACATCGATACCCAAGGAAACGAAGACGTCCGCAACGGCCTGTGCTTCTACGTCAGGCTATATGTAGATGAAAGAGGAACCAAGAGGGTTCAGGTTCAGATCGATCGCAACGGCCCCACAATAAGGGACGGTGACTTTAGCACTGATGATACCGCCGCCTTTGCTTGGGTGGATGTGGAGGCGTTGACGCTGGACCTGAACAAGCCCGCCACTGGCTTTGCTGGGGACAACCCGGTGCTGGGGGTAATCCTGGATGAGGTGACCCGGCGGCCCATTCCCATTCCCCGCTTCCAAGAGCTGGCCTCAGAGGATGTAGACCAGCGCCGCCGCAATGACGACGGCAGAAACAACCATCAACTGCAGCCAGCTAGGGAAACGCGGGTGAATGCCACTGCCATCAGTGGTACCCTGCCCTCGCGGCTAGACCAAACTGCCGGCGGCATGCACAACTTCCTGCGCCTCAACGAGCTGTGGAGAAATACCGACCTCTTCTTCAGCGGCTCGATGATCCAGCTCAACTACAGCACCTATGCCACTGGCCCCTTCCTGCAGCACAGCTTCGAGCCACCCAATCTGGTAGCCGATCCAACCTTTGTGCGGGGCTTCGACTACTACTTCCCGCCCAATCGCCGCTTCGGCTACGATGTGGGCTTGCAAATTGCCCGCCGCCCCGGCCCTGTGTCGTCCCGCTTCCAATTCCCCTCCAACACGCGCACCGAGTTCTTGCGGGAGCTAGATCCACAAGATCCGTACGTGCGGCGGCTGCGCTGCGCACTCCAGAATCAGCCGGGTGTGCAGTTGGATCCGTCTGCCCGGATTGGTGGCTGCGAGGAGTTTAACTGATACTGACCTGGCCGGTCAGGGGCAGATTTAGGGTAGGGGCAGAAGAGGGAGGGATCCATGAACAAGTGGCGGCTTTGGCAGCAACACCAAGCGGAGGGTTTCACCCTCATTGAAGTCTTGGCTTCGGTCGTTCTCGTGGCCCTGGCCATGGCCGCCCTGGCCCCTACCCTCACGGTGATTGCCTACCGGCGTGCCATGAGCGAGCGGGTGGAGCTGGCCAACCGCCTAGCCCAGGAGGAGGTGGACCGCATCCGCACCCTGGTGGATATCGAGCTATCTGACGACCCTCGTGCTTTTCAGAATCCGGCTCAACTGGCCCGTCTGCCCAGGGTGGGAGCCAACCCGCTGGCAAATACCCCACCTCCTACCGATATGGACACAGAGGGGAACAACTATTCCATTCGCGTGGCTCGGGTCCAAGTGCCGGGGCGTAACCCCGAAGAATACGTCATCCAAACCTTCCGCGACGCAGGGGCACCTTGCATCGACCGCCGTGAAAACAGGGTCATTGAGGGGGTGCCCTGCAGCTTTCGCATGGGGGTGAGGGTTTACCACCGCTTTTCTTTTGATCCAAACACTCGCCGAGCGCTGCCTGGCTTGAGGACGGAGGTGGTTTCGGCTAACCAGAACTTGGCCAATGCCGATGTGTGGCTCTTTCCCATGGCCAGCTCGATTGTAGAAGTCAACCTGGCCGCCAATTTGGGGGATGTTTGCCGGCAGATAGCCATTGCCAGAGGCGAGAATCCCAACCAGAGGTGCCGGGCTTTCCCCTTGCCTAACTGACCTGCTGTACCCTGAGGTAGAGCCTAAGTTCCTTCCTGCAAAACCTGTTGAAAGATGGAGGTGTTGGCCTGTGTTGATCTTTCGCCGCCAAGCCAGCAGAGGGTTTACCCTCATTGAGCTGTTGGTCTCACTGCTGGTTGCCTCCATCTTTCTCCTGGCCACCGCGATGATTGTCATCGAGACGATGCGGCTGGATCGGGAAGAGACGGGCCGTACCCAGGTGCAGGCGGAGCTGACCCAAGCTATGGAATACATCCGGCAGGATTTGGCGGAGGCTCTTTACATTTACAACGACACTGAGCAGAACCCACAGCAATCTGATCGACTTGGGGACAGGATCCCGGATGTCATTCAACGGCTCTACGCGCCGGGCTGGATCCGCCGACCCAATGACGCTATCCCGGTTGTTGCCTTTTGGAAGCTGGAGCCGATCCCGCAGGGATGCTACGCGGGCAACCCCACCTTACAACAGATCCGAGAAGGCCGTGCCACCTTGCCCGCCGAACCACCTCCTGAGTTTCCGCGCACAAACGGTAGAAATGCGGATTGGGACACTCTTGTCAGCCGCCGCGGCATCTACACCTTGGTCGTGTACTACCTGCGCCGCAACTACAACAACGCTGGCAACCCAACAGGGCGCACTCCCTGGGAAGGCAACGCGCGGATCGACCGTTTTGAGTTGCGACCCTTCAACATTCAGGGTCAAAACAACTGCGCCGGTCGCAGCCCGTTCTTTGTTGAGGATCCCGATCCGTTCCGAGCTGGTTTCCTTGCTTGGCCTTCCGAGCAAGCTCGAGCGCGCCAAATCCCCATTGCCGGCAGGACAGATGGCCCCCGCCTGACAACTTTGGTCTCCAACATCTTCAGCAGCCGGCAGGGCAGCCCGCAGGTTGCACCCGCTTGCCTGCAGGGCTATGCCTTTGGTGGCGGCAGGCCCAACGGCGTCACCTTCCCAGGGCTGGGAGATAACCAAAACGACGTGGGCTTCTATGTCTGTGTGCGGCAAAGCGTCGGCGCTGACCGACCGCAGGATGTGATCATCAACATCACCGCCACAGCCATGGAGCGGGCCAACCCTGGCCTTTTCCGTCGCTACATCCGAAATGCCACCAGCGTCGATATCTCAGAGGTGTCGCGCTACTTGCTGCCAATGCAAACACGGGTTCTTGCCCGCGGTGTTATCAACCGTCAGCTCTCCTAGGGGGAATGTCCACCATGTTGGCCTTGGAGAAAAAGGCAATTGGCCGAGCTCAGCCTTTTCGATCCCGGGGCTTTACGCTGACAGAAGTCCTAGCGGTGGTGGTCATCATCGGCATCCTGGCTGTGCTGGCCGTTCCCTCTGGGATCAACATCTGGGCGCGGATCCAACTGGAGGATGCCCAAAACAAGGTGGAGCGCGCCCTGCGCACCGCCCGCACCAACGCCAGAACCTCTCTCCGAGGCCGAGCTTGGGTGGTCAGGATCGACAATGCGGATCCAAGGGTTCCCACGCTAGTGATCCAAGACGAGGAAGGTCGTTGTGATGAGCCTACCCCCTGTCAGCGGGTGCGCCTGAATAACTTTGTAACGGTACGCAACACCTTCCCTGATGGCAGAGCTGTTTTCGACTCGGAAGGGCGAGCGCGTCAGCTAGGACGCTTTGTCGTCAGCAGCACCTACTCCCAGGGCGAAAACCGCTGCGTGGTGGTGAGCACCTTGATAGGCACTATCCGCAAGGACAACAATCCGGAGTGTGGCAATGTAACCAGCGAGCCAGAGGAAAATGTAACCAGCGAGCCAGAGGAAGGATAGCTGGGGTAGGATGGTCAGGCCGTGGCTGAAAGGTTGCCAGGCTCCTGTCCTAAGCTGCCGTAGGTCATTGGCTATGCTTACCTCTTCCCCAACTCTTGAAGCTCCACAAAAAGCCTTCCCCTGGCAATCTCGTCAGCCGGCTCTGCTGGTGCTGGCCGATGGCACTTCCTTTGCCGGTTGGTCTTTTGGGGCGCCGGGCACGGCGGTGGGTGAGGTGGTGTTCAACACGGGCATGACCGGCTACCAGGAGGTGATCACCGATCCCAGCTACCGGGGGCAGATCGTTACTTTTACCTGCCCTGAGCTGGGAAACACCGGAGTCAATGAGCTGGATCAAGAATCGGCCCGGCCCCAGGTCGCGGGAGTGATTGCCCGCAACGTGTCGCGCCTAGCCAGCTCTTGGCGGGCCATGGGGACGCTGCCTGACTACCTCAAACAGCATGGAATCCCGGCCATTGCCGGGGTAGATACGCGGGCTTTGACGCGGCGGCTGCGCTCCCAGGGGGTGATGAATGGAGCTATTTCGACCGAGATCCTGGACCCGCAGGCGTTGCTGGAGCAGGTGCGCCAAGCCCCTTCCATGCAGGGGCTAAGCCTGGCGGCAGAGGTTACAACGCCCAAGCCTTACGAGTGGCTGGAGCCCACCCCTGCCGACTGGGACTATGGCTGCAGCCAAGGGATCCCGGTCCCGGATCCCCCCCTGCGGGTGGTGGCGCTAGATTTTGGCATCAAGCGCAATATCTTGCGCCGCCTAGCTCGCTACGGCTGCCGGGTGGTGGTGTTGCCGGCCCACGCCACTCCTGAGGAGATCTTGAGTTACAACCCCGACGGGATCCTTCTCTCCAACGGGCCTGGGGATCCGGCGGCAGAGACCACGGCCATCCGCACCGCCCAGGCGCTGCTGCAAAGCGGGAAGCCCTTGTTTGGGATTTGCCTGGGCCACCAGATCCTCAGCCTAGCCCTCGGAGGATCCACCTACAAGCTCAAGTTTGGCCACCGCGGCCTCAACCATCCCTGTGGGCTAGAGCGGCAAGTGGAAATCACCAGCCAAAACCATGGGTTTGCAGTAGACGCTGCTTCGATCCCGGCTGAGGACGTGGAGATCACCTACCTCAACTTAAATGACCGCACGGTGGCCGGGATCCGCCACCGCCAGTTGCCCCTCTTTTCGGTGCAGTACCACCCAGAGGCCAGCCCCGGCCCTCACGATGCCGATCACCTCTTCCGCGAGTTTGTGGATCTGATGCTGCAGCACCGCCGTTTAGCGGGATAGATGGGCTAGACGCAGAGCAAGGGCCTCGCGCGCTTCTTCCCGGTCGTCAAAGGGAATCTTCTCAGTGCCTAGGATCTGGTAGTCTTCGTGGCCTTTACCGGCAATGACCACCGTATCCCCTGGCTGAGCTTCGAGGATGGCTAGACGAATGGCCTGCCGCCGATCCACCTCCACGGCCCAGGGAAATCCAGGGATCCCAGCCAAGATATCCTGCAAGATCCGCTGCGGATCTTCAGTGCGCGGGTTATCTGAGGTCACGATCACCTGATCTGCCCAGGTGGCGGCAATGCGGCCCATCTGCGGGCGCTTACCCCGGTCGCGATCTCCACCACAGCCAAAGATGCAGATCAGCCGGCCTTGAACTTGCGGGCGCAGCGCCTTGAGCAGGTTTTCCAGCCCATCGGGGGTGTGGGCATAGTCCACGATTACCGTGATGTCCTGCCCTGGCAGGCTCACCCGCTCCATTCGCCCCGGTACCCCGGGAAAACGGGGCAAGGCCGACTGGATGGCCTCAGGGGGGATCCCCAAGTGCAGCGCTACCCCTACCGCCGCCAGCAAGTTGGAAAGGTTGAAGGATCCCACCAGGGGCGCCTCCACAGCAAAGCTGCCCATAGGGGTGTGCAGGGTTGCCTTGAGGCCAGTGGGATGTAGGTGAACGTCAGTGGGCCACAGGCCGGGGATCCCTTCTAGGGGCTTGAGGGAATAGGCCCAGGGCTCCAGAGGGGCTGAAATGGCTCCAAGCAGCCGCCGTCCGCCCGCGTCGTCGGCATTGACCACTGCCCGCCCCTGCAAATACTCTGGCCGGAAGAGAGTGGCCTTGGCCTGCCAGTAGTTCTCCATGCTGCCGTGGAAATCCAGGTGATCTTGGGTGAGGTTGGTCCAGACGGCAGCGGCAAAGGCACAGCCCCACGCCCGATCCTGGGCCAAAGCGTGAGAGCTCACCTCCATCACCGCCACCTCGGCGCCGGCTTCCTTGGCCTGTCTCAGGCTGCGCTGCAGCTCTAGGGGAAACAGGGTGGTGTGGGGTGTAACTTCATAGTGGCCTGGCCAGCGGTTGTAGAGGGTGCCCAGCAGGGCTACAGGACGACCAGCAGCCTGCAGCAGATGCTCGATGAGGTGGGTGGTGGTGGTCTTGCCGTTGGTGCCAGTTACCCCCACTAGGATCAGTTGGCGAGCTGGAAAACCGTAGAAGGCCGCCGCCACCTGGGCCACGGCTTTGTTGAGGCCGACGCGAGGCAAAACCAGAAGGGGCTGACTCCCCCATTCAGCCTCTCCGCTAACCTTCTTCCAAGCCTCCTGGGAAAGAAGGGCCGCTACCGCTCCTCTAGTGAGCGCCTCCCCGACAAACTCGCCGCCATCGACGCGGGATCCCAGCATCCCCAAAAACAGATCCCCCGCCTGCACCTGGCGGGAATCGGCGCAGAGGCCTTTTACCCACACCCCCTCTAGGGATCCCTGGACCAATTGGGGTTGGATTCCGGCCTGTTCTAGCAATTGACCCAGACTTCTCATGCTTTTGCCACTCCCCACCGCTTTGCTGGTTAGGGTAGCTGCTAACTGCAGCCTAGGCCAGGGCCTCCTCCAGCTTTTGCTTAGCCCAGAGGGTAGCGTAGAGCCCCTGCGGGTCGGCCAGCAGCTCGGCATGGGATCCCTGCTGCACGATGCGACCTTTGTCCATGACCCAGATTTGATCCGCCTCCACCGCCACCGTGAGGCGATGGGTGATAAAGAGTACCGTCTTCTGAGCCGTGGCCTGGCGCAGGTGGCGAAGAATGGCCTGGGCGGTCTGGTTGTCCACGCTGGAGAGGCAGTCGTCCAAAATCAAAATTGGCGCGTCGACTAGCAAAGCTCGCGCCAGGGCCAGTCGCTGTCGTTGGCCGCCGGAGAGGGTAATGCCCCGCTCTCCCACCAGCGTGTCGTAACCCTTGGGGAAGTTGAGGATCTCGGCGTGGATGTGGGCGGCTTTGGCGGCCCATTCCACTTCCCAGTCTTCAGCGTCCGGCTTGCCGTAGCGGATGTTGTCCCGAACCGTGGCGCTGAACAGGAAGCTCTCCTGGGGCACATAGGCGATGGCCCGGCGCAGGGATCTCAGTTGGATCTGGGTGATGTCCTGTCCGTCCAAAAACAGTTGCCCCGGCTGGATCTCCAGCAGGCGAGGAAGGGCATTGGCCAGGGTGGACTTGCCCGCCCCAATTGGCCCCACCACCGCCACCAGTTGGCCCGGCTCGAGACAAAAGTGCAGATCCTGTAGAGCTGGCGCTGGGGATCCTGTGCCGGTGTAGGCAAAAGTCAGACCCCTAGCCTCGATACGGCCCTGCACCTTCTCTAGAGGAAGGGGCAAAGCCTCCGGGGCATCGCGGATGGTGGGCTCTACCCGCAGCAAGGCGTCAATCCGCTCCAGGCTAACCTGGCCCCGCTGGTAGGCGGTAAGGGTAAAGCCCAGCAAAGCGGTGGGAAACACCAGCCGTTCTACGTAGAGGGTGAGCGCCGAGAAATCCCCAATCGTCAGCCGCCCCGCGGCAATCTGGGGCCCGCCCACGGTGAGCAGCAGCAACAGGCTGAGGCTAACCAAAGCCACCAGAGAAGGGAACAGCAGGTTGCGGGTGAGGGCCAAGCGCAAATTGGCCTGCAACAAGCGGTCGTTGCGGCGACGGAACTCCTGCTGCTCGTGCTCTTCCTGGGCGTACACCTTGATCGAGGTGATGCCGTTTACGTCCTCCTGGATGAGATCGCTGAGATCCGCCAGCTCCTGCTGCACCTGAAGCTGCTCCTGCTGCAGGCGGTTGCTGCTTAACTTCACCAGCACCAGCATCACCGGAAACACCGACAGGGCCAGAGCGCTTAGACGCGGCTCAATAGCAAACATGGCCGGCAGCGTACTGCCGTAGGCAAAGATCGTGTTGGCCAAGTTAAGCAGGGCAAAGCCCAACAGGCGGCGGACATTTTCCACATCGCTGGTGATGCGGGTGAGGATGTCCCCGATGGTCTGCTGGGCAAAGTAGGAAGGCTGCAGGGTGAGCAAATGCTCGAAGATGGCCTGCTTGAGGCGAAACTCCACCTGCCGTCCTGCCCCAAACATCCACACCCGCGAGGCAATGCGAATAACCATCATCAGGGTGGAGACACCCAACACCACCAGGGCGTGGAGGGCGATGCGGCTGGGCGCCAGGGTGGCCAGGTTCTGGCTGAGATCATCAACGGCCAGCTTGACATACCAGGGCAGGAACACCCCCAGGCTGTTGACCACCAGCAGGGAGGCAATGCCCAACACCACCTGCTGCCAGTGGGGGCGTAGATAGTGAAGCAACTGTTGCCAGTGGGATCTGGCCACTCAGGTGCTCCTCAAGCCTTTTCCCACTCTAGCGCTGGGCCGGATCCCCCCGGTAGGGATCAGGCTAGAACCTGGGCTGGGGCCTGCTGCGCCAAGAGTTC
Organism: Synechococcus sp. O70.1; assembly: GCF_047462215.1. NCBI lineage: Bacteria > Bacillati > Cyanobacteriota > Cyanophyceae > Synechococcales > Synechococcaceae > Synechococcus > Synechococcus sp. O70.1. Next base: position 44,974 of record NZ_JANSIT010000005.1, on the reverse strand, counting down.
CACCTGCTGTCGCGCCCAGGCATCCACTGCCAGAATGTCCTCCAGGCTGGGATTGGCAATGACCTGATGCCGCTCGCACACCTGCTCCAAAAGGCGAGGGATATCCAGAAAGCGGATGCGCTCTTGCAGAAAGAAGTTCACCGCCGCCTCGTTGGCCGCATTCAACACCGCTGGCAGGGTTCCTCCTGCCCGCCCAGCAGCATAAGCCAGTTGTAGGCAGGGGTACTTGCGGTGATCCGGCGCCCTAAAGGTAAGAGATCCCAGCTTTACCAAATCAAGAGGCTCCCAGGGGGTGGAGAGGCGCTCCGGCCAACTGAGGCCGTAGAGAATGGGCAGGTGCATATCCGGCCAGCCCAACTGGGCCAGAACAGAAGTATCTGCCAGCTCGACCAAGGAGTGGACAATGCTCTGAGGGTGGATGAGGATCTCGATCCGGTCATAGTCCAGGCCAAACAGCCAGTGGGCCTCGATCACCTCCAGGCCCTTGTTCATCAGGGTGGCTGAATCAATGGTGATCTTGCGCCCCATCACCCAGTTGGGGTGTTTGAGAGCATCGGCCAGCGTCGCCTGGTTCAGTTTCTCCACCGGCCAATCGCGAAAGGCTCCCCCTGAGGCGGTCAGCCAGATGCGGCGCAGGGATCCCTCTGGCACTCCCTGCAGACATTGAAAGATGGCCGAATGCTCCGAGTCCACGGGGATGAGCTTCACGCCGTGCTCTTGCACCAGGGGCAGCACCACCGGACCGCCTGCCACCAGGGTTTCTTTGTTGGCCAGGGCAATGTCCTTGCCGGCGCGGATGGCAGCCAGGGTGGGCAACAGGCCAGCACAGCCGACGATCCCCGTCACCACCCGCTGAGCCTCGGGGTGGGCCGCCACCTGACACAGCCCCTCCATTCCTGCCACTAGCTCTGGCAGAGGTTGCAGGCCGCTCAGCAGGGATCGCAGCTCCGGCAGCAGCTCCTCCCGCCCAATGGCCACAATCTGGGGCCGAAACTGCCGCACTTGCTCGGCCAAGAGAGTGACGTTGCTGTAGCTGGTCAAGCCGACGACCCGAAAGCGCTCCGGATACTGAGCCACCAAGTCCAGGGTTTGGGTGCCAATTGAGCCGGTGGAGCCGAGCAGGGTGATGGCTTGCATACTTTAAGGATCCCTTTGCACCTAGCTAAAGAGCGTAACACTCTTTCAGCGCAGACTCACCCTCCTACAGCCTGCCCAAAGGGCGAACGGCCCCGCTTCGCGTTTGAGGATCCCTGCCTTATACCGGCTGCAGGGGATAGTGAGGCCCTTTTTTCCCGACTACAGACCTTTCCTAACTCTTCATCGGTCGGCAGGGTATGCTTGGCTAGCATAGCCGGCTAGCCTTGCAGAATCTGACCATGCCTTATTCCTCCCGATTCCATCCCTTCTTTGGCCTAGCTCGCTCATGGTCTGTGCTCCTGGGGTTGGGTTTGGCTCTGAGCGTAAGTGCCTGTGGTGGTGGGGGTTCCAGTCGTCCCCTGCCGCCGCTTCCAGCCCCTCCTGCAGGGCGCATCGAGGGATCCCATTTCGACGATCTCAACGGCAATGGTCTGCGAGATCCAGGAGAGCCAGGGCTAGCAGGCATCACCACCTTTCTGGATTTGAACAGCAATGGACGCCTCGATCCAGGGGAGCCCAGCACCGTCAGCGATGCCAACGGCAACTTTCGTTTCTCCAACTTGCCCCCTGGCACCTACCACGTCACTGCCCTTTTGCCGCCAGGGCGGGTGTTCACCACGCCGCGCTCAGGGTTGGGGCGGATTGTCGGCGGCAGGCCAGCTCAGCCGGGGGCCTTTCCCTGGATGGTGGCTTTGCTGAAGGCAGCTGAGCCGGATCCTTTTCAGGCGCAGTTTTGCGGGGGATCTCTAATTGCCCCGGAGTGGGTGCTTACCGCCGCCCACTGCTTTTTCGACCCTCGAGGCGAGCCGGACGTGGATGTCCAAAGTCTGGATCTGCTGTTGGGTACCACCGTCTTGCAAATCGGTGCCGGCCAGCGAATTCGGGCTGCGCAAATTGTTATCCACCCCAACTACGACCCCCGACGAGGGCCAGAGGGGGGGAATGACATTGCCCTGGTGCGCCTCTCTCGGCCAGTGGACCTGCCTACCCTGCCGCTGGTGCAGTCCAACCAAACCAACCTGACTGCCCCTGGTACTCTCGCCACCATCCTTGGCTGGGGAGCCACCTTCCCCCGCACTCTCGAGGAGGAGCCCAGCGGCTTTCCCAGGGCTCTACAGCAGGCTGAAGTTCCCCTCGTCAGCAACGAGGTGTGCAACGCGCCCCAGTCTTACAACGGCACCATTCTAGACACCATGCTCTGCGCCGGTTTTCCTGAGGGGGGTGTGGATGCCTGTCAGATTGATAGCGGCGGCCCTTTGCTGGTGCCCAGCGACGCTGGCTTTGCTCTAGCCGGGATCGTCAGCTTTGGCCGAGGTTGCGCCCAGCCCAATTTCTATGGGGTGTATACACGGGTATCCAGCTTTGTCGGGTTTGTGGAATCGGTGATCGGCAGGGCCCCCAGGCCAACACCGCTACCAATGCCTTCCCCTTCTCCCCGGGAGGGAGCGACAGCCTCCGTGATGGTGAACTTACGGGAGGGGGAGGTAGTTTCTGGGATTACCTTTGGCAGCCGTGCCCAGTAGTCGCCATCGGGTGGCAAGAGATAGTTTAGGATAGAGATCCTGACAACTTCAGTTAATTCAGGAAGGAGACGATCTCTCTATGACCCAGGTGACAATCGGCGAAAACGAAGGGATTGAGTCGGCGCTGCGTCGCTTTAAGCGCCAAGTTGCCAAGGCGGGCATTTTGCGGGATCTGCGCAACCATCGGCACTTTGAAAGCAGCCTGGAAAAGCGCAAGCGGAAAGCAGTAGCAGCCCGTCGCAATCGCCGTAAGGCTGCCAATTGATAACTTGCCTCGAAGCTCAATCGAGAACAAAACTCCCCCTCTCTTACCTGGAGGAAGTCTGTCATGGCGAAGGGAGAAATCGGGGGGGAAAACTGGGCAAAACGCCTGCGCAACGGCCTTGTAGCAGCCCTGGCTGTGCTTTTGGCAGCAGGCTTGTTTTTGGCCAACCAAGCGCGTCAGGCTGGCACGAGCTTGGCAACGCTGGCGGCAGAGGCTGTGCCTTGGGAGGAAGCGCAGGCCAACGGCAAGCCTTCCCTAGTGGAGTTTTATGCCGACTGGTGCACCACCTGCCGCTCCATGGCGCCTCTTCTGGCCAACCTGAAAAAGGAATTTGCCCAGCAAATTAACTTCGTCATGCTCAATGTGGACAACCCCAAGTGGCTGCCGGAGCTAAGCCGCTATCGGGTCAACGGAATCCCTCACTTTCTCTTCTTGGACAGCCAAGGGGAAGTGGTGGGATCAGCCATTGGTGAACAGCCAGCTTCGGTTTTGCGGGCCAACTTGCTGGCTCTGGCAGCCGGGGATCCCTTGCCGCTGACCCAGCCTGGGCCAGTGTCTGCCCTGCAGCCGGGTGGGCCTGGCCTCCCCGCTCAGCCGGATCCGCGCACCCATGGCTAGGACTTGGGCGGGTGACTTGCCTACGCCCGATTTTGCCTGGCTGGATCCCTTGGTTCGGCACTTTCAACTAGGGGAGCCCGAGCTGCTCGAAGCCCTCGGAGGGGGCCTTGTTCACCAGACCTGGAAGCTCAAGACAACCCAGGGATCCTTCGTTGTCCAGCGCCTCCATCCCCAATTTGACCCGGCGGTTACCGAAGATGGCCAGGCCATTGGCTCTTGGCTACGGCAGCAGGGTTTTCCGGTTCCCCAATTCCGCCGCGCTTGCGATGGCTCCCTGCACCTAAGCTGGGGGGGAGGGCTGTGGCGGGTTATGGACTGCCTGCCGGGATCCTCTTACTCAACTCCTCCTGCCTGGAGCTATTTGGAGCAAGCAGGGGCAGCGGTTGGGCGCCTACATCGCCTTTTGGCCGGATGGCACTACTCTTTTCGCTTTCAGATCCCTCACTTTCACGACACGGCCTATTTTTGGCAGCAGCTCTGCCAGCGCAGCCCCGACCCGGAAATAAGGGCAGAGTGGCAATTTTTTGTCGAGACCGTGCCCAGGTTGCTTTTGCCGCCAGGACTTTTCCGACTCAGGTTATCCATGCCGATCTCAAGTTCAACAACTTTTTGTTTGACGAAAGGGGAGGATTTGCCGGCCTGGTGGATCTCGACACCTTTATGGACCACAACCTGTACGTTGAGCTAGGAGATGCCTTGCGCTCCTGGGGCCGGAGAGGGGAGGCCGTTGAGGCCGAGGCAATCCTAGCAGGGCTGCGCGGCTACGCCCAAACCGGCAACCTGCGTGCTCTGCAGCCGGAGCTCCTTCTGCAAGGGATCCAGTTGATGACGCTGGAGTTGGGGATGCGCTTTTTGCTGGATTGGCTCGAGGACTGCTACTGGAATTGGGATCCGCAGCGGTACGCCAGTCGCCGGGATCACAACCTGGCCCGCTGCCGACGGCAGATCCGCCTCTACCAACACCTAACCCAGCTGGCACCCCAGCTGTTGGAGTCTATATACGCCCTTGCTTCAGGAGAGGGAAATTGGTTAAGTTAGGGGCAACTTCCTCTTCTTTGCGTGGCTTTTATGAGCACCATTCAACTTCCCCGCTGGCTGGAATTGGCTCTGCCCTTCTTTCACCCAGTGCTGATGATTTTGGCCTCTGCCCTAGCTCTCTATACTCTCTATCTGGGTCTCCAGGTGCGGCGGCTGCGCACCGCCTCGGCGGAAGAGCGCAAGGAGTTAATTAAGGGCAAGTTTGGCCAGCGGCATTTCCTGGCAGGATCTCTCTTCTTGCTGTTGATGGTGTTTGGGGCCCTGGGAGGCATGGCCGTGACCTACATTAGAAGCCACAAGCTGTTTGTTGGGCCCCACCTGCTGGCCGGCCTGGGCATTGTAGCCCTGGTAACCACCTCTGCTGCTTTGGCACCCCTGATGAAGGATGGCCAAAAGGTCTGGGCCCGCAATGTCCACCTGCTGCTCAATGTGGTGATCTTGGGGATCCTGGGCTGGCAGGCGGTAACCGGCTTTCAAATCGTGCAGCGCATCGTCAACCAGATGCTAGCCTCTCCTCAGGTAACCTAGCCCTTTTCCAGCCAAGGGCAGGGAAAGCGTCTATGCCCCAGTGGACGCTATCTCGAATAAGGCTTCTTTCCCAGGTACTTAGCCCTAGCAAGCGGCTCTCCCATGCCTGGTAGCCTCCTTCCCAGTTGGGTCAAGCGCTCTATCGGCAAGGCCAGCGATATCTCGGCAGTTCAGCGGGTGATCAAGCAGCGGGGACTGCACACCATCTGCGAGGAGGGGCGTTGCCCCAATCGGGCCGAGTGCTACAGCCAAAGGACTGCCACCTTTCTGCTGATGGGCGGGATCTGCACCCGCGCCTGTTCTTTCTGTCAAGTGGCCAGCGGACGGCCTGCTCCCCTCGACCCGGAAGAGCCGGAAAAGGTGGCCGAAGCGGTGGAGCTGCTGGGGCTGCGCTATGTAGTGCTTACCTCGGTGGCCCGCGATGACCTGCCCGACCAGGGATCTGGCCGCTTCGTGGAGGTGATGGAGGCCATCCGGCGGCGCTGTCCTGGGATCCAGATCGAGGTGCTTACCCCTGACTTTCGGGGGGATCGCGACTGCATTGCCCGGGTGGTGGCGGCCAGGCCGGCCTGCTACAACCACAACATTGAGACGGTGCGGCGGCTGTCGCAGGCGGTGCGGCGCAGTTCTGGCTACGACCTATCCCTGCGGGTTTTGCAAACCGTGAAGGAGCTGGATCCCAACCTGCCCACCAAGTCCGGCCTCATGCTGGGGCACGGGGAGACCCGCGAAGAAGTGTTGGAGACATTTCGGGATCTGCTGGCAGTGGGGTGCGAGCGGCTCACCCTGGGGCAGTACCTACAGCCTTCCTTGGCCCACCGCCCAGTGCAGCGCTACTGGACGCCAGAGGAGTTTGCTGAGCTGGGCGAGATTGCCCGCCAGATGGGGTTTCGCCAGGTGCGCTCTGGGCCCTTGGTGCGCAGCTCCTACCACGCTGCCGAGATGGGGCAGGACTAGGCCCCCTAGACCTTGGCAGCTAGCTCCTTGCTGCCCACGAGATCCCGTAGGACGGCCCCCAGGCCAAACCCTTCGCTGACCCAGCGGCTCAGCAGGGGTGGCGTCAGGGATCCCAGACGGTATAGGCTTGCCCCTGCCACGACTCCCCCTAGGAGGCTGTTGCCCCAACTGCCCCCCAGCCAGGTGCCTAGCCCTTCGGCCAACAGCAGCAGCGTGCTATTAAGCAGCAGCGGTCGCCCCAAGTCCTCCAAAGCCCTGCGGAGGGATCCCCAGGGCAGGCGCAGCCGCATCCCCAAGCCTAACACCCACAGACTATCCAGGAGGATCGCAAGCAGAAGATCCAAGCCCAGGGGCGCTAAGCCCACGGCGACCCCCTTGCCAAGGGCGCAGGCTGTACCCCACTGCTCCAGATGGCGAGCGTGATACTGCCACTGCTTCTGCCAAAGCTGAGTCTGGAGGCGCTCCAGCCGCTTCAGCCCATTGAGGGCCAGGAGGGACTCCGCCTCCGTCCGCAAAATCTCCACAATTTGGCTTTGCAAAGCTGCGATCTGGGGAGCAGGTCGCTCCCACTCCAAAGTGATGCGGCCATCTGGCCAGTGGGTGCGGACTTTCTGGGGTTTTGGGCAAGCGGACACTGTCAGGATCTCCTGCGGCAACACCCAGCCCAGGTGGCGGCTAATTTGTTCGCGAATTGCCTGCAGCTCCGCCTCCGAGTAGAGATCGCACTTATTCAACACCAGCAGGAGGGGCTTGTGCAGGGTGCGCAACTCCAGCAGCGCCTGGTACTCCAGCTGGGTCAAGTCGCCGGCGATTACAAACAGGATCAAATCCGCCGCCCGGGCCACCTCCCAGGCCAACTGTTCGCGCGCTTCTCCGTTGACCTCGTTTAAGCCGGGCGTATCGATGAGCCGCACTTGCCAAGGGATCCCTGGCCCCGGTCGCCACAGCAGCGATTGCGGCTTTTGAGTCACGCCATTTAGGGGCCCCACTTCCAGCCGAGCCTCGCCAACTAGGGCATTCACGACTGCTGACTTGCCGCGGTTGACCAGCCCAAACACGGCAATGGAAAATAACCGCGCCCTCAGTCGCCTGCGCAGAGCAGACAGAGCCTTCAGCTCCGGCTGCAGGTCGGGACGCTTGGCCAGCGGTTGCCAGTGATCCCAGCAGCGCTGAAAAACCGTTTCGGCTTGGGCTAGGGGAGTGGTCATCGACAGAAAATCACTCCAAAGGGAATTGGCCACCGCAGCCCAGCTTCCCCTCCAGCGAAGGGAAGTTAGGTGGGATCGGCCACTTGGAGAATGGGGCATGATTATTTGTAGCGTCAACACTCCCCAAGTGGCTCGAGGAGCTTTCTGTATGCTCTACCGCTTTCCCAAGTCCCTACGCTGGCTGCGGCTGGGGGGATCCCATCGCTCCAAGCAAGAACGCCAGATCGTGCGCAGCCTACTAGCCTTTGCTGGGGCCCTGCTGGCCGTGGACATTCTGCTTTTAGGTGCTCTCCACTAGGGCATTTCCTGTTTCTTGGAAAGAAGCGCTATCATGGAAGTCAACGGGTTAAACTCCCCCGAGAGCTTTGTAACTCCTACGAGGCAGGTCGGATGGATTGGGTGGAAAAGGTTTTCGAAAAGATCCGCGAGTGGGTGGAACGTGTCATTGACGCTTTGCTGGGAAGTCCTCAGCCCCAACCTGCACCCATTCCGGTAGAAAATGGATCCCCTCGTCGTCGTTAATCCGACCGCCCTAGCCACCAGCGGCGAGCTTTTGAGCATCTTGGTGTTGCACGGCCCCAACCTTAACCTACTGGGGGAGCGGGAGGTCAGCATCTACGGCTCAGTTTCCCTGGAGCAGGTGGATCAGGCTCTGCATCGGCAAGCAGAGCTGCTGGGGGTAAAGCTGGAGATCCTCCAGTCCAACCATGAGGGAGTGCTCATCGACGCCATTCACCGCGCTCGCCAGCAGCATGCCGGCATTTTGATCAACCCAGGCGCCTATACCCACACCAGCATTGCTCTGCGCGACGCCATTGCCGCTGTGGGATTGCCTACTGTAGAAGTTCACCTAAGCAACATCTACCGCCGCGAGCCTTTCCGCCAGCACTCCTACATCGCGGCTGTAGCCCTTGGGCAAATCAGCGGATTTGGGGCCCATAGCTACTTGCTAGGACTACAGGCGCTCGTGCAACACCTGCGGATGCAAGCAGCCTAGCTAACTTGGTTGGAGAAGCAGGTGAGCCTTCTTTTGGCTATCCTACGCGATAGCCAGGCTCAACTCATTGACCCCCATGCTGACGTTACAAGCTGTGGCCGAGCTGCTGCAAACCCCTCTGCAAGGGGATCCTCAGCTGTTGAGCTGGCCGGTTCAGACCCTCTGCACCGACAGCCGCCGCTTGCAGCCCGGGTCGATCTTTGTTGCCCTCAAGGGAGAGCGCTTTGACGGGCACGATTTCATTCCCCACGCCATGAGCAAAGGGGCCATTGCTGTCATCAGCCAGCAGCCGGTGGCTGCACCCCATTTCTGGGTTCCCGATACCCTAGCTGCCTACCAGCGCCTAGCCAGAGCCTGGCGGGAGCAGTTTGCCATTCCCGTGGTGGCCATCACCGGCTCAGTGGGCAAGACCACGACCAAGGAAATGCTGGCGGCTGCCCTCTCCCGCTACGGCAGCGTTCTCAAGAGCGAAGCCAACCACAACAACGACATCGGCGTGGCCCAGACACTGCTGCAGATGCGACCTGAGCACCAGTTTGCCGTGCTGGAAATGGCCATGCGCGGCCCCGGCGAAATTCGCCGCCTGGCCCAGACGGCTCAGCCTACCCACGCCCTGATTACCCATATCGGCACTGCCCACATCGGCAGACTGGGATCCCGCGAGGCCATTGCCGCCGCCAAGTGCGAGCTGCTGCAAGAGCTAGGCCAAGGGGGAGTGGCTCTGCTCAACGGTGAGGATCCCCTACTGCTAGCCACTGCCGCCAGGGTGTGGTCGGGGCCAACCCTCACCTACGGCCTTGACCAGGGTGAGCTGCGAGGGCAGTGGGATCCGCAGGCGCAGACGGTTACCGTGGAGGGCTTGACCTTGCCGGTGCCCCTGCCAGGCAGGCACCATGCCCTCAACTGGATGGGGGTGCTGGCCGCTGTGCGCAGCTTGGGGTTGGATTGGGAACGCTTGCGAGAGCCTATCCTCTTGCCCACGCCCCTGGAGGGGCGTAACCGCCACCTCAAGCTGGCAGGAGATGTGGAAATTTGGGATGAGACCTACAATGCCTCGCCAGAGGCCATGATCGCGGCTCTCCAGCTTCTGGCCCAAACCCCCGGAAAACGGCGCTGGGCAATCCTGGGCCCCATGCGGGAGCTGGGGGAGCATGCCCCTTACCTTTACGCAGAGGTGGGGCGCGCTGCTGCCCCTTTGGGGTTGGAGCGGCTTTTGCTTTTGGATCCCGAGGGGGAAATGCAGCCGCTCATTGAGCAGAGGCCAGCGGCTCAGGTAGAGCGCTGTAGGGACGAATCAACCCTATTGGAAATCTTGCTGCACCAGGTGCAGGCGGGGGATCGGCTGCTATTTAAAGCAGCGCGAGCCATCCAGTTGGAGCGGGTGCTGCAGCGCTTTTTGCAGGCCTGGCAGGCCTAGGCTAAGCTAGGAAATAGCCGCTAGCCAGACTCACCTCCCCGCTTGAGGGGAGCAGTTTCGATTTTTTCCCTTTGCCTGGACAGTATGTACTACCACAACCCTTCTCTGCGGGAGGAGCCGCGGGATCAACCTCCGGTGCTCCTGCCCTCCAGCGGCGGCCTCTCCATCTTGGACTGGCTACGCCAGGAAGGTCGCTTGCTGGAACAGCCAATTGAAGTTCCTGAGATTACCCTAGACGACGATCTCGAGGAGATTGACGACTTGATCGGCGACGACTTCGTCGAGGACTTCGAGATGGAGGAAGAGGAGTAGGTCAGAGTCAGCTAGCGCTGCGAGGCTCTGCTGGGGGGAGGATCGAAATAGAGCTAGGGGCGCTAAAGTAGAGTAAAGAAGGGGCGTTGGCCGAGCGGTTTAGGCAGCAAACTCATAATTTGCCTTACACAGGTTCGACTCCTGTACGCCCCACTGGCAAAGCGATCCCCCTGGCTGAAACTGACTCGCTGCGGAGTCCTCCCCTCCCTTCAGCGCGGTTTCCAACGCTTAGGCAAGATGGCAGGGGCTCCCCACTGGGATCGGAGCTGGCTGAGAAATTGTTCCTGCCAGGCACGCAAGTCAGCCAAAGGGGCGCCGCTGTTCATCAGGGCAAACCAAATGTCCCCCCTTTCGGTTGGCAAGACTCCCGCCAAGGTGCTGATGCCGCTGAGGGTGCCGGATTTGGCAATCATCCCCTCCGGCAACAGCCGCTGCCCCAGCACCCCTCCATCTTGGCCGACGACAGCAAAAGCATCGGCTAGAGAAAGCCCTTGCTTTTCCAGAAGCAATTGGATTGCCTGAAACAAAGCCACACTGGCCCGTGGAGAAATGCGGTTTTCCACTCCCAACCCCGAGCCGTTAACTAGCTGTAGCTCGGCAGGCGGGATCCCTGCGGCCTCACGGGCCAGTTGAGCCACCCGGTCTGCTCCCCCCACCGCCGTGGCCAACATCTCGGCCATGGAGTTGTTGCTGTAGAGATTCATCAGCTTGAGCAAGTGAATGAGGGGGGGCGACTCATGTCTGAGCAAAACTTGGGCGTTAGCTGGGATTTGCTGGGCAATCCGCACCGAGCCCAAGATCTCCACCTGGGGCTTGGGTGTGCCGGGAGGCAAGGTTTGAAACTGGATCTGGGCTTCTGGCGGCCAGCGCCGCGCATCCAGCCCCCGCTGCAGCAGAGCTCCCGAGCGGGCTACATCCAGGGAAAAGTTCATGTAAAAGCGGCCCACCACCACCAGATCCCCGCGCACTTGGCGGATCCCCCGGGCGTTGAGGGCGTTGCCCACCAAGAAGGCCTCTTCCCACACGAAAAAAGGATCCCCTCCTCCCAAAACCCAGAGATCCCCCTGCAAAACTCCCTCAGCGGTTAGGGGGCCAGTGACCAACCAGGTGGTAACAAAGCGGTGCTGCGGGCCAAGCTGCTGCAAAGCAGCCAGGGTAGTGGCCACCTTAGTCAGCGAGGCGGCCGGCAGAGGGGTGGATCCCTGGTGCTGCCCCAAAACTTGGTCGCCTCTTTGCAGCCAAACCCCCTGCGCCGTAGGCGAAAACCCCCGCCTAGCTAACTGCGCTAGATGGATTTGCACCTGAGGTTGTAGGGATCCCGGCGAAGAGGGCAACGCCCCTAGCCAGAGCCCTGCTGCTGAGAGCAGCCCAATCCCCGCTCTTGCTCTGCGTCTCCACCGGCTCATCAACCCTCAAAGCGCCGCGAGGATGAATCCTTCAGCTGAGTAACTCCCAGCTGCTTTCTTCCCCAGACTCCACGTCGATGGTGCCAGGGGGCGTTTGCCGGTAGAAGTATCCATCGGCAACAAACAGGGGCTCGCCACAACTGGGACAAAAGAAGTGGCTGCCTTCAAGAGCTTGCGCCTCTGACCCACAGACCGGGCAGCGATCTGTCGTAATCCAGCGGCGGGCCCACCAGCGGAAGGCCAGCAGCACCAACAGCGGTAGAGAGAGCAAAAACAAAAGCAAGGCTACCAAGCCAACCATCAGCCAGCCCAGGCCGAGGCGGGTTAGCAAAGCTGCCACAGCCAGGGATCCCAGCCAAAAACCCCAGCCAGTTAGAGAAATGGAATAGGTTTTGGGCTGCTCAAAGCGCATCTTTTTCCGCCTTCCTCAATACTTGCCAACACTGCTAGGACAGGCCTTTTCCTGAGCATGGTAGCCCAAACTTGCCGCCAGCAAGATGCTGCAAGAGTAGGCTAGCTCATCCTAGGGGGACAAGCTAGACCAGACGCTGCAACTGCTCCAGGAGGGAAAACCGCTGGCAGGGCTCTTAGGGAAGCTATCAGAAGCTATTATCAATTACAGAACTTATTGACGGTCACGGCCGCGTTGCCTAGGAGTGGAGGGGCAGAGTCATGGTCTATACGGAAGAAGCTTTCAAGGCGGAGCTAAACGCGAGGGGCTGGCGAGCCACTCGGCAACGGGAGATTATCCTACAGACCTTTCAAAACCTACCCGAGGGGACTCACCTGAGTGCCGAGGAGCTGCACAAGAAGTTGCAGGAAGAAGGCCATAAAGTTAGCCTCTCCACTATCTACCGCACTGTCAAGCTAATGACACGCATGGGCATTTTGCGGGAGCTGGAGCTGACGGAAGGTCACAAACACTACGAGATCAACCATCCGGCTCCCCGCCACCACCACCATTTGGTTTGCATTAAAACCAACAAGGTCATTGAGTTTAAAAACAATGCCATCCTCAGCATCAGCCAAAAGGTGGCGGAAAAATACGGCTTTAAGCTGCTCGATTGCCAGCTCACCATCATTGGCATTAGCCCCGAGGGACAGCGCTCGATTGTGTAGCCAAAAACTTCTAAGGCTGAGCTTTGCTTAGGTTGCTCTCCGACCTAGTGGAGCAGTGCTGCCGCTGGGAGGGGGATAAGCCACCTGTTGTTACCAACTCAGCCCGTTAGCCTTGGCCGTGGACACCGTCTGCAAGCTCAAACTGGGCACTTCAGTAGATCGTGGCGCTAGTGCCGGCGACCCGAGGCCAAACCGCCCTGGCAGCATTGCTCCTACCGGGTGCAGGGGAAGAGCCCAGCTATCAAGCTCCTTTCCAGCGGCAAACACAACCCACCGCTAGTGATCCTCTAGACCTAGGACAAACGGACACTGGTTGAGATCTTGCGGTACAAGCCGCACGCTGTGTAGCACAGCAAGTAGGCGAAGAATCCCCGCCCTTCAGGGCTGAGGAGAACGTCAACCCCCTACTGCGGGAGATGACTATGAACGAGCAGGAAGTGGCGCACTGGCTGGAGAGGGCCCTGGCCGATCTGCGCCTGAGAGTCCAAGTCAAGGCCCAGCCCCTCCAAGACAGCCCTGGGGACTATGCTTTGGTGGTCATGCTCAATCGCCCTGCCAATGCTGCCCTCAACTACGAGCAGCTAACCGCTTGGTTCCGGAAGGCTGTAGCTAGCCGCTACCCCCAAGTCAAGCGCTTAGCTCTCTACAGTCGTCCTATGGGTCAGCAGCAGGCTGACTGGAAGACGCAGGTGAGACTGGGGCCGGGGCTAACCACAGAAGGGACTCTGCAGCCAGATCTCAGCCACTACTGCTTTGTCCTAGACCGCCAGTTGCTCACTGCCGACCTGCCCCAACCCTCCAGCGTGGTGCGCCAGGCAGTCTTGGGTTTTCACGGCCTCACTTCTGGGCAAAAAGAGGAGGTGCTGCCCCTACTGCCCACCTTGTTTCGCAACCCTAGCGCTGTCTCCACGGTGACGCTGTCAGTGGAAGCATCCTTGTGGTTGGAACCTCTGAAAAGTCTTAGCTCCTATGAGCTGCGCCTGCTGAGCATTTGGCTAAGCCGCTACTGTTTCAGCCCTAGCCGCACCTTGGCTGATTTGGATCCCGCCGCCTCAGGCTGCAAAACCGGCCAGGCAAAACGCAACTATCGCGCTCCCCAAGGGGGGGTGGCGCTGGTTTTGGCCAGCTTTGCCGGCAACCTGACAGTGGCCGCAGGCCTGACCCTAGGCCTATTGTTTGGCATGGTGTTTGTGCTGGCCCTGGCTGTTTTCGGCACCCTGGAAGGAGGGCTCTCTTTCGGCTCTTTCCTTCTCGCCGTTTTGCTTGCCCTGGCCTTCAACGCCCTAGTCTTCTTTTTGTCCCCCTGGGTGATGGACTGGATCCAGCAGAGCCTCTACGGCACCCAGTGGGTGAGCTTGGGGGAAATTGAGCGCCGCAGCCCCGAAAGCGCGGAGGTGATTGAACGCGTCTGCCGGCAGCACAAGCTAAAGCAGCCGAAGCTGGGTCTGATCCCCGATCAAAACCCCACCGCCTTCACCTATGGCAGCCTGCCCAATAACGCCCGCATCGTTGTCAGCGAGGGCCTATTTACCTACCTGGAAGATGAAGAGGTGGCCACGGTCTATGCCCACGAGCTGGGGCATGTTATCCACTGGGATTTCGCTGTCATGACCCTAGCTTCCACGCTATTGCAGCTCCTCTATCTACCTTCTCTAGGTCTATGTGCGCGATCGCGGGAGCAGTGAGGGCCGTAACCGCAGAGGGGGGAAAAACCTGGCTTTCCTGGCGCTGGTGGCCTACCTCTTCTACGTGGCTGGCTCCTATTTGGTGCTGTATCTGTCGCGGGTGCGGGAGTACTTTGCCGATTACTTTGCTGCCGAAACCACCGGCAACCCCAATGCCCTTGCACGGGCTCTGGTGAAAATTGCCTTTGGCATTGTCCAGGAGGGAGAGCGGGAGCAGGACGAGGAAACTCGTCGGCGCAGCACCCGCCTGTTGGAGGGGATGCGAGCCTTGGGGATCTACGACGCCAAGGCAGCAGGGACGGTGGGGACAGCCTACCGGCTTGCTTCGGATCCCAGCCAGGTGGGCAGGGTGTTTTTGTGGGATCTGTTTAACCCCTGGGCCTGGTGGATGGAGCTGAACTCCACCCATCCCCTCACCGGCAAGCGGGTGCGGGCGCTAGCCACCTATGCCGAGCAACTGGATCTGCCGGTGGAGTTCGATATGGCCAGCGTGGTGGCCCAAGGCAAGCAGCTCAACCGCCAGCAGCTCTATGGCAGTTTCCTCCTGGACATGCTGCTGTTGAATGCCGAGTGGCTGCGAGCAATCTTGGGAATGGGGCTGGGGATCCCAGCTCTACAGGCAGGATCTTACGGCATGTTTGCCGGCCTGGCCCTGGCGGGAGCCAGCTTGGGCCTGCTGCTGAAGATGCCAGGGATGTACCCCAGCTTGGAGAACCCGCCGGCGTTGACGGTGTTGAAGGCGCTGAGCAACCCCTACACCAGCCCCTTGCGCGGGTTGCCGATGCAGTTGCAGGGGCGGGTAATTGGGCGGGGGAATCCGGGCTATCGCTTTGGCGCCGACCTCAAGTTCCAGGATGAGACGGGGATGATGTTCTTGCGCTACGTTTCCCGCTTTGGGCCACTGGGCAACTTCCTGTTTGGATCCAGGCAGGCCGCAGGGCTGATTGGCAAAGAGGGAACAGTGGTCGGGTGGTTCCGGTGGGGGGTGGCTCCCTATCTGGATCTGTCCCGCTTCCAGAGCCGCTATGGCGAAGTGGTGACCAGCCACCCTCCTTTTGGGCAGGCGGTGCAGGTGGCACTGGGCTTGCTTGGTGTCCTGCTGTTGATGGCCTTTTCCCCTTTCTAGGGGGCCTGCTCAGGAGGCAGTCGCTCGCTCACCGGTAGCACGGGCGTAGTCGTCGCTGAAGCGAACAATGTCGTCTTCGCCCAGGTACTGGCCGTTTTGCACCTCGATGATCACCAACGGGATGACACCGGGGTTTTCCAGGCGGTGCTTGGTGCAGGGGGGCACGTAGGTAGACTGGTTGGTGGTGATCAGCCGCTCTTCGTTGCCGCAGGTTACTTTGGCGGTGCCGGCAACGACGATCCAGTGTTCGCTGCGGTGGTAGTGCATCTGCAAGCTAAGACGACGCTTGGGCAGCACCACAATCCGCTTGATTTTGTAGCCAGGGCCCTCGTCCAGCACCGTAAAGCTGCCCCAGGGGCGAGTTTCCGTATTGCTCTCGAGGAGCTTGTGAAAAACTTCAGCCGAGAAGGTAGCTGGCAGTTTTTCCTCTGAGGGCATGGGGGAATTAGGGGTTTCTAGCATAGGCTGCTCTCCTGGGCGCCCTGCCTTCAGCTTATCCTACGGAGCTGGAAAGTAGCCCAACTCCCCTCAAGTCTTGTGGGATCATGGAGAAGTCTCCTCATCTTGCTCCTCCATGCGTTCCTACCCGGTTCACATCCACGACCGCCAGAAAGACGCCCACTATCTCATCCAGGTGCCCGCCGACCAATATATCCTGGAGGCTGCCGAAGCCCAAGGGATCCAGCTTCCCTTTGCCTGTCGCAACGGTGCCTGCACCACCTGTGCGGTGCGGATCCGGCGGGGATCCCTCTACCAGCCGGAGGCAATGGGGATCTCGCGGGAGCTGAAGGAGCAGGGCTACGGGCTGCTGTGCGTGGGCTATGCCCGCTCCGAGCTGTGGGTGGAAACCCAAGACGAAGACGAGGTCTACGAGCTGCAGTTTGGCCGCTACTTTGGCCAGGGGCGGGTACGAGCGGGGATCCCCATCGACGATGAGTAATTTCTCTGCCTCAGTTGCCCCTGAAGACCTGTTGCCGGATCCCCAGCCTTCGCAGCCTCAGGGCTGGCTGTTGGGGTCGGCGGCGCTGATCCCGGTGAACCTAGCCCCTAGTCTGTTGCTGGCGGTGGTGGGGACGGTGCAGAGCTATGGCCGCTGCTGGCAGCAGATCCGGCGGGATCCCTTGTTGGGCTTGGCGGGCCTGCTGAGCGCGGCGGCAGTGGCAACGGCGCTGCTGGGGGAGGACTGGCGGCTGAGCTTGCCGGGGATGTTTAACTACTGGCCTTTTCTGCTGATGCTGCCGGCCTTTGGGGCAGCGCTGGCCGATCCTGAAAGTCGCCGGCGCCTGGCGCAGGTGTTGGTACTGGGCAGTGGGCTGATGCTGCTGTTGGGCTGGGGAGAGGTCCTGTGGGGGTGGCAGGGCCATCTCTTCTTGGGGCCGCTCTGGATTACGGGAGTGGCTGGCGGGGAGCGACCGGCAGCGGCCTTTACCTCCCCCAACCTCCTGGCCATTTACCTAGTGATCCACCTGTGCTTGGCGGCAGGGCTGTGGGGGGTAACTCGATCCCGCCTCACCCGAGCAGGGCTAGTGGCGATGCTGGGGCTGGGATCTCTGCTGTTGCTGCTGACAGCCTCCCGCAGCGGCTGGGGGGCAGGGGGATTGGCTCTACTCATTGGGTTGGTGCTGCGGCGCTGTTGGTGGGGGATCGCCCTCTTGGCCGGCCTGGGGCTAGCCAGCTTGGCGGCGGCTTTGGATTGGCCTGGCTGGCGGGCAGTTGTGCCTTCGTTGATTTGGAGCCGTCTGGCGGACACCTGGGATCCCCAGGCCCCCCACTTTAGCTCAACCGCCAACCGCCTCGATGCCTGGCGCTTTGCCCTGCAGATGGTGCGGGAGCGGCCCCTGACCGGCTGGGGCTGGCAGAGCTTTCCTGCCCTCTACAATGCCCAGGACCCGCCCGAGCTGCTGGGCCACTGCCACAACTTGTACTTGCACTTGGCGGCGGAAGGCGGGATCCCTCTGCTGCTGGGCTATCTGGCCTTGTGGGGCTGGATCTTGGCGCGGGGCTGGCGAGCCTGGCGTTGTTCCCAGGACGGGCTCCTTCTGGGCATGCTGCTGGCCCTAACAGCGTTTTTTGCTGCCGGGATAGTGGACGTGGTGATCTTGGACGGCCGCCTTCACCTGTTGATGACCTTGCTTTTGGGGGCCGTTTGGGGATCCAGCCTCGATCCGCTCCACAGCGAGCAAAATGGAGTTCCAGCGGATCCCTTCCCAAGCCAGGCGTTCCAGCCAATGCCACAACAGAGTTCCGTCCTTGCGTTTTCTGGGATTACTCTGTTTATTCTGTCTCGGTTGCCGGATTTTCTTGCGTATCGATTGGATGGTCTCACCCAATTTCGATTGACTCACATCCCCCCTCATCAAATCTCCCCTTTTCCTCGGAGAGAGGGGATGGGAGGTGAGAGCACGCCTCTCCAGAAGGGGAGTAAAAAGCTGTTGCTAACCCATTTCCGAAAAAGTTCAGTGGTATCTGGAGTGCCCCACCTTCTTCCATGGAGCAGTCAATCCCCTTGCTGGCCCCTGATCCCATCAAGCCAGGGGATCTCCTATCCCTGGAGATCACCGACCTAACTCCCGAAGGAGATGGCATTGCCCACACGCTTGGCTACGGGCGGGGACGGGTGGTGTTTGTAGCCCAAGGCGTGCCCGGGGATCGGGTGGTAGCCCAGGTTCTCGAGATCAAGCGCAACTACCTGGTCGGGCGAATTCGTTCGCTCGTTACTCCCTCGCCGCACCGAGTGCGTCCAGCCTGCATTGTTGCCGACAAGTGCGGTGGCTGCCAGTGGCAGCACGTCAGCTACGAGCAGCAGTTGGCCACCAAGCAGCAAATTCTCCGCAACGCGCTAGAGCGGATTGGCGGCCTTTCCCTGCCGGAGCCCGTCCCCATTTTGGGATCCCCGCAGCCGCTGCGCTACCGCAACAAGGTCACCTACCCCATTGCCAAAGCAGAGGGCCAGCCGCTGCGCATGGGCTACTACCGACGGGGCAGCCACCGCTTGGTAAACCTCAACCAGTGCCCTGTCCAGGACGAGCGACTGGATGTGTTCCTGAGGGAAATCAAGCGGGATCTGCAAGAAACCGGCTGGAGTGTGTACGACGAAAGCCGCCACCAAGGCCAGTTGCGCCATCTGGGCCTGCGCATTGGCCGCCGCACCCGCGAGGTGCTTCTCACTCTAGTGAGTTGCAGCCGCGACCTACCTCACCTGGAAAGGTGGGCCAAACGCTGGATGCAGCGCTACCCCGACTTGGTGGGGGTCTGCCTCAACCTCAACCCAGCCCGCACCAACGTCATCTTTGGCCAGCAAACGGAGGTCATTGCTGGACGGGGATCCCTGCGGGAAGAACTGGCCGGTCTTTCCTTTTGGATTGATAGCACCTCCTTCTTCCAGGTCAACACAGAGCAGGCGGAGGCCTTTTTTACCTGGATAGTGGATCAGCTCCATCTGCGCGGCGAGGAGACCGTTCTAGATGCCTACTGTGGCATCGGCACCCTAACCCTGCTCTTTGCCCAGCGGGCCAAACGGGCGATGGGGGTGGAAGTCCTGCCCGCGGCGGTGGCCCAGGCCCGCTACAATGCCCAGTTCAACGGCATCACTTCGGCCCAGTTTTTCCAGGGCGCAGTAGAAGCGGTTTTGCCGACTCTGCCTCCTGCCGATGTTGTGGTGTTGGATCCGCCGCGGCGGGGCTGCGAGCGGCAGGTGCTTGAGATCCTAAAGCAGCAACGGCCCCGGCAGATCGTTTACATTAGCTGTCATCCTGCCACCTTGGCGCGCGACCTGCAAATCCTCATGGCCGAGGGATCCTACCGCCTAACCCAATGGCGAGCTGCTGACTTCTTTCCCCAGACAGGCCATGTAGAGGGAGTGGTCTTTTTGGAACAGGTCTGAGGAACTTTGCCCAGCTTGCCACGGAGCCGCCCTCTGGGTAGGCGCACTAGCCGGAGGCGACAAATGCTAACGTCAAAGTAAAGTTTCGCAACGGACTTTTTCCCTCCCACTCTCAATGCTTAGAGCTGGAATTGTCGGCCTGCCCAATGTGGGCAAATCGACTCTATTCAACGCTCTCTGCGAAAATGCCAAAGCGGAGGCGGCCAACTTTCCTTTCTGTACCATCGAGCCCAACATCGGACGGGTGGCCGTGCCAGACGAGCGCCTGGAGGTGCTGGCTAAGATCAGTGGCTCGGCGGCCATTGTTCCCGCCCAAATCGAGTTTGTCGATATTGCCGGGCTGGTGGCTGGTGCCAGCAAGGGGGAGGGCTTGGGCAACCAATTTCTCTCCCACATCCGCCAGGTGGACGCCATCGTGCATGTGGTGCGCTGCTTTAAAGACGAGAACATTGTCCACGTGGCTGGCTCGGTGGATCCCGTGCGAGACATAGGGGTGATTAACCTAGAGCTGGCCCTGGCCGATCTGGCCCAGATTGAGCGACGCTTGGAACGGGTGCGCAAGCAGGCCAAATCCGACAAAACGGCTCAAGTAGAGCTGCAGGCCCTGGAGAAGCTGCAGGCTGCTCTGGACGAGGGCAAGCCGGCTCGCCTGGTGCCCCTTAGCGCAGAGGAGGAGGTCGCCATCAAAGGGCTGGGGCTGCTCACCCGCAAGAAGGTGATCTACGCCGCCAACGTGGCAGAAACGGAGCTAGCCACTGGCAACGACTGGGTAGAGCAGGTGCGGCAAGTGGCCCAGGCAGAGGAGGCGCGTGTGGTGGTGGTCTCGGCCCAGGTGGAGGCGGAATTGGTGGAGTTGCCGCCTGAAGAGCGACAGGCTTATCTGGAGTCGCTGGGGGTGAAAGAAGGGGGGCTGAAATCCTTGATCCGCGCCACCTACGAGCTGTTGGGCCTGCGCACCTACTTTACCTCTGGTCCCAAAGAAACCCGCGCCTGGACAATCCCTGCCGGTGCCACTGCTCCCCAGGCGGCGGGGGTCATTCACTCGGATTTTGAGCGGGGCTTTATCCGGGCGGAAACGATAGCGTATGAGGATCTAGTGGCAGCGGGATCCCTGAGTGCTGCCCGAGAAAAGGGCTTGGTGCGCAGCGAGGGCAGAGACTACGTGGTTCAGGAAGGAGATGTAATGCTCTTCCGCTTCCATGTCTAGGGGCCCTTTCCTGAGAAAGCCGTTGACGCTGTAACGAAACATCACAATAATTGGACTAGATAAACAATTGCTTTAAGGGACGCATTGATGGACCTGCTGCAATACGGGCCAATGGCCTGGGTTTACCTAGCAATTTTTGCTTCCATCATCTGGTGCATCTGGGGTCGTTCGGAAGACGACATTATGTTCTAGCTCAGGCGGATGTTCTAGCTCAAACGGGAGGGATTCCTCTGCTGAAGCTACCCTTTGGCTGGCAGCGGATCCCTCCTTGTCAACCTCAGGTGATGTCTCCCCTCAATCCCCCTACTAGGACGGATACACCCAGATGCCGTGCCACTCCAAGCAGTCTGCGTCCCAACAGAGCAAGGGAATTCAGCTAGGCTCGCACTTCCTCCCTCTTGGGCAGCCGCTCTGACAGCAAATTAGCTTACCTATGGGCGTTACTAGCTTGATCTCCCGGCGTCCCCTGCCTGGAGCGGAACGGACAGAGGAGGGGTACCGTCTTTCTTGGCGGGGAGTGGCGGTGATGGGGGTACTCAATGTAACCCCCGATAGCTTCAGCGACGGCGGCCAGTGGGGATCCGTGGAGGCAGCCGTGCAAGCGGCCAAGGCCATGGCAGCAGCGGGAGCTCTGATTGTGGATATCGGCGGTGAGTCTACCCGGCCGGGGGCGGAGCCGGTGCCGGTAGAGGTGGAGTGCGACCGGGTTTTGCCTGTAATTCGGGCTCTAGAAGGATCCGGAATTCTCCTCAGCGTCGATACACGGCGAACAGAGGTGGCTGCTGCTGCTCTGGCAGCGGGGGCACACATCATCAACGATGTCACCGGGCTGCGGGATCCACAGATGATGCAGGTGTGTGCCGAGAAGGGAGTGCCAGCGGTCATCATGCACATGCGGGGAGAGCCGCGCACCATGCAGCAGCTCACCGACTACGACGACCTTGAGGGAGAAGTTTTTGGTTTTCTCAAGGACCAAGCGGAGCGGGCTCTGGCAGCTGGTGTGCCCAGTGTCATTTTGGATCCTGGCCTGGGCTTTGCCAAAACCGCCGAGCAGAACATTGCCCTCCTCAGAGCCCTGCCGCGGCTAGTGGCCTATGGCTACCCCGTTTTGGTGGGAGCCTCGCGCAAAAGTTTTGTCGGCCAGCTTTCCGGCATTGCTGTGCCCAAAGAGCGGGATAGCGCCAGCGTAGCTGTGCACCTCTTTGCCGCCAGCCGGGGCGCTACCCTGGTGCGGGCGCACAACGTCCCTGCTCATGTCTCCGCTCTAGCGGCTTGGGAAGGGCTGCACTGTGAGCCAAACTAGGCTGGTGCTGCGGGGTCTTAGCTTCCATGCCCACCACGGCTATCGTCCTGAGGAGGCCCTGTTGGGGGCGCGCTTTGTGGTGGATGTGGAGCTGCAGCTTGCCTTGGTTCCCCAAGAGGATGACTTGGCCCACATCGTGGACTACGCCCAGGTGTACGAGGCAGTGCGGGAAGAGGTGACCCAGCAGCGCTACCGGTTGATTGAGACGTTGGCAGACCGGATTGCCGAGCGGCTGTGGCAGAGCTACCCCCAGGTGGAAGCCCTGACGGTGCGGGTGCACAAGCCGCAAGCCCCCCTGCCAGGGCTGTTTGACGATGTGTACGTGGAGATCGTCCGCCGTCGCTCTGCGCTTCCATGAAGCCTGACCTGGCCTACATAGCTCTGGGGAGCAACCTCGGGGATCCGCTGCAGCAGTTGCGCACGGCCATGCAGAAGTTGCCGCGTCTGGGAGAGGTGGTGGCCCGCTCCAGCCTCTACCGCAGCCCCGCCCAAGGAGGGCCGCCGGGCCAGCCCGACTACCTCAACGCCGTGGTGGCCTTGGATCCCTTTCCGCCTTACCAATCCCCCCTGGAGTTGCTCAGGGCGCTGCTGGCCATCGAGCAGGAAGCAGGGCGGGTGCGGCGCATACACTGGGAGGCCAGAACGCTGGACTTGGATCTGCTGGCCATGGGCAATTGGATTCTCAACAGCCCCGCCCTGACCCTGCCCCACCCTCGCATGATGGAGCGCCCCTTCGTCCTGGCCCCCCTGTGCGAACTCAATCCCCACTGGCGCCACCCGGAAACCGGCATAGCCGCAGCCGAGGCGCTGGCTGCCCTGGATAGCTCCTGGCTCGAGCGCACCGACCTAGGCTGGGACTAAAGCTCTACAGTGCAGCCGCCATTTTGGCTGCCAGATCCACCAGCCGCGAGGCGTAGCCGTATTCGTTGTCGTACCAGGAGAGCACCTTCACGGTGCGATCCCCTAGCGTCATCGTCGACTCCAGATCCACAATTGAAGAGTGGGGATCGCCGATGATATCTGCCGAGACAATGTGCGGCGGGGCAATGGCCAGGATCCCGCGCATCGGCCCCTCAGCAGCCTCGACAAAAGCTTGGTTAACCGCCTCTTTGGTAATGGGCCGCTCAGTGCGCACCACAAAGTCCACGATCGAGCCGGTTAGGGTGGGCACCCGCAGTGCCAGGCCGTCCATCTTCCCTTTCAGGGCAGGCAAGACCTCGGCAACTGCCGTAGCTGCCCCTGTTGTGGAAGGCACAATCGACACCGCCGCCGAGCGGCCCCGGCGATAGTCCTTGGGATCCGGGCGATCCACAATGGCCTGGGTGGCGGTGTAGGCATGGCACGTGGTGAGAAAGCCCGTCTCGATGCCAAAGCGATCCAGCAAGACCTTGGCCAGCGGCGCCAGACAGTTGGTGGTACAGGAGGCGTTGGAGACGATGTGATGCCGCTCGGGGTCGTACTGGTCGTCGTTGACCCCTATCACCACCGTTAGGTCGGCACCCTTGGCAGGAGCAGAGATGATCACCTTTTTGGCACCAGCTTCCAGGTGTTTGGCTGCTCCCTCCCGCTTGGTAAACAGGCCAGTGGACTCTATGACCAGTTCGACGCCCAGATCTTTCCAGGGCAGTTGCGCCGGATCCCGTTCTGCCAGAACTCGGATCTTGTGGCTGCCGACGTGCAGGTGGCCATCGGCAACGCTCACCGTCTGGGGCAGGCGGCCGTAGGCAGAGTCAAATTGGAGCAGGTAAGCTAGGTTTTCCGGCTCGGTTAGATCGTTAACCGCTACCACCTCCAGCCCCCGCTCTGGCTGGGAGAGCAGCGCTCGCAAAAACGAGCGGCCAATGCGACCAAATCCATTGATGGCTACCCGTGTGGTCATAGCAATCCTCCAGTAGCAGTCTAGGACGACGGGTTGGGGGCTGTAGCGCAGGAGACGCCAGTCCCCTAGAGATAGAGTGACACTCCCAGCCGCCGGAAGGGGAGGCTTAGTATGGCCGGCTTCTTGCAAGGCTCTAAGGCAGGGTTGCAGCAGGAGGCTGACCCGGGAATCTAGGGTCGGACTTCCCTGGCCGGGCGACTAGTTCTTCCCCCCAGACCCTTTGAGACGCAAGTTGATAACCGCGTTGCTTTCGGGTACGTTAGGTGCAAGCGCTCCCGAAACTGGGAACACAAGTCCCGAGTCCCCTCTCTATGTGAAGGAAGGAAAGCGGGAGAAGTTATTTCCCAGCCAAAGAGCGGCAACTTTTCCAGAGAGGTTGGCAGCGGCCTTAAGCCTTTATAAGACTTTTAAGACAACGAAAACAACGGCGAGGGGATCCCACCCATGGAAGCACGCAAACCTCTGAAGAAGTTGGAAAATCAGATGGAGCGGGCTGTTCTGGAGATGGTGAACGAGCTGCTGCTCATGGAAAGCCAGCAGCGCTACTGCTTGTGCGAAAGATTCTGTCACGATGCCGCTGCGCTGGCCCTCAACAACCTCCAGCCCCGCTACACTACTAGTTTTGAAGGCTCTATATACACCCTAGAGGCTATCCAGGCGGATCAGGAGTTACAGAGGCAAATTCGCCTGGAAGTGACCAAGGCCATGGAGCGGGTGGCGGCCAATCCTCTCTGTCCAGAACCTGACTGTCCCCTGCGGCTGCGCAACGCCAAGACGGTAGAGTTAGAGCTAGCCGACAGCAATTCTGAACAAGAAAGCTAGAGGGAATGGACTCCATCGTTTCGTCTGCGCCAGTGGCTTTTCTAGGCCCTGCCGGAACCTATACGGAGCTAGCCGCCCTGCTGGCCTGTCCCGAGCAGCCCCACCTCCACAGCCAGGGATCCCATCCCTTGGTGCCCTACCCCACCATTAGCGCCTGCTTGGAAGCGGTGGCTGCCGGCGAGCAGGCCTGGGCAGTGGTGCCGGTAGAAAACTCCATCGAGGGCGGCGTCTCGATGACCCTAGATGCCCTCTGGCAACTGGAAGGGCTAAGCATTCGCCAGGCGCTCATCCTGCCAATTCGCCATGCCCTCATCAGCTGTGCCTCCCGGCTAGAGCAGATTGAGCAGGTCTATTCCCACCCGCAAGCTTTGGCCCAATGTCAGGCTTGGTTGCGATCCCACCTGCCGCAGGCCACCTTGATCCCAACCCGCTCCACCACCGAAGAACTGGAGCGGCTGCAAAGCCAGCCCAAAGCTGCTGTCATCGCCTCAGAGCGGGCTGCAGAGCTTTACCAACTGCCGGTCTTGGCCTGCCCAATCAACGACCACCCGGACAATTCCACCCGCTTTTGGGTGGTGGGCCGCTGCGGATCTTCACCGGGGGGATCCCACACTTCCCTGGCCTTTAGCCTGCCCCACAATGTGCCAGGAGCGCTGCTGAAGCCGCTGCAAGTTTTTGCCGAGCGGGGCCTGAACATGTCGCGCATTGAGTCCCGCCCCACCAAGAAATCGGCGGGAACCTACGTCTTCTTTGTCGATCTGGAAAACCCGGTCGGCCAACCCTATCTGCCTGATGAGGTCATTGCGGCCTTGGAGGCCATTGCCGAGATCCTCAAACTTTTTGGCAGCTACCCTGTCCATGACCTCAGCAAGCAGAACTACAGGGATCTGCTTGGCCAAGGCAATCCGGTTTATTCGTAGCTTTGCCAGGCCTGCCAAAAAACGTAGAGAGAAACCAGGGCCAGAAAGCTGCGCAACAGTAGCCTGACCACTGCCTCGGGCAATCTGGGCAAGAGGCGGGTGCTGACCTGAACGCCGGCTAATCCCCCCATCCCCAAGATGAGGCCGGGAATCCAGAGCACGTTCTGGCGGAGGGTGCCCTCCCCAAAGCCCAGGGCGTTCGCCATCCAATCGCCCAGGCCAGCATGGCCGAAGGTGGCAGCAGCGGCTGTAATCCCAATCACTCCCAAGCTGGTTTGGATGGCCACCTTGAGGGCTTCCCCCAACAGCAGGATCTGCAGCGGTACCAGGATAATGCCACCGCCAATGCCGAAAAGCCCCGCCAACAAGCCGGCAGCGCCCCCGGTCAGGATGCGGGCCAGCCAGGGAGGCATCGGGATCCTAATAGCAGAGCGGTTGCCGAGTTTCCCTGCATCGGGGGACTTCGTCCTGCCGGCCGCAGCACCTGGCCTCCCCAACCCTTGGGCGTGGGCGACCGCGGTTTTGCCCAGCTCCACCAGGTAAATGTTCGCTAGCAACAGCACCCCAAAGGCCGCTAGTAACAGATAGCCGGGCAGGTGACTGGCAAGGATTGCCCCCCCTTGGGCTGTGAACAGAGCCGGGATCCCCAGCAGAATCACCCGCTTGGGATCCAGCATTCCCCTGCGCCAGTTTTGGAAGCTGCCTGCTAGGGAGGTGAGGAGCATGGAAAAGTTGCTCGTGGCAACCGCCTGCAGCGGCGGGATCCCCAAGCTGACCTGCAAGGGCACCAGGATCGTGCCGCCGCCGATACCCAAAAGGCCGGCCAAGATCCCTGTTGCCACGCCGCCTATTGCCAAAGCTAGATTTTTTCCTACCAAGGCTTTGGCTCTCCTCCCCTAGGGAGCTACGGCAAGAAACTGCAGCGAGGCTTGGCTTCGCGCCAGGCACAGCCATCTAGAGCAATCCGCTCCACCTCTGAGGCCAGCTTTAGGGCCTTTAGGGCCTGCTCCCCGCCCACCGAAGGCTGGCTGCCGCCCCGCACACAGTTGATGAAATGCTCTAGCTCGGCATGCAGCTTATCAATAGGTTCGATATAAACCTTCTCGATAAGGCCCTCCCGCGGGTAAGGCACTTGGCCGTACTCGTGGCTACTGCTGCCTCCCTGGCGGTAAATCGAGATCTCGTTGTGGAGAAAATCGGCTTCCACGAGGGCATTTTTGCAGTGGACGGCGATGGTGCGCACCTTGCGGTGGGTAACCTTGCTGGCAGTGAGGGTGGCGATGGCGCCGTTGGCAAAGGTGAGGGTGGCCGTGACGTAGTCGAGATAGCCTAAGTTGGAGGCGCGGTTGCCGCTGGCAGTAATCTGGGTTACAGGGGAAGGGATCAGCTCCAGCAACAGGTCGATGTCGTGGATCATCAGGTCAAACACCACCGACACGTCGCTGGCCCGGTCGGAATAGGGGCTGAGTCGGTGGGCCTCAAAAGCCAGCGGCTCTTCGCGCTGCAAAACTTGCCCCAGCCTTTGAAAGACGGGGCTAAAGCGCTCGATGTGTCCTACCTGCAGAATGCAATTGCAGTCGGCGGCGCGGTTGACCAGGGATTCTGCCTCGGCAATACTGGCGGCAATGGGCTTTTCAATGAGCACGTGTACCCCCGCCTCCAGGCAGGCCATACCCACCTCGTGGTGAAGAACGGTGGGAACGGCGATGGCCACGGCGGCCACGTGGGGCAGCAGCTCCCGGTAGTCTTCGTAGAAGTGGACTCGATAGCGGCTGGCTACATCCAGGCCCCGCTCCACGTTGATGTCGGCCACGCCCACCACTTGCACGTCCTTCATCAGGCTAAAGACGCGAGCATGGTGCTGGCCCATGTTGCCGACCCCGATGACGCCGACAGGAACCGGCTGGCCAGGGTAACGGCGGGGAGAGTTGGCAGGACGCGGGCAGGATCGAGCCATAGGTTACCACTACCTCCACCACAAGCGCTTAACAAACCACACCCCGCCTTCCGGCAAGGAAGCCCAGCTTCTCCTAGACAAACTGCCCAAAGCTTACCATGCCCCCCTCAAATCCAGTTCAAGCCAGGAACAGGCGGCAGGCGTAGGGGTGCTCGCTCGCAGGCCTGGGGGCTAAAGCAGAAGAGCGGTGTCGGGGTGGGGCGGAACCACATGCGCGCATAAAACTGGTCTGGCCTGAGGGGAAGGCCAAACCAAACAGGGAAGAAGAAGAGAAAAGACGCCAAAACCAAGCTCACCGCCATCCAGCTCACCCGCCGCCAGAAGCGACGGTAGTGCCGCCAGCCCAGCAGCACCAGCCAGGCCAGGGCCAGGGTGCTAAACGCCAGAGCACTCATGTAGTGGTAGATGAAGACGCAGCGGCTGACGAGGAACCAGGGCAGGTAGTTGGCCGCGTAGCCAATTAAGATAAAGGCTTCCAGGCCGTGGAAGCGGCGGATCCCGCGCCAGACCAGCACCAGGATCGAGCCTGTCCCCAGCCACCACAGCCAGGGATTGCCCAGGCCATGGACTGCTCGCCACAGGTTGCCCTGACTGCTGAAGTAGTAGCCCACCGGGCGGCCCATAACTGGCCAAGACCAGGCCCCCGCCGAGGCCAAGGGGGTGGTCAGCCAAGGGCGCAGCGCTGGGAACCAGGCCACCAGGGAGCGCAAGCTGGTGGAGCAATAGGGGTGAACGGGGGTGTTTTCATCGACCACAAGATCAGCATGCAGGTGCCCGCTGTAAACCGCCTGATTGATGAGCACTAGAGAGCGAAAGTAGTTCTGGATCCCGGTCCAGCTCCAATCCAGCGTCAGCCCCTGCTGCGGGTTGAGCTGCAGGTGTGGGATCCACTGGATGGCATAAAAGGCCAGCGGCGCAAGGCCAAAGCAAAAGGCATAGTGCCACCAGCGCAGGTGGCGGATCTGGCTCAAGATCCCTAGCCTTGGGATCCACTGCGGGCGCAGCCAGACCACCCCCCAGACCAGGATCCCCAGGAGGGCAAACATGAAAGCAAACCAGAGGCCATTCCACTTCACAGAAGCCGCCGCCCCCAGGAGGATGCCGGAGCCGGTGAGGTGAAGAGTCCGCTGCCAACCGCGGCGTTCCAGCCCGCTTAGGAGCAAAATCGAGGCCGCTAGGCCAAAGGCAACCAGGTACACGTTAATCAGGCCAAAGCGGGACTCCACGAGAAACACCCCGTCCGTGAGCAGCAGAGCCCCACTTAGGAGCGCAAAGCCCACGTGGTAGGTGAGGCGATAGGCCAAGCCAGCCAGCAAAAGCGGAATCAAGGACCCACACAAGGCGGTAGCTAGGCGAAAGCCCCACTCGTTGCGACCAAAGAGTTGGATGCTGAGAGCGATGAAGTACTTCCCCAGGGGCGGATGTACGTCGTAGAAGGGCTTCCCGTCGAGGTAATTTTGGGCAAATTGAGGAAAATACACCTCGTCGAACACCGGCGCCGGCAACTCGGCCAGTCGCCATAGGCGCAGCCCCAGGCTCATCAGAAAGATCCCAAGCGCTCCCCCCAGCAGCCAGCGGCGCTCTCCTGCGGACCCAATTGCAGCCAGAGCGGCAGTTGCTGCCTCTGGGGGCAAGTTGCCAGTGGCTACCCCTTCGCGGGCAGAGGCAGCAAGGGGGGGCTTATCCCCTTCCGGCCTTGCGGGTTGGTGGGGTGAAGCCATGGGCAGGAGACGTCAGCAGGGATCCTCAGTGCTACTTTAACCTGCCGCCGTTGCTAGGCCAGCCCCTACTTAAAGCCCTTAGGAGGTGGGAATGACCAGCTCCACGGCCGTATCCAGGCGCGAAGGTGGCACTGGGGCCTCGCCTGGGGTCAGCTCTAGGTAAGAGGCCAGCGGGTGGTTCTTTTTCCAGCGGGATCCAATTTCGGCGGCCATTTGCGTGACCTGGATTTGGTAGAGCTGGGCCAGGTCGTCGGCGTTGAGGTTGCCCCGTTCCACCTGGTTGCGGCTGGCCTCCGCCAGAACCTCCGCCACGAGGTTGCCCTGCTCGTCAAATCTCCACAGCTCCAGGCGGCTGCGGGAGCGCAGGCTTACCTCAGTGGGCGAAGTCGGGCGGGTGAGGACATCGACGCGGGCGATGACAATGGCCTCCAGGCCTAGGTAGTCGAAAAACCGGCTCACCGCTTCTGGCTTGCGGCGATCCCACTCAAACAGCTCGTAGATGGGCCAGCCCACCTGGCGCAGGATCGGCTGCAGGCGGCGGTTGTCCAGGGGCACCACCTTCTCGGTGTTGGGGATCAGACCCAGGCGCACCACCTCTATGGCCAGGCGCTGGCTCAAAAGCCGGGTATGGTCCAGCCCTCCCACCCCCAAAATGCCAAGGCGACGCCGCGGCTGGGGCCGGAGGGGCACCTGCAAAACCACCTCCACAGGGGTGGTCAGGCCTGCCTGCAGCAGGATCTCCTGCTCTGCCTTTTCGTAATCGGGGTGCCACACCGTCAGCAGCCGGCGCCCAGCCGGGGCTTGGTTGAGCTCGAAGGCGCCCTGCTCGTCCGTTTGGATGGGCTGAGCGAGGTTCTCCAAGCCCTCTAAGTGCACCTGCGCCCCGGCCACCGGCTGCCCCAGGCTGTTGCTCACCTGCCCCACCAGACGCGCCTGGGATTCCGCCTGATCCCGGTGGGGAAACAACGCCGTCAGAGGGAGAGGGGGGGTGGCCAGAGCCTGGGCCGAGACCTCCGCAGCCAGGGCTAGCCAACTGCCAAGCGCCAGGCCGCCCCGGCCAATCCTGCGCTGCAGCGAGAAAAGGAAAACGAGAACAGCCATGACGACGTCCGCCAATTGCAGGGGGTTCTCCACAGGCAAGCTCCTCACTGAAGGAGGCGGCGCGGCAGCCCCCAGATTTAGCCGTGGGGTAGTTTACCCAGCAAAGGGGTTATTGGCCTGCCATTGCTGGATAAAGAGAGGCACCATGTTGCGCACCTGCAGCCGAAACAGGCCCGCCGCCGCATCTTCAAACAGCGGCTCCCCGCCCACGTCATCCCGCCCATAGGCCTCGTAGTACCGAGCCCGATCCCCTGGCCGATCCTTCTGCAAGTCCACCACCACCACCACACCACGGCTGCGCAGCTGGTTAGGGGTAAAGTTGGGGATCTCCACCGGGATTGCCGGCGCCAGCAAGCGCAGGGCCATATTCAGCAGCGGGCTGCCCTGTCGGTTGTAATCCCGCGAGATTTGCAGGTGGGTTAGGAGAATGTAGCGCAAGCCGAGGGCATCGCCGATGGCCTTCAGCTTGGCCAAGTCGGCGGTGTAGCGCTCATCCCGATCCAACAAGGTTAGGCCCTGGACAAGTGGCAGGAGCGGCTCAAAGCGGGGATCTGGCCCTAGCGGTCCCTTCAGGAGGATCACAGGCCGCTGCGGCTGCAGCTCCTGAAGGGCAACGCTGAGGTGCCGGGCCAGCTCATCCGAGTAAACCGGCTCATCCGGCAACAGGCCAATGCCCTCCGGCTGGTGGGCCGGCTGCCCTGGCGGCAGGCGAATGTTTTGGGTGGACACAAAACCAGCCCGCACCTCCACCTGGGTGCTAGTGGGGGGAAACCCCGGCACCTCCACATCCACCAGGTACAGCCCCGCCGGCAGCTCTGGCAAGACATAGGTGCCGTCGGCGGCAATGGGAACTGTCTGTTGGGGTTGGGTGGCGGTGGCAGCAAGGCGGACAACCCCAGTCTGGACAGGCTGGCCGGCAATATCCAGCACCCGTCCCGTCACCACACCGCGCTGGCCTGCAGAGGCAACCTCCTCCTGGCGGGCCTCCGTCTTGCTCTTGCCCACTTGCGCTTCTAGACGGCGCAGAGCTGGGATCCCTGCCGCCACCACCCACAGATCCCCATCGCCCAGCATCGCCAAGCCTGTCGGCTGTCCCTCCAGCCGTAGGGAGGTAACCAGTCGCCCCGCCTCTAGATCCACAATTTGCAGGCGGTCGCTGCTGCGGGCACTCACGTAGGCCCAGCGCCCATCGGGGGAAAGGGCCAGCCGCGTCGGCCGCCAATCTAGGCCAACTCGCTGCAGGAGCTTGCCGCTGCGGCTCAGATCCAGCACGGTCAGCTCTTGGCTACCCGAGTTGAGCACCACCAGGCGTTGCCGCTGGGCATCCAACGCCATTGCCTCTGGAGTATGGCCGCCGCGCCAGCGGGCCAGCAGCTCGCCATTGTCGGGGTTGACCACCAGCACACTGAGGGGATCCCCGCCACCCAGGCCCACAAATAGCACTCCCTGCCGGGCGTCATAGGCCAAAGCCAAAGGGGGGCCGGGCAGCGGCAAGTGGCGAGCCTGAGGCTGCTCCGCTTCCCCCCAATGGATCACCGCCAAGCTTTGGGCGGCGGGCAGGGAGGCAAAAACCCGTCCCCTGGCAGGATCCACAGCCATATCCAAGACTCCTGCCGGCAGCCCATAAGTCCAGAGCAAATCCCCCGTGAGCAGATCGAGGGCCACCACCCCAGGAGCCTCGAGGCCAGAGGCATAGACCACTTGCCGGGCCGCATCCACCCGCACCACGCTGGGGGCAAAGCCCACCGCCACTTGCCACAGGGGATCCCCGCTCGACCCCTCCAGCAGCATTACCGCCTGGGCTTCCAGCAGCCCCACCGCCAGCCACCCCCGCTCCGGCACGCCGTCAATGCGATCCGCCGAGCTGGGCAGGGGTAACAACTTCTCCATCGTCAGGGGCCCGGCAGCGTCTTGAGAGGCCACCGGCATTTCCTGGGCCCAAACCGTGGATCCCAGACCTAGCAGGCCGCCCACCACAACCAGCCACTGCCAGCGCATTTGATCCCCAGCCCTGCTCTGCTCCTTTGCCCAACCAGCATAGCCAACCCACCGAGAAAGCCCAAACAATTTTTGACAGCTTGTCCCGGTGACCGTAGAATGGATATTCGCTGGTTTTGGCAGGATAGCCATGAAGGTGCGGCCCTCCGTCCGACGAATCTGCGAAAAGTGCCGAGTCATTCGCCGCCGTGGCCGGGTGATGGTCATTTGTCCTGCCAACCCAAAGCACAAACAGCGGCAAGGGTAAAAGTAGGGGACGGAGGAGTGAGGCAGCGCTGGAAACAAGGGGCAGTTGGTGCAGCCTAAGCCATGCCTTTGGCAAGGCACTTCCCGACTGCAACAACTCAACTTTAGGAAGCCAGTTTACTTGAGTTTGTTGGAAAGGTACCCCTAACCATGGCACGAATTGCGGGCGTTGACATCCCCCGAGACAAGCGAATTGAGATTGCCCTCACCTACATCTACGGCATTGGGCTAACTCGCTCCCGCCAAATTCTGGCCAAGACGGGCATCAACCCCGATACCCGCACCCGCGACCTCACCGACGCGGAGATAGCCGCCCTAAGGGCTGTGGTGGAAAACGAGTACCAGGTGGAGGGGGATCTGCGCCGTCAGGAGGCGATGAACATCAAGCGCCTCATTGACATCGGCACCTACCGAGGTCGGCGTCACCGCCTGCGGTTGCCTGTGCGCGGCCAGCGCACCCGCACCAACGCCCGCACCCGCAAAGGAGTTAGGAAAACGGTAGCTGGCAAGAAGAAACCGCCAGCCAAGAAGTAAGTCCTGTTCCCCCCAATCTCCGTACACCTTACTTTAAGTCAACAAGGACGCAGAGGTCATGGCTCAGCAGCAACGGCGCGGACGCAAGGTCAAGAAAAATATCCCCAACGGCGTGGCCTACATCCAGTCCACCTTTAACAACACCATCGTCACCATTACCGATCCCAACGGCAACGTCGTGTGTTGGGCTTCGGCAGGTTCTACTGGATTCAAAGGTGCCAAGAAGGGTACTCCCTTTGCCGCCCAGGTGGCAGCAGAGAGCGCAGCGCGGCAAGCCATGGAGAACGGCATGCGGCAGATTGAGGTCATGGTCAGCGGTCCCGGAGCCGGTCGAGAGACAGCCATTCGAGCTCTCCAGGCGGCAGGCCTAGAAATCACCCTCATTCGTGACATCACTCCCATTCCCCACAACGGCTGCCGGCCTCCCAAGCGGCGGCGCGTCTAGGATCCCGACTTTTAGGGAAGCCAAGAGCTTGTTTTTAGAATCCTAGCCCCCAGCACCAGAGGGGGACTACCTTCTCCAACGCATAGCCAGCCAGACAGACAGGGCTACGCCATGATGCCAACCAGCCGAACCCTCCACCATTCAACCAGCAAAGCAGCGGCCAGTGCTGCTCCCTATCAAACTGAGTGCCTCGAATCCCATCAGGAAGCCAATGGTGTTTACTACGGCAAATTTGCCCTAGGGCCGCTGGAGCGCGGTCAGGGGATCACGGTAGGCAACGCCTTGCGCCGGGTGCTGCTTTCCAACCTCGAAGGCACGGCAGTGACGGCTGTACGCATTGCCGGGGTAAGCCACGAGTTTTCCACCGTGCCCGGGGTGCGGGAAGACGTGATGGAGATCCTGCTCAACATGAAGGAGCTGGTTCTGCGCTCCAGCTCTCCTGAGCCGCAGGTGGGCCGCCTAGTAGCGCAGGGGCCGGGGGAAGTGACCGCTGAAAAGCTGCAGCTGCCCAGCGGCGTAGAGGTGATCAACCCCCGTCACCACATTGCCACGCTGGCGGAGGGAGCCATCCTGGAGATGGAGTTCATGATTGGCCGTGGACGGGGCTATCGCGCCGTCGATTACGCCGACAGCAAATCCATGGCCATTGACTTTCTCCAAATTGACTCCGTCTTCATGCCGGTGCGCAAGGTCAACTACACCGTCGAGCCAGCCCGGGTGGGGCAGTCTTTGGAAAAAGATCGCCTAGTTCTGGAGATCTGGACCAATGGCAGCCTTACTCCCCAGGAAGCGCTTAGCCAAGCAGCTCGCATTTTGGTAGGTCTGTTCTCGCCGCTGCAGGAGGTTAGCTTTGACACCCCAGCAGCCCCCCAGCCAGCGGAGGACACCCAGAAAAACCAAATCCCCATCGAGGAGCTGCAGCTTTCGGTGCGGGCCTACAACTGCCTCAAGCGGGCCCAGATCCACACTCTGGCGGATCTGCTGCTCCATACCGAGGAAGATTTGCTGGAGATCAAAAACTTTGGCCAGAAATCCGCCGAAGAGGTGGTGCAAGCTTTGAAAAACCGCTTTGGCCTGACGCTGCCCCGCGAAAGGAGCAGGACCTAGCCTGCCCAGGGTGGGGCTCGAAACCCCAAGCTGCCTGAAACTCGAGGACAAAAAGCAGAGGCTACCATGCGCCACCGCCGTCGTACTCCTCATCTCAACAAGCCTGCTGACCAACGCAAGGCTCTGCTGCGGGCCCTGACCACGGCCTTGCTACGGGAAGGGCGAATTGTTACCACCAAAGCCCGCGCCAAAGCTGTTCGGGCCACAGCCGAGAAGATGATTACCCTAGCCAAGGACGGCTCCCTGGCAGCGCGGCGGCAGGCCCTGGCCTACATCTACGACAAGGATCTGGTGCGCTCCTTGTTTGAGCAGGCGCCCGAGCGCTATCGAGATCGAGCGGGAGGCTACACCCGCATCTTGCGCACCGTGCGCCGGCGGGGCGATGGGGCAGAAATGGCCGTCATCGAGTTGGTGTAGGCTTCATGCAAAGCCGTCGCATTGCCCTAAAGATTCAGTACCTGGGCAGGGACTTTCGCGGCTGGCAACGGCAAGCGGGCCACCGCACCGTACAAGGGGTACTAGAGGAGGCCATTGCCTCGCGGGCCGGGCACCCCGTTACCCTCTACGGAGCAGGGCGCACCGACGCCGGGGTACATGCGGCTGGCCAAGTAGCTCACTTCGACACCACCTGCGGCATTCCGCCCACGGAGTGGGCACGGGTGCTCAACGACTGCCTACCGGAAGATATAGTGGTACTGGCTTCAGCGCCTGTGTCCGAGGACTGGCATGCCCGCTTTTCCGCCAGGTGGCGCCGCTACCGCTACCTCATTCTCAATCGCGAGCGCCCAGATGTGTTCTGGCGGCCCTTTAGCTGGCAAGTGCGCTGGCCTTTGCAGGTGGAGCCAATGGCCGAGGCGCTACGCTCCCTTTTGGGGGAGCACAACCTGGAAGCCTTCCGCCGGCGGGGATCCGATCGACCGCACTCGTGGGTGCGGGTGGAGGAGGTGCTCTGCCAACGAGTAGGGGATCTCATCAGCATCGAAGTGCAGGCCAGCGGCTTCCTCTACCGGATGATGCGGCTGCTGGTGGGGTCTCTCGAGGTGGTGGGCCGGGGCGAGCTCAGCCCCCAGCAATTTGTCCACCTCTGGCAACACAACGACTGGAGCCAGATGCGCACCCGCTACAGCGCCCCTCCACAGGGCCTGTGCCTGTTGGATGTGGGCTATGCTAGGGATCCCTTTGGCCAACGCTTTCCTCCCTCCTTGCCCTTCTGGGGATCCCTTTCTTGGCCGGCAGGTGTTCTTTCTCTTGTCCCTTCTCTCTCCTAGCTGCCATGAACAAGACTCCCCTTCCTACCCCTTCCACCTTGGCCCCGCGCTGGTACGTGATCGATGCGGCTGGCCAGCGCCTTGGCCGCCTAGCGGTAGTGGTGGCCAACCTCTTGCGCGGCAAGCACAAGCCCAACTTCACCCCCCACCTGGATACGGGGGACTACGTGATCGTCATCAACGCTGAGAAAGTGGTGGTTACCGGCAAAAAGCGCACCCAAAAGCTCTACCGCCGCCACTCGGGCCGTCCTGGCGGGATGAAGGTGGAGACCTTTGCCCAACTGCAAGCCCGCCTGCCAGAGCGGGTGATCGAGAAAGCGGTGAAGGGGATGTTGCCCCACACCCGCCTAGGGCGGCGGCAATTTACCAAGCTGAAAGTGTACGCCGGCCCCCACCACCCCCACCAGGCCCAGCAGCCACAGGTCTATCCCATCCACACGATCCCAGGAGCCCAAGCATGACTCAGACAGCCAGCAACCCGCGAGCCGTCTACTGGGGAACTGGGCGCCGCAAAACTGCCATTGCTCGCGTGCGCCTGGTTCCTGGCACGGGCAAGATCATCATCAACGACCGGCCTGGCGAGGAGTACCTGCAGTACCAGGCGGCGTTCCTGGCCAGCGTCAAGGCGCCGCTGGAGCTCCTTGGCCTAGAGGACTCCTACGACATCTTGGCGCGAGCCCATGGGGGCGGCCTCCACGGCCAGGCCGATGCCATCAAGCTGGGGGTAGCCCGCGCCCTCTGCCAGCTGGATCCCTCCAACCGCGGCCCCCTCAAGGCCGAGGGCTACCTCACCCGCGATCCCCGCGCTGTGGAGCGCAAGAAGTACGGCTTGCGCAAAGCCCGCAAAGCTCCTCAGTACTCGAAGCGGTAAGGGCCGGCATTGCGGCGGTAGGTATTGGGTTGATAGACATTTGTTACAGGCTTATATCCACCCAGGGAGGAGGCTCTCATGCCCAAGAAAGGCATTCACCCCCAGTGGTACCCCGAGGCCAAAGTCATCTGCAACGGCGAGGTGGTCATGACGGTGGGATCCACCAAGCCAGAGCTCAGGGTTGAAGTCTGGTCTGGCAACCACCCCTTCTTCACCGGCACCCAAAAGATCATCGACACCGAAGGGCGAGTGGAGAAGTTCATGCGCAAGTACGGCATGAGCAGTGGCAAGAAAGCCCAGTAGAGCTTTCCCTTGCCTTGCTCAGGACGGCTTGGGTTTCTTGCTGACTTAGACCTATGGCTTCTGCTCAACTCATCGAGCAGCTCAAAAACGTCGAAGCTACCTTCCAGGAGCTGACGGTGCGCCTGGCGGATCCCGAGGTGGCGACAGACCCTGCGGAGCTGCAGCGAATCGCCAAGGCCCGCTCCTCCCTGGAAGCAACGGTGCAGGCCTTCCATGACTGGCAAAAGCTAACTCGCGACCTCAAGCAGACGGAGGAGCTTTTGCGCGAGGCGGCCTCTGACCCGGAGCTGGAGGCAATGGTAAGGGCAGAGCTGGAGCAGCTGCGCGCCCGTCAGGAGCAACTGGAGGAAAAGCTTACCCTGCTGCTGCTGCCCCGGGATCCCAACGACGAAAAGAACATCATGTTGGAGATCCGCGCCGGCACTGGGGGAGAGGAAGCAGCCCTGTGGGCAGCTGATCTAGCCCGCATGTACACCCGCTATGCCGAGAAGATGGGCTGGTCAGTGCGCTTGGTCAGCCTCTCCGAGGGCGACATGGGCGGCTATAAAGAGGCCATCCTGGAAATCCGTGGCGATCAAGTCTATAGCAAGCTCAAGTTCGAGGCCGGTGTGCACCGGGTCCAGCGGGTACCCATCACGGAAGCCCAGGGGCGCATCCACACTTCGACGGCCACGGTAGCGGTAATGCCAGAAGCGGACGAGGTGGAGGTGGTCATCGATCCCAAAGATATCGAGATTAGAACAGCGCGTTCCGGCGGGGCAGGGGGACAAAACGTGAACAAGGTAGAAACAGCGGTGGATCTTGTCCACAAGCCCACTGGGATCCGCGTCTTCTGCACCGAGGAGCGCTCCCAGCTGCAAAACCGGCAGCGGGCCATGCAGATTTTGCGGGCCAAGCTCTACGAGATGAAGCTGCGCGAGCAGCAGGCCTCCATTAGCTCCGCCCGCCGCATGCAGGTAGGAACAGGAGCCCGTTCAGAAAAAATTCGCACCTACAACTACAAGGACAATCGGGTTACCGACCACCGCCTCAACCAAAATTTCCCGCTCGAGCCAATTTTGGAAGGGGAGCTGGACGAGTTAATCCAAGCTTGTATTGGCCTATACCAAAAGGAGCTGTTGGCGGAGCTCTCTTGAGGAGGGCTGGGTTCTTTCTGGCGGTAGAATGAATACCTGCGTCAGTGACCCAAGGAATCCTCATGCTGGCTGAGTACCGCCAACACGCTGCCGCCCGTGCGGCGCAAGGGATCCCGCCACTGCCCTTGAATGCGGCCCAGACCAGCCAGGTGTGCGAGCTGCTTAAGGATCCCCCGCCTGGAGAGGAGGCTTTTCTGTTGCACCTCCTCACGGAGCGCGTCCCGCCGGGGGTGGACGAGGCAGCCTATGTGAAGGCCGGCTTTTTGGCCGCTGTGGCCAAGGAGGAGGTGCGCTCCCCCCTCATTCCTCCCTTGCGGGCAGTGGAGCTCCTGGGCACGATGTTGGGGGGCTACAACGTCCAGGTACTGCTGGAGCTGCTGCAGGATAGGCGGCAGGAGATCGCGGCGGCGGCGGCCCGCGCCCTCAGCCACACGCTGCTGGTCTTCGATGCCTTTCACGACGTACTGGAGCTGAGCCAGGCCGGCAACGTCTATGCGCGGCAGGTGCTGGAATCCTGGGCCGCTGGGGAGTGGTTTACTGCCAAGCCGCCTCTAGCTGAGGCCATCACCGTCACGGTGTTCAAGGTTGCCGGCGAAATCAACACCGACGACCTCTCCCCTGCCGCCCACGCCACCACCCGCCCAGACATCCCCCTTCACGCCCAGAGCATGTTGGAGTCGCGGGCACCGGGGGCCATAGCTGCCATTGCTGAGCTCAAGCGCCGCGGCCATCCGGTGGCCTTTGTGGGGGATGTGGTGGGCACGGGATCCTCCCGCAAGTCCGCCCTCAATTCCCTCCTTTGGCACATTGGCCACGACATTCCCTATGTGCCCAACAAGCGGGCCGGGGGCGTTATCCTGGGGGGCACGATTGCACCGATTTTCTTCAACACCGCCGAGGATGCGGGCGCTCTGCCCATCCAGTGCGATGTCTCCCCATTGGAGACGGGCATGGTGGTCACGATCTATCCCTACGAGGGCGTGATCCGCTCCCAGACGGGCGAAATTCTCGCCAGCTTTTCCCTGCAGCCTGTAACCTTGCCGGACGAGGTGCGGGCCGGGGGCCGCATCCCCCTTTTGATTGGCCGGGCCCTCACCGACAAAACCCGCCAGGCCCTGGGGCTGGATCCTTCTCCTCTCTTTATCCGCCCCACCCCGCCCCCCGACACGGGCAAAGGCTATACCCTGGCCCAGAAAATCGTGGGCAAAGCCTGTGGGCTACCAGGGGTGCGCCCTGGCAC
Organism: Synechococcus sp. O70.1; assembly: GCF_047462215.1. Lineage (NCBI taxonomy): Bacteria > Bacillati > Cyanobacteriota > Cyanophyceae > Synechococcales > Synechococcaceae > Synechococcus > Synechococcus sp. O70.1. The sequence goes on along the minus strand of NZ_JANSIT010000005.1, from coordinate 5,697 downwards.
GAGTTGCGAGCCACTGATGACCACCGTGGGATCCCAGGACACCACTGGCCCCATGACCCGCGACGAGCTCAAGGAGCTGGCCTGTCTGGGCTTTAGCGCCGACCTGGTGCTGCAGAGCTTCTGCCACACCGCCGCCTATCCCAAGCCGGTGGACATCCAAATCCACAAAGAGCTGCCCGACTTCTTTGCCTCGCGGGGAGGGGTTGTCCTGCGGCCGGGCGATGGCATCATCCACTCCTGGCTCAACCGCATGCTCCTGCCCGATACCGTCGGCACGGGGGGCGACTCCCACACCCGCTTTCCTCTGGGCATCTCCTTCCCGGCTGGATCGGGTCTGGTGGCCTTTGCCGCGGCCATGGGGGTGATGCCCCTCAACATGCCGGAGTCGGTGCTGGTGCGCTTTAAGGGGGAATTGCAGCCTGGGATTACTCTGCGGGACCTTGTTCACGCCATTCCCTACGTGGCCATCCAGCGGGGGCTGCTTACCGTCGAGAAGCAGGGCAAGAAAAACGTCTTTGCTGGGCGAATTATGGAAATCGAGGGCCTGCCCAATCTGAAGGTGGAGCAAGCCTTCGAGTTTACCGACGCCTCGGCAGAACGCAACTGCGCTGCCTGCACCATTAAGCTAAGCGTTGAGAGCGTTGCCGAGTACCTGCGCTCCAACGTGGTGCTGCTGAAAAACATGATTGCCCGCGGCTATCAGGACGCCCGCACCCTGCTGCGGCGCATTGCCAAGATGGAAGCCTGGCTGGCCAATCCCACCCTGCTGGAAGCGGATCCCGACGCCGAATACGCCGCCGTCATCGAGATTGATCTCAACACCATCACCGAGCCAATTGTCTGCGCCCCCAACGATCCCGATAAAGTAATGACCCTGAGCGAAGTCCACGCCCAGCACGCGGCCGGCAACCCCGATACGCCCATCCACATTGACGAGGTGTTCATTGGCTCCTGCATGACCAACATTGGCCACTACCGCGCCGCTGCCAAGATCTTGGAAGGCCAGGGGCGGGTTAAGGTGCGCCAACTGTGGATCTGTCCCCCCACGCGCATGGACGAGGCGCAACTGCGCGCTGAAGGGGTGTACAGCATCTTTGCCGCTGCTGGAGCGAGAACAGAGATGCCTGGCTGCAGCCTGTGCATGGGCAACCAGGCTCGCGTGGCCGATGGAGCCACCGTCATGTCCACCTCCACCCGCAACTTTGACAACCGCATGGGCAAAGGCGCACGGGTCTACCTGGGATCCGCCGAGCTGGCTGCTGTCTGCGCCCTCTTGGGGCGGATCCCAACGGTGGAGGAATACCGGCAGATCGTTGCCACCAAGATCCAGCCCTTTGCCGGCGAAGTGTACCGCTACCTCAACTTCCACGAGATCCCTGGCTTTGAGGACGAGGGACGGGTCATCCCCAGAGAGCAAATGCCCAAGCTGGAAGAGGCGGTGGGGATCCAGTCTTGAGCAGAGGGGCAAAGGCATTGAGCCTGCTACCATGGCAGGATGGTGGCGCTTACCTGGGAGCAAGCCCAATGGCCGCTCTGAAAGAGTTATACAACCCCGAGCAAAGCAGACCTTTACTCGGCGTTGACGCTTTCTTCCTGCTTCAACGACCCATAGCTAGTAGTAGGCTTTGCGCCTACCACCCCGCCATAGGGATCTCCACAGGCGTCACTTCCCCGCGAGCTGCAGGTAGCCAGATACCACCTGACCAGGTTGAGGGCGGAGTTCAGGTCGCGGTCTAGCTCGAGGCCGCACCTTTCACACCGAAACACCCGCTGGCAAAGTGGCATCTTCTGTTGGTGACCACATCGAGAGCACAGTTGGCTGGACGGGTAAAACCTATCCGCTGCAACCAACTGACAGCCATAGAGCTGGGCCTTGTACTCTAGCTGTCGCCTGAACTCATAAAGCCCACACTCGGCAATACTGCTTGCTAAGCTGCGGTTTTTAAGCAGGTTCTGCACCTGCAAGTCCTCAATCACCACCACCCGGTACTTCTTGGCGAGATAGCTGGTCAACTTGTGCAAGTTGTCCAGGCGGATATCCGCTACCCGCTTGTGGGCCCTAGCAAGCTGCATTACCGCCTTCTTGCGGTTGGCAGAGCCCTTCTGTTTACGGCTCACCCGCCGTTGCAGCCTCACCAAGCGCTTCTGGGCTTTGCGGTAAGGCTTGGGGTTGTCGAACATTTCCCCGCTGGAGCAGGTGGCCAGACGGTTCACACCCAAGTCCACTCCCACCACATCCCCAGTTTGCTCCACCTGCAGAAGTGGGGCCTCATACTTGAAGGAGATGTACCACCGCCCAGCCCGCTGGCTAATCACGACGTTCTTAGGTGTGGCAGTGGGGAGCAGCTCTGCACAGCGCAACCAGCCGAAGATAGGTACCTTAATGCGGTTGCCGGAAACGCGGATGTTACCCTCGAGGTAGAAGCTGTCCCGTACTCCCTTGCGCTTGAAGCGGGGAAAACTACCCTGCCCACTCCGCCAGCGCTTAAGGGCTTGCTCCAAGTTGCGGAGGGCTTGTTGTGGGGCGCACTTGGAGACTTGGTAGTACCAAGGGTTGGCTTTCTTGACCTCGGCTACCAAGCGCTTATGCAAATCAATGGCCGTGGGCAGTTTCTGCTTGGCTTCAATGGCCTGCTTGCAGATAGCCAAGCCCCAGTTGTAGGCGTGGCGGGCTATACCGGCATGCTGGGCTGCCAGTGTCCGCTGTTTGTTGTTGAGAACTAATTGGGTTTTAAAGCCCAGCAACATGGGGCCAGTAGCGTTGGGTAACTTCCTTAGGCTATTGTGAGCTTTAGGGCCTGCCGTTGTCTACCCTTGCTGGTGACGGTGGTAACGGGATCCCTCTATCAAATGGCCCGCCTCACCGGAAACTTCGACTACTCCTGGCTCATCCAAATCCACAAAGGGCAGTGGGGCCCCCTCGATCTGCAGGGGGTTTACCCGTTCTTAAACGGACTGGGTCTGTTGGTTATGGTAGCTACTGGCCTGAGCCTGTGGTTGCAAACAAGCTCCCACCGCCCCTATCGGCGTTCAGAGCCCTAAGGGCTTTTGCTTGCTTTTCGTAGGGGAAATGCCCCAACAGATTTCTAGAAAACTCTACACCTTGATTGGGCCAGACGGCTTAGGCTGATGTACGGAGGCTATGCTAAAGCCTCCGAGGCAAAGCTTAAAGAAAATCAACAGGAGGTGGGTGGATATGGCCCTTGTTCGCTGGGATCCCTTTCGGGAAATTGACGAAATTCAACGGGAAATGAACCGGATGTTTGACCGGCTGATGGCTCGTCCTACGGAGACCGAGGCGGTTGCCTTCGTGCCGGCAGTGGAAATGCACGAGGATCCGGAGACCATTACCCTGAGGCTGGAGCTGCCCGGCCTGAACCCCCAAGATCTGGATATCCAAGCGACAGCGGAGGCAGTCTCCATCAGCGGCGAGCGGCGCTTTGAGAAACGCTCCGAGGACAGAGGCGTAACCCGCAGCGAGTTCCGCTACGGGCGCTTCCAACGGGTGATCCCGCTGCCCAGCCGGATCAAGCAAGACCAGGTGAAAGCCGAATACAAAGATGGGATCCTCACCCTCACCTTGCCGAAGGCGGACTCTGAAAAAGCCCAAGTGGTCAAGGTGAGTGTTGTCTCCTAAGGCGGGGAGCTAAGGCTGCCCTAAGGTTATCCGCTAAAGGCAGGTGGTATGCCTGCCCTTTTTTGCGTTGAACAAAGATTCCCCAGCGACTGCCTAGCAGAAGCAAGCTATAGCCGTAGGGGAGTAGGTCAACGCAGCGGAGAATTCAGGAGGATGACCAGGCGTTCTTCCAAAAACTTCAGGTTGGCCAACACTTGACTAAACGCTTCTTCCTGGGTCCAGTCCATGATCTCCATGGTTTTGTGAACCAGCGATTGCACCGGCACCGGCAAAGGGCCGAAGACATCCACCAGCCAGCGCACCGAGAAAGGATCGATGGTAATGTTCCCCTCAGCTCCCGGCCAGCCGTTGATGTTGACAGGGCCGTTGTCGCGAATGGCGTTGAGAAAAGCCTGCTTGGCATCCAACCTCACCAAAAGGGGGTGGGCTTGTACGGTGCCGTTCCACCATTCGTCGCTTGTAAACGGCTCGGGCTTGGGAATGCCGGGATGCCCGCACCAAAAATCAATCAAGCGGGTCATGTTGGGGAAAATCAGCTCGATGAAGTGAAGTTTTTGCTCCTCGCTTAACTTATTGAGTTGCCGCATCGAGTAGGGCACTGGCTTAGTCAAGACCCTCTCCAGCTTCCACTGCTGCCAATTCACCATGCTGATAAACTCAAGACCGGCCTGCCTCAACATCTCAAACACTTGGGGCACCGTAAAGCCCTTGTCGCTGCGCAGCAGGAAATTGGCCAGGATACCCGCTGTGGTTTTGATGGCCTCTCCTTGCCAGTGGCTTTTGACAAAGCTGGCGTCGGTGAGCGCTTCCATCACCTCCCGCAGCAGGGGCACCGCTTTGGCTGCCGGCTCATCCATCACCCCCAGCAGCTCCATGGCCTCCTGCATGTTGAAGATAAACTGACGCTGGTAAAGGCTGTGAACATTGGTGCGGATGATCCCATCGGGCTTGAGCACCTGCCGCATGCCTTTCAAACCGGCAACTGGGTCGTCCAGGAGGTAGAGAACGTCGTTGCAGGCAATAAAATCAAACTCCTCCCCCAGCGCGCTCATGTCGGTAATGTCCATAACGTAAAAGCGGGCGTTCTCGATCTTGTGGAACTTGAAACGCTGCTCCGCTATCTTGATAGACTCTGGGGAAATATCTACTCCCACATAGCGGGCGCCGGGGTTGGCTGTTGCCACAACTAAGGTTTCCCAACCGGAGCCGCAGCCGGCATTGAGGATCACCTTGCCTTCCGGGGATACCACCTTGCGATCCCTTAGGTACCTGGCCGTCGTGATGCTGTTGGCAAACAAAGCAAAGTTGTCGGTAACCGTCTGCTCAATTGGCACATTTGGGTAGGGAAACTCGTCAAACTGCGCCTGGACGGGGTTAGACACAGCGGTCTTTGCCATGGTGATCTCCCTGCTTTTAGGTATCCCAACACTCTTAGCACGTACCCTATCGTACTGCACAGCAAGCAAAAGACTGAGGCAAATCCAGAAAAGCCTGAGGATGGTATAGTGGTGGGGTGTTTCGTAACTAGCCAGGAAGGCGGAAGAGGGATCCTTCGATGAGCCCCCGCAAGCGGCTGTTTTGGTTAATGGCAACTTTTCTCCTTGGAATTCTGGCTGCTTGTGGGCTAGCTAGCGGGCCCAGCCTCCTCAGTCGCCCAGAGACTTCATCGCCCGCCCCAGAAGGAGGCGTTGCTGCCTACTACGACGGCAACCCGCAATCGGTAACCATCCGCGATGCCGCCATTGCCTTTGCCATAGCCAGCGGGATCACCCAGCCCAGCCAGATTGTCAGCTTTGTCAACAACGTCTTGAGGCTACAGCCCCCCCTCACCCTAGCTGAGGTGACCACCGCCAACCCCAACCCTGTGGCCATTTCTGACTTTGATGGAGACGGCACGCCAGGCACCGTGCGGGATGCGGCTATTTTGTTTGCCGTTGCCACCTTGCAGAGCCGCGACGCCAACCGCATCAACACCTTTGTCAACACCGTTTTGCGGCTGCAACCTCCCCTCAACCTGACGCCTGAACAGGCAGCCAGACTGCCAGGGCCAGGATTTGTTC
>NZ_JANSIT010000004.1:0-185899 GCF_047462215.1 Synechococcus sp. O70.1 | reverse complement strand
CGTGGAAGCAGGAAGAAAGCGTCAACCTGGAGCAAAAGTCCGCTTTTGTCCAGCGTTGTATAAGTCTTTCAGAGCGGTTCAAGAGGTTTCCGTCATCGAAGCCAGAGCAGCCTGCACATCGGCTAGCTCAACTTGATCGGTCAGCTCCGCTTGGCCAATCCGGCGCGGCAAGACAAAGCGGATCCGTCCTTGTTTAACTTTTTTGTCGGCCTGCATGACCTGCAAGACAGCCTCCCAAGGGATCCCGGCAGGCCAGTGGCTGGGCAGCCTTGCCCTCTCGATCAGGTGCCGCTGCCGTTCGGCTTCGGTGGCACTCCACCAGCCTAAGCGACGGGCAATCTCCCCGGCAGCTACCATGCCGATGGCGACAGCTTCTCCGTGCAGATAGCGGCGGTAGCCGGTAACGGTTTCTAGGGCATGGCCAAGGGTATGGCCGTAGTTGAGGATGGCCCGCAAGCCCCCTTCGCGTTCGTCCTGCTGCACCACCCAGGCTTTGCACTCGGCACAGCGCCGCAGCAGATAGTGCAAGTCTGAGGGGGCAAAATCGGTGTAGCGGCCTAGCCTGGGCTGCTCTTCCAAAAACTCAAACAGGTCGGCGGCCTGGATGACACCGTATTTGATCACTTCGGCCAGGGCAGAGGTAAACTCCCGCCGGGGCAGGGTCTGCAACACCGTTGGATCCATCCACACCAGGCGCGGCTGGTAGAAGGCCCCAATGAGATTTTTCCCGCCAGGATGGTTGACGCCGGTCTTGCCGCCAATGGCCGCATCCACCATGGCCAAAAGCGAAGTGGGCACCTGCACCCAAGGGATCCCGCGCAGCCAAGTGGCGGCGGCAAACCCAACCATATCCCCGATGACCCCGCCTCCCAGGGCAATGAGAGTGGAATAGCGCTCCAGGCCAAAGCTCAAGGCGGCGTCGTAGATCCTGGCCACCGAGCGCAGGGTTTTGTAGCGCTCGCCAGCAGGCAAAAGAAAAAGATGGGCAGCAAATCCTGCTTGTTGCAGGCCCTGCATTAACTTTTCGGCAAAGTGCTTGGCAATGCCCGGATGGCTCACCACCAGCGCCTTGCCGGCAAGTCCTCTGGCTCGCATCTGCGATCCCAAGTGGATGAGGTTGTGGCCCCTAGGGCCTTCTGGAGATTGGATGACGATGTCGTAGGAGCCGTGGGGAAGCTTGACAGGAATCAGACAGGGATCCATGGGCGGGGAATCCAGGGTGGCACGCTCTGTTACTTCACCTTCTCCCACCTGCAGGTTAGGACGGGATCCGGCTTTAACTTGTAGTTGTGCCTCGAAGTCCTTATGATTGAGATATAGCCTCAAAAAGTTCAAAAAGCGCTTTTGCCCCTACCGCAGGGAGGAGTTTCATGGCTGGCAACACCGGAGAACGACCTTTTGTTGACATTATTACCAGTGTCCGCTACTGGGTCATTCACGCCCTGACCATTCCCGCCTTGTTTTTGGCAGGCTGGCTTTTTGTGAGCACGGGCCTAGCCTATGATATTTTTGGCACGCCGCGCCCCAATGAGTATTTCACCGCAGAGCGTCAGGAGTTGCCCATTGTAAGCGACCGCTTCAACGCTCTTGAGCAGCTGGAGAGGTTGACGCGCTAGAACGGGGTGAGGGCAGCAACTTCGCAACTGTTACAGTTTGTAAAAGAGGCAAGGTCTGAGCGATGGCAACTAAACCAGTTACTCAACCCAATGCTGACGAGCCTGTTTTTTACCCTGTTTTTACTGTCCGCTGGCTGGCAGTGCATACTTTGGCCATCCCAACTGTTTTCTTTCTGGGAGCCATTGCGGCAATGCAGTTTATTCAACGGTGAACCCCTATGGCTGATCAACCTGAAAAGAACCCTAATACCCAGCCGGTAGAGCTAAACCGCACCTCCCTATACCTGGGCTTGTTGTTGGTGTTTGTGCTTGGCCTGTTGTTTTCTAGCTACTTTCTCAACTGAGGCGAGGGTCATCCCTACTTCTAACAGTTGAGGAAGGACTGCAGGGAGCAGTGCAAACTCATTTTTGCTGGAAGTTAGGGGTGTAATCTCCTTTCAGTTCTTTTGGAGGCCAGTTGCTATGACCAGTCAAGCAAGGATCCCCCTATGGATAGTGGCTGTGGTTGTTGGGCTGGGGGTGATTACGGTGGTTGGACTCTTCTTCTACGGCTCCTATACCGGTCTTGGATCGCCGGTGTAGTTTAGAGAAGTAGGGGAGGGCGAGGAGCAGTAATCCTCGCTCTGTTTCGTTCTACCTCGCGTGAAGGGGAAGAGTGGCCGTGCGGCGCAGCTCGCCGTCCTGTCTTATCCAGTGGGGTGGCACGGCGTCGTTAGACCAGAGCGCAAAGGTCAACCTTTGCGTACCTCTATTTTGGAGTGCCCCTTGGCTTGATTTATGGAGGGGAGGATCTCGCGGTAGGAGCCGTATTCTTTTGACCTAGCTGCACTTCAGCTAGGTTTTTTTACAGGATCTTAGAAACACCTGGGGGGCAGTGGTGCTGGGAAAAGCTATTTGCCTAGGAAAAAGCCAAGGACTGGGGAGGCGCAGGCAAAAACGGATCCCTTGACAAGGGTCTATATCTCTGTTAAGTGAGCATGAACTTTTTTAACGATCCGGACGGCGGCTGCTAGGAGGAGAGCTGAGGCCCCGTAGAATGAATTCCAAAATTCCAGGCAGGATCTTCGGACATGGATTACGTTCGCACCTTCAATGACGATCCCTGCGAGGGGCATCTTTCAACGCCCATTAGCGATTCTCCTGTCACCCGTCTGTTTATCAACAATCTTGCCATTAACCGCCGCGGCCTCTCTCCTCTGCTGCGGGGGCTGGAGATTGGCTTAGCCCACGGCTACTTCCTGGTGGGGCCGGAGATTCTTCTAGGCCCGCTGCGCGATTATCCTGGAGCAGCCAATTTGGGCGGACTGGTTACGGCAATGGCCATTGTGCTGCTGGGAACCGCCTGTATGTCGGCCTATGGCAGCGTTACCTTTGGAAACAAGCCAGAAACGCCAGGGGCTAATCCTTTGTCCACGGCCCGTGGCTGGGGGGATCTGACAGCGGGGTTCTTCCTGGGAGGTATGGGTGGTGCCTTTGCTGCCTACTTCCTTTTGGAGAACTTTGCCGGGATCGATGCCATCTTCCGAGGATTGGTGAATTAGTTGTCAAGCTTGTCAAGGTACTGGAGGGGAGCAAGACTATGACCGGTTCTTACGCTGCCGCTTATCTTCCTTGGATTTTCATCCCCATTGTTGGTTGGCTGCTGCCGGCAGTGGCCATGGCTGTGCTCTTTCTGTACGTTGAGCGCGACTAACTCTAGTCTCGGTGGGTCTTGGAAGAGGGATCCCTTATCCAGGGATCCCTCCCTTTTTGGCAGGAAGGTGGATCTTGCTGCCATGTTCTGCCGGCAAAGGTTAAGTCTTCTTGTTTTTGGGAAGGGGGAATTTCCAGAGAGCTTTAGAGTGCTGATCGGGAAGGGGCAGACTTCAGCAAGTAAGGAGGAATCAGTGGCCAGCCTTAACTTTCCAACCTTGCGTAGAGTGGTGATCCTCTTCAAGAGGGCAGTTTCCAGGTTTTCCCTCTCTTTTCTCAGGAAGAGCAGGAAGTTGCCCATCGTCTTCCAGAACTGCAAACCAAAGAAGCGACCATTACTAAGGTGAGCGAGGCTGGAGCATTGCCTCACCTGGTTGCGGAAAACCACAGCGAGTCCCTGTTGCTGCTGGTGGAGGGGCAGGAGCTAATAGGGGCTAAACAAAACCGTGTCTTGAATACCACCGTCTTGATTAAGCCAAAGAGTAAGGTCACAATACCCGTTTCCTGCGTGGAAGCTGGGAGGTGGCACTTCCAGTCTCGCGAGATGAGGGAGGGCGAGCGCCTTGTACCTAACCTATTGCGATACAAGCTAAAAAGGGGTGTCTACGAGTCCCTGAAGAAGAAGATTGGCCATCGATCAGACTAAGGAAAGGTGTGGGACACTGTTGCATTTTTTCACTGCGAGCTTAATGTCAGCTCCCCGACCAGTGCTCTCAGCGACGCCTATGAGGCTTACGAGGAGGAGATTGAAGAGTTTCGCAAAGACATCAACTACGTTGAGGGAGCAACTGGCCTGGCCATTGCTCTGGATGGCCGTGTGCGCTCGCTGGATCTTTTTGGAACGGCGCAAACCTGCAGCCGGCTGTGGCCTCGCCTAGTGGCTGGGCTAGCCATAGAGGCTCTCCGCAAAACGGATTCACCAGCCAAGGCTACCTCTGAGGATGTTCTCCAGTACTGGACCGACATAACTCAATGGCCCTGGGAAGCCGTAACCACAGTGGGCGAAGGCCAGGAGTACCGAGCAAAGTCCCGGCGAGGCGACCAAGGCTCTGCGTTTTTCTACGACGAAAAGCTGGTTTATCTGTCAGCCGTTTCAATTCCTGGGGATGAGGTCAGTGGCCACCCTAGCGGTCTTTTCCCGTTCTGGTTGCGATAGCTTCCTTTGTTGCCCTACCGCCGCAAAAAGCAGCACTAGGCAGATGATCCCTACAGCGCCTTTCCAGCCTAGGGGGGATTGCCGATTCAGGTGCTCTAGAGCAAGCTGCACGTCTTGAGTTAGCTTTGAGTTAGCTTGGCTACCGCCTGTCTAGCTTTCTGGCGGCCTTGGCGGCGCTGGCGTTCCCACCGCTGGCTCACCAGGAAACCCAGGCAAGTCCGGGCCGGGTAGAATCCTCTAACTCAAGGTGGCTACGGGCTGAGCTTCTACCAAAGGCTGCTGAGTCTGCAAGTCGATAATGGTGGCCAGCAGGCGTCGCGAGGCGTCAATGGCAAATTCTACCCGCAGGCGGTCTTCCCCGACTCGCCCAGGGGGCTGCAGGCGGGCCAGGCAAGCTGGCTCAGTACCAAGGGTCAGGGATCGGAAATCGGTTTGCCGGGTAAGTTGGCGGCTGCTCATGCGCCCCAGCTCGTCGTAAACCACCTCGGCTTGGGCCACTTGGGCCACTTCCCCCACATCGAGGCGAACTTCGGTCTGGCCGTCGTTGGCCACCTGCAAGATCAAGGGCTCGGAGCGTCGGCAGGGGTAGGGGCTGCCCCGCTCGAACAAAGGGTAGTAGATATAGCTTTTTTGCAAGGGATCCCAGAGGCGGATGGCGTAGCTGTGGTGGAGGCGATCCTCCAGCTTCACCTGGCAGCCCACCTGCAGGGCGCCCAGGGCCACGGCATCGAAGGGGCGTTCGCAGCGGACTTTCTTTTTGCCGAAGTAGGAGCGGAGCAGCTCTTGGACTGCCGGCAGTTGGGAGCTCCCTCCCACCAGAAGCACTTGCTCAATTTGGCTTTTGGCCAACCCCCTTGCCTGGGCGGTGAGGAGGACATCGTCTAGGCACTGGCGGATTTGATCCAAGAGCTGGTGGGCTTCTAAAATCTCCTCCAGCGCCTGCCGATCCAAGCGCAGCTCATAGGCGGTCAGGGCCTCGTCGTCAAACCAACTGCTCACGGCCTCGGGCTGAGTGGAAAGGGCAATCTTGAGCTGCTCTGCCTGCTCCAAAAGCGTAATCCAGCTCAGGGCCCCAAGCTGCTGTCGGCTCAACCCCAGTTGCCCCAGCAGGTATTCGGCAATCCAGATGTCGATGTCCACCCCGCCTACGTAGGCATCGGCTTTGGCAATCACCTCCGCCTTGAGAACGGAGTTACCTGCCTGGGGGGCCAGGGTGCGCACTAGGCTGAGATCCAAGGTGCCGCCGCCGAAATCCACCACTAGCACCACGGATCCCGGCTGGCCGACCGCATAGCCCAGGGCAGCGGCAGTGGCCTCGTCCACGATTTGAATGGGATCCCAGCCACAGGCGCCGGCCACCCTCCGCAGCCAGTTCAAGTAGCGCTCAAAGGAGCCGACAGGGGCTGTAAACACCACCTGTTGCGGCTGCAGGCCCTCTTTCTGGACAGCTTCCATCACCGCCTGCAAAAAAGCCTGGGCTACCCTCTCAGCGTCGTAGCGCTCCCCATCCAGAACTCGCGGCGGAGGCACAAACTCTGCTACCAACTCCCGCTTGAAGCCCTGAAACAGCCGCTGCGGATCCACCGCTCCCCAACGACCGGCGCGCACGGTTTCCCCTACGAGGAGCTGGTTTTTGCCCTTCACATAGACCAAGCTGGGAATGGCCGAGTGGGCTTGCTCCTGCCGGGAAAGACCGGGAAAGCTGAGCAGGCGGGGCGCTGCTTGGACGGGATCCCAAACTGCCACCACCGTATTGCTGGTCCCAAAGTCAATGGCTAGCGTCGCTTTGGAGACAGGTGCCATCAGCTCAGTCCTCCGGGCAGAGAGCGGCTGACTTTGGCAGGGCAGAGGATATAGTCTCCCCGGCGATAGCCAACAAAGCGGATGTAGACGGGATCCCCTGGCCGAATATCCGGCTGATCTGGCTGGTGCAGTTGCGGGTCGAAGGGGACAGATTCAAGAGGGCTGCCGATGGGCTCATACCCCCAGTGCTGCAGCAGGGCATCCAAGGAGCGAAAGAGAGCCGTTACGTTTTGGGCCGGCCAATCGGGCTTGCGGCGGGCGATTTCGCGAACGGTGGGGTAGCTAGTAAGCAGCGGCTGCAGCAGGGAGAAGAGGACTTCCGGTGGTTCGGTGAATCCCATTTTGTCATGTCCGTTTAGGCGCAGCAGGAATCCCAAATCCCACTGCAGGGCGGCAGCCAGCTTTTGTAGTTGCTCCAGACGCAGGGATCCCCACTTCCCCTGGCGCACTTGATCGAGGGCACGGCGGCTGATCCCTGCCCGTGCTTGCAAGGCCCGCCACGAGGAGAGGCCAACGGCCCGCATGCGTTCCTGCAGCCAATTGTCCAGCGGTCTCTCGGCCATTGAATTTTGCCAGGGATCCCTACGATCATGCCGCAACTTGGGTTTGGGCTCAGGGATCCACAAGGCTCAGGGAACGGCTTATAGCTTCCACATCCCGGTCGTAGCGCTCGCGCCGGTTGGCCGGGTACACGAATTCAAAGCCGGCTTGCAGGGAAGGTCGGACAAGCTTCTTGAGGTAAAAAATCCGCTGACCGTCTGGTTCGTAGCCAGAGATCACAAAGAAATCCCGACCGGCAACTTGGTAGGTAACCCGGCGTCGGATGATCGGCTGCGGCGCAGCTCTTCTTGCAAGGCGCTGGCAGGCGTTGCTTGAAAGACGTTGTAGCCGCCCCAAGCGCGCAGCTCAGCTCCCGATTCCCGATAAATACCTGGCCGTCGCTGTTGTCAGCTTCCCCTTGGGGGATAAAGTCTGCCGGGTAGTCGATGCGGTAGCCAAAGCGGGCATTGATGTAGGGTTGAAAACCTAACTGGGCTGAGATTCCCTCACCAAGCTGAGCCCGGCAAGCAGACAGGCTAGGCACGCGGCAGATCTTCTTAACAAGGACTCCGTCCCGCTAACGCGAACGGTAGCCCTCTCCATACCCCTAAGTGTAGGCTGCTCTTGGGGAAGGCTGCGCCCAAAACCAAAATCCGAGGACTCCGGAAATCTTTTCCCTACAAAGAGGTCGGCCCATCTCCTTCCTGAGAGTTCTGTAGAATTGGGGAAGTCTATCTCCTATTGCCGGCTGCCAAACTCCTGCTAACCCTCTGCCATGACCCCGACTTCCCCAGCTACTGCTGCCCATCCTGCTGCTTTGGATCCCCTTGACCCGAGGGTGCGTCCGGATCCGCAGGGCCGGTTTGGGCCGTTTGGGGGCCGGTTTGTGCCGGAAACCCTGATGAGTGCCCTCACAGAGCTGGAGGAAGCCTTTGAGCGGCATTGGCAGGATCCCGACTTTCGCGCCGAGTTTCACAGCCTACTGCGGGACTTTGTCGGGCGGCCCAGCCCCCTTTACTTTGCCCAGCGGCTTACCGAGCACTACGGCGGCCCCCAGATCTACCTGAAGCGGGAGGATCTCAACCACACCGGCGCCCACAAGATCAACAACGCCCTTGGCCAAGTGCTGCTGGCGGTGCGCATGGGCAAGCGAAGGATCATTGCCGAGACTGGCGCTGGCCAGCATGGGGTGGCCACGGCAACGGTGTGTGCTCGTTTTGGGTTGGAATGCGTCATCTACATGGGGTCAGTGGACATGGAGCGGCAGGCCCCCAATGTGCAGCGGATGCGCCTGCTGGGCGCTGAGGTAAGGGGGGTCGAATCAGGCACAGCCACCCTCAAAGACGCCCTCTCCGAGGCCATCCGCGACTGGGTAACCAACGTGGAGACCACCCACTACGTCATTGGCACGGTGGCCGGACCCCACCCCTACCCGAAGCTGGTGCGGACCTTTCACGATATCATCGGCCAGGAGACGCGGCAGCAGTGCCAAGAGAAATGGGGAGGCCTGCCGGACGTGCTGCTGGCCTGTGTAGGCGGCGGCTCCAATGCCCTGGGGTTGTTCAACGAGTTTGTTCCGGATCCCCAGGTGCGGCTTATCGGCATCGAAGCTGCCGGGGAGGGCTTGCACACCTCCCGCCACGCTGCTACTCTTAGCCGCGGTCGCATTGGGGTCTTGCACGGAGCCATGAGCTACCTGCTGCAAGATGAAGAGGGCCAGGTGCAGGAGGCCCATTCCATCAGCGCTGGCTTGGATTACCCCGGTGTGGGGCCGGAGCACAGCTACTTAAAGGAGATTGGGCGGGCTGAGTACTACGCAGTTACCGACGACGAGGCGGTGGAGGCGCTGCTATTGCTGTCGCGCCTGGAGGGAATCATCCCCGCCCTAGAGACGGCCCACGCCCTGGCCTACCTGAAGACCCTAGCCCCTCAACTTGGCCCCCAGCAGCGGGTAGTGGTCAATTGCTCTGGGCGGGGCGACAAAGATTTGAACGCCGTTTTCAAGTACTTGCAGCAGCGGGGGCGCAGCCTAGCCTAGGGTCTCGCCTAGAGGAACTCAAGGCGCCTACTGAAAATGGCAGCTTGCCGGGCAAATGGAAGCAGAGCCGTTGCATGAGTTCTAAGGCCCAAGCAGACTTGTGGCTGGCTGCCGTGCTGGGCAACACCCACGTGCGCTGGGGCTGGTTTGCCGGAGAGACCCTAATCAAAGTAGAGCAGTTTCCCACCCACCAGCCCTTGGCCTGGCCAGAAGAGACGGAGCTGTGGCTAGCTGCTGTCGGCTCTGCCCCTTTGCCGCCGGCATCTCCTTGGGTGCATTGCCTTGAACTCTCCCAGGTGCCGCTGCGGGATCCCTACCCAAGCCTGGGGCTGGATCGGGCACTAGCTCTGTGGGCCGCTGGGATCCGCTACGGCTGGCCCTGTTTGGTCATCGACGCCGGCACTGCCCTGACCCTGACGGGAGCTGACCCTGAGGGATCCCTGGTGGGAGGAGCAATCCTGCCTGGCCTGGGGCTGCAGGCGCAAGCCTTAGCCGACCACACCGCCCGACTGCCCAAAGTGCAGTGGGATCCGGCAGATCCCTTGCCCCCCCGCTGGGCCAGGGACACCGTGGCCGCCATCCACAGCGGCATCCTTCATACGCTGCTAGCGGGATTGCGGGAGTTCCTTGCCGACTGGCGCTGCCGCTTTCCCCAAGGCCCGCTGCTGCTGACCGGCGGCGATGGCAAGCTGCTCTACCTCCACCTGCGCCCCCTCGACCCAGAGCTGCGCTGGGATCCTCACCTGGTGTTGTGGGGAATTGCCAGCTGCCGTCAGTTGCACCGCGCCGCCCAGCAGTTGCCTAGGGCAGAATAAAGCTATCAGCACAGGGGGATTTTCAACGGGATCCCATGGCCAACGGCAACACCTTCGGCGTCCTGTTTTCTGTCACCACCTACGGGGAGTCCCACGGTGGGGCGGTGGGGGTGGTGGTGGACGGCTGCCCACCGCGGCTGCCCCTGAGCGAGGCCGACATTCAGGCAGAGCTGGATCGGCGCCGTCCCGGCCAGAGCCACATCACAACTCCCCGCCAGGAAGCCGATTGCTGCGAGATCCTCTCCGGCGTTTTTCAGGGCTTTACCCTGGGCACGCCCATCCACATCCTGGTGCGCAACCAGGACGCCCGCCCCCAGGACTACAGCGAAATGGCCACCACCTTTCGCCCTTCCCATGCCGATGCCACCTACCAGGCCAAGTACGGCATCCGCAACTGGCAGGGGGGAGGACGGGCCTCAGCGCGGGAGACCATTGGCCGGGTGGCTGCCGGAGCCATTGCCAAGAAGATCCTGCGCTTGGCGGCAGGGGTGGAGATCCTGGCCTACGTGCAGCGGGTCAAAGACGTGGAGGCCCAGGTGGATCCCAGCTCAGTAACAGCCGAGCAGGTGGAAGCCAACATTGTCCGCTGCCCCGACCCACAAGCAGCGGCGGCCATGATCCAGAAAATTGAAGCAGCAGCACGGGAAGGGGATTCCCTGGGGGGAGTGGTGGAGTGCGTGGCCCGCCATGTGCCCCGCGGCCTGGGCTGCCCGGTGTTTGACAAATTGGAAGCCGACCTGGCCAAGGCGGTGATGTCGCTGCCCGCCAGCAAGGGGTTTGAGATTGGGTCGGGATTTGCCGGCACCTACCTGACCGGCAAGCAGCACAACGACGAGTTTTACATGACTCCCAGCGGCTGGCGCACCCGCAGCAACCGCTCCGGCGGCATCCAAGGGGGCATTAGCAATGGCGAAGACATCGTCCTCCGGGTGGCCTTCAAGCCCACTGCCACCATTCGCCAGCCCCAAAACACCGTTACCCTCGACGGCCGGGAGACTGTCTTGGCGGCGCGGGGACGCCACGATCCCTGTGTCTTGCCGCGGGCAGTGCCGATGGTGGAGGCGATGGTAGCCATAGTTCTCTGCGACCATCTGCTGCGCCACCACGCCCAGTGCGGATCCCTGGTCTTGCCGGAGGTGCCCCTTCCTGTCACCGCCGCTTCCCAAGGCTAGGAGTTGCCAGCCATGGCCAAGACCAAAACCGTCTGGGAGTGCAGCCAGTGCGGCGAGCGCTATCCTAGGTTTTTTGGCCGCTGCGACAACTGTGGCGCCTGGAACACGCTGACGGAGGTAGTCGTCACCCCCTCCCCCAAGTCTAGGCCACTGCAGCGTCTTGTTCCCCCGCCTAGCCGCACCAACGGGATCCCCCAGTTAGCTCTCCCCATCACCCAGGTGTGCTCGGATCGCCACCCTCGCCTTTCCTCCGGCTTTGGCGAGTTTGATCGGGTGCTGGGGGGTGGCATTGTGCCGGGATCCCTGGTGCTCATCGGCGGGGAGCCAGGCATTGGCAAGAGCACCCTCCTGCTGCAGACTGCCGCGCATCTAGCCAAGCACAAGCCCACCCTGTATGTGTCGGGAGAGGAGTCAGCCCAGCAGATTAAGCTGCGCGCCGAGCGGCTGGGGGTAGAAAGCGAGCAGCTCTACCTCTTGGCCGAGACCGAGCTGGAGGCCATTGTGGCCGAGATCCAGGCCCTACAGCCGCAGGTGGCGATCATCGACAGCATTCAGGCCATCTTCTGGGGGCAGCTCAGCTCAGCGCCGGGATCCGTTTCCCAGGTGCGGGAATGCGCCGGCCTGTTGATGCGAGTGGCCAAGAAGCTGGGGGTGGCCCTGCTCATCGTTGGCCATGTAACCAAGGATGGATCCCTGGCCGGGCCCAAGGTGCTGGAGCACCTGGTGGATACAGTTTTGTACTTTGAGGGGGATCGCTTCCAGAGCCACCGCCTGTTGCGCGCCGTCAAAAATCGCTTTGGGGCAGCCCAGGAAATTGGCGTTTTCGAGATGACTGCCTCTGGCTTGGTGGAGGTGGACAATCCCTCGCAGCTTTTTTTAAGCAGTCGGGATCAGGTTACGCCGGGAACAGCTACTATCGTCGCCTGGGAGGGCACTCGCCCCTTGGTGGTAGAGGTGCAAGCCCTAGTCAGCCCCACCAGCTACAGCTCCCCCCGCCGCACTGCTACGGGCATCGAGCTCAACCGCTTCCTACAGATCTTGGCAGTGCTGGAAAAACGGGTAGGGATCCCGCTTTCCAAGTACGATGCCTACGTCGCCTCCGCCGGGGGCATCCAGGTGGCCGAGCCCGCTGCCGACTTGGGGGTGGCCGTGGCGGTGGCCGCCAGCTTCCGGGATCGCCAGGTGGATCCCTTCACGGTCTTGATTGGGGAGGTGGGGTTAGGGGGGCAGGTGCGCCCGGTGGCCCAGTTGGAGCAGCGCCTCAAGGAAGCGAGCAAGCTGGGCTTCCGCCACGCCCTCATCCCCAACAGCCCCGTCTTGGCCGATGCGGGCCTGCGCCTGAGCCGGGTGCAGCGGCTGCTGGAGGCTCTGCTGGTAGCTCTGCCTAGCTCCGAGTCCGAAGCCCCACCTTGCCTTGTTGCTGAAGCCAGCTATGGGAGAACGTCCTAGAATGGAGGTTTACGAACGGCAACCGGATCCCTGGGCAGGTGGGCACACGATTAGCGTTGGCGAGGGATCGAGCTATAGCGCTGGTAGCCCTGTTTCTCTTCGTGGTGGACCTCATCGTCTCCAGCGTGAACGCCCAGGCAGAGCGCTAGCTGCTCTTCCTAGGAAATCTGACCAAGAGGCTCCGAGGTAGCAGCCTGTAGGTGACTGCCCTATCGCTGTAGGGGGCAAAGCCGCCCTGGGGCAGGTGGCCAGGGGGCAGGGCTTTGGATCCAGTTTTTTGGTAGAATTCGGTAGCCCCTTGCGGCTGACGGGATCTAGAGAGCGGCGATCCGCAAGGTCGGCTGACTAGAAGGGTTGCAGGGTGAGGTCAACTCGTGCGAATTGCGGTTGATGCCATGGGGGGCGACTACGCTCCCGCGGAGATTGTCAAGGGCGCCCTACTGGCCCAACAGCAGCTGCAAGTGGAGATTGCACTGGTAGGTCGGCTAGAGGCCCTCGAGCCTTTTTTACCCCGGCCCCTGCCGCCTAAAGTTGCCCTCGTGCCTGCTGAGGAAGAGGTGGGCATGGCCGAAGAGCCTCTGGCGGTGCGCAGAAAGCCGAAAGCCTCCATCAATGTTTGCATGCAGCAGGTGCGCGCTGGGCAGGCGGATGCAGTGGTGGCTGCCGGCAACACGGGTGCGGCAATGGCGGCCGCTTATCTCCACTTGGGTCGCTTGGCAGGGATTGACCGCCCAGCCATCGCTGCCCTTTTGCCTACCCTCAAGGGAAAGCCGGTGCTGTTGCTGGATGTGGGTGCCAACGTGGATTGCCGGCCCCGCTTTTTGGAACAGTTTGCCCGCATGGGATCCCTCTACTGCCAGTGCGTCCTGGG
This sequence comes from Synechococcus sp. O70.1, assembly GCF_047462215.1. Taxonomy (NCBI): domain Bacteria; kingdom Bacillati; phylum Cyanobacteriota; class Cyanophyceae; order Synechococcales; family Synechococcaceae; genus Synechococcus; species Synechococcus sp. O70.1. The sequence continues at coordinate 172,747 of NZ_JANSIT010000004.1, read as the reverse complement.
GATTGAGAAGCCGCGGGTCGGCCTGCTCAACATCGGCGAGGAACCCAACAAGGGCAACGATCTAGCCCTAGCCACCCACCAGCGCCTGGCCCAGTTGCCAGGGATCCACTTTGCCGGCAATGCGGAGGGGCGAGACGTGTTGACCGGGGACTTTGACGTGGTGGTCTGCGACGGCTTTGTCGGCAACGCCCTGCTCAAGTTTGCTGAGAGCGTCGGCCAGGTGATCACTCAGGTGCTGCGGGAAGAGCTGCCCCGGGGCTGGCGCGGCAAGCTGGGTTGCTGGCTGCTCCGGCCTAACCTCCAGCAGGTAAAGCGGCGCATGGACTACGTGGAGTATGGGGGCGCCTTGCTGCTGGGGGTTAACGGCATCTGCGTCATTACCCACGGCAGCTCCAAGGCGCCAATGGTGTACCACGCCATTCGTCTAGCCAAAGAGGCGGCAGAGCAGAAAGTCTTGCAGCGACTGCAGGCGGAAATGGTTGACCCTCGCGAACCTGAAGCCAGCACCGAGCAGCGCCCTGGGAACACCTCCGGTCCCTTGCCGTTGGGATCCCTGGAGCGAGGGGAAGGGTAGGGCCCATGCCCAACAACCGCCTCCCCAGCGTACACCTTGTGGGGGTAGGGGCTGCCCTTCCGGATCCCTGCCTGAGCAACGATGACCTGAGCCAGATTGTTGCCACTTCTGATGAGTGGATTTGGCCTCGCACCGGCATTCGCCAGCGGCGCATCCTGCCCCCGGAGCTGAGTGTAGTGGATCTGGCGGCCCAGGCGGCAAGAGCTGCTCTGGATCAAGCTGGGATCCTGCCGCAGGAGCTCGACTTACTTCTGCTAGCCACTTCCACCGCTGTCGATCGCTTTGGCTCGGCCCCGCGGGTGCAGGCAGCCCTGGGGGCAAGTCGGGCAGTGGCCTTTGACCTAACGGCAGCTTGTACGGGGTTTGTGTTTGCGGTGGCCACGGCGGCCCAGTTTCTGCAAACTGGGCTGTACCGGCGGGCGCTGGTGGTGGCAGCCGATGTGCTCTCTCGCGCCGTCGACTGGACAGACCGCGCCACCTGCGTTTTGTTTGGGGATGGAGCAGGGGCGGTGGTGCTGGAAGTGGGAGAGGTGGGAGCCGATGGGATCCTCAGCATTGAGCTGCGCAGCGATGGCAAGGGCAGCGAGCTACTTAGCTTGGCCATGGCCACCGAAGCTAAGCCCCTGGTGGGATCCCTGCGGGTGGGGCAGTACCGCTGTTGCCCCATCGTCATGAACGGCCGCGAGGTCTATAAGTTTGCCGTCCAGGCGGTGCCAGAGGTTATCGAGAAAGCCCTCCTTCAGGCTGGGATTCCAGCCGAGGCAGTCCAGGGCTACTTCATCCACCAGGCCAACCAGCGCATCCTCGATGCCGTGGCCAAGCGCTTGCAGCTGCAGACGCAGCAAGTGGCCAGCGTCCTGGAGCGCTACGGCAACACCTCCGGCGCCTCGATCCCCATTGCCCTGGCCGAATGGATTGGTCAAGGGCGGTTTGGCCATGGGGATCTGGGGGTGATGGCAGGCTTTGGCGCTGGCCTCACCTGGGGAGCCATTGTCTTTCGCTGGGGCCGATGAGCTCGGGAGGGGTGGTGATGACCATTGCCTGGATCTATCCTGGCCAGGGATCCCAAGTGGTAGGCATGGGAAGGGATCTCCAAGACTGGCCAGGAGCTGCCCAGAAGTTGGCTTTGGCGCGGGAGGTGCTGGGGTGGGATCCCTTGGCCCTTTCCGAAGAGCAGATCCACCAGACCCGCTATACGCAGCCGGCCTTGTTTACCGTGTCGGCCCTCTTGAGTGACTACCTCTATGCCCAGGGCCAGACGCCTGGCTGCACTGCTGGCCACAGCCTGGGGGAGTACAGTGCCCTCTATGCCGCCGGAGTGTTTGATTTTGAAACCGGCCTGCGGCTGGTGAGCCTACGAGGCCAACTGATGGAGCGGGCAGGGGATCCCCCTGGCAGCATGGCAGCGGTGATTGGGTTTGATCGCACCAAGCTGGAGCACCTCTGCCAGATGACCCCCAACGTTACCATTGCCAACGACAACAGCCCGGAGCAGGTGGTAATCAGCGGCTCGGTGGAGGGGGTGCAGGCTGTCTGTGAGCAGTTGCAGGCCAAGCGCACCGTTCCCCTCAAAGTCAGCGGCGCCTTCCACTCCCCTTTTATGCAGGCAGCAGCAGAAAAGTTTGCCCACCGGTTGCGGGAAGTTGAGTTTCAGACACCCCGGGTGCCGGTCTATAGCAATTGCACCGCCACGGCCAGCCGCGATCCCCAGGCCCTCAAACAGGCGCTGCTGGCTCAGATGACAGCCCCTGTGCGGTGGCGAGAAACGGTGCTGCAGATGGCTGCCGACGGCGTTCAAGAGGTGTGGGAAATTGGCCCTGGCAACGTGCTGACGGGCCTGGTGAAGCGGACAGCGCCCAGCTTGCGACGGCGCAACATCAGCAGCCTCAGCGACTACCCAGCGGGCAGCTAGAGCCCAAAGCGTTGGGATAGAGGCGGCTACTTCCGTGCTATGTGTAGTCGAGGGGGACTTGGGGGCAACCATGGCGGCCAACTCCATTCGCTTTGGCACCGACGGCTGGCGAGCAGTCATTGCCGAGGGCTTTACGTTTCAGAACTTGGCCCTTGCCGCCCAAGCCAGCGCCCAGGTGTTGGCCCGCACCTATCCTGGCGAAGGGATCCTCATTGGCTACGACAACCGTTTTCTCTCTGAACGCTTTGCGGCCCACGCAGCTGAGGTGGTGGCTCGACTGGGGATCCCCGTCTACCTCTCCGCCTGTGCGGCCCCAACGCCGGCCTTTAGTTGGGGAGCCAAAGAGCAGGGCTGCCATGGCGCCTTGGTGATTACCGCCAGCCACAACCCGCCCCACTATTCCGGCCTTAAGGTCAAAGGTGGCTTTGGCGGCTCTGTGCCCCCGGAGGTCACCGCTGCCATTGAGCGGGAGCTGAGTAGCCTGCAGCCCCTGGGATCCACCCGCGCCCCTATTCACACCTGGGATCCCTGGCCCGGCTACCTGGCTCAGCTTAGTCGCTTTGTGGATCTAGAAAAGCTTAGAAGCTCCCCAGCCAAGATCTGGGTGGATGTCATGTTTGGTTCCGGCGCCGGTGGCCTCAAGCGGCTGTTGGGGGAGAAGGTGATGGAATTGCAGGCGCGGCGGGATCCCTTGTTTGGCGGAGTCTCACCGGAGCCGCTGCCGCAAAACCTGCAGGCTTCTGCCCAGCTCATTGCCGCCGATCCTGCCCCCTTGAAAATCGGCTTGGTCTTCGATGGCGACGCCGACCGCATTGCCGCCCTCGACGGACAAGGCCATTTTCTCAGCCCCCAGGTGCTCATCCCCATCCTCATCGACCACTTGGCAGGGCGGCGCGGGCTGCGGGGGGAAGTCGTCAAAACCCTCAGTGGCTCGGAGCTGTTTGTCAAGGTGGCCGGGCGCTATGGCCTGCCGGTTACGGAAACACCCGTGGGCTTCAAGTACATTGCCGAGCGCATGCTGAGCACCCAGGTGTTGTTGGGGGGAGAGGAATCGGGTGGCATTGGCTACCTGGGCCACATCCCCGAGCGGGATGCCCTGCTTTCGGCGCTGTACTTGATCGAAGCCGTTACCGAAACCGGGCAAGACCTGAGCGCCCTCTACAGAGCTTTGCAGGAACGAGAGGGGTTTAGCTCGGTTTACCAGCGCCGCGACCTGCCCCTAGGGGGTCAAAGTCAACAAACCCAGCTATTCCAACGGCTGCAGAGGGATCCCCCGTCTGAGATTTTGGGACAGAAGGTGATCAAGCATTTCGACAAAGACGGCCACAAGTTTACGCTTGCCGACGGCAGTTGGGTGATGATCCGCGGCAGCGGCACTGAGCCTCTGCTGCGGCTGTATGCGGAAGCCCAAACCGCGGAAGCAGTGAACCATCTTTTGGATTGGGCGGCTGGGCTGCTCAGCAAAAAGGTGGGAGAAAACTGAGGCCTCCCACCATCTCTACTTCTGCGCAATAGTGGCTCAGAGTTCGCGCCACTGTTTTAAGAAGTTGCTTCTGTTGTCTTGGCTTTGGCTCGGTCAAAAGTGCCTGGCGGCTCGTAGACAAATTCAAACAGGTTGCCATCGGGATCCTTGCCATAGAAGGAGGCGGTACCGTCTCGGTGGGTGTGGATCTCGCCCACCGGGATCCCCTCTGCTTGCAGGCGCCGATGGTGCTCCTCCAGCTCCTCCCTAGTGCTGAAGACAAAGCCAAAGTGGGGCCCTGCCGCCCGGTAGCCTGGACCCAACAGCGCCAGCCCGTCGTCCCCAGCTTTCATGTAGGCCCAGTCGGGATCCTTCCAGACATTGACCATCCCCAACTTTTCGTAGAACTCTACCGCCTTGGAGACGTCTCCGACACGGATGGCAACATGTCCCAGTTGCCTAAGTGCCATATCCTCCTCTCTACTCAACCCCTATAGCCCAGCATAGCCTGCGCAGGGGATCCCCTTCTCCCCAGGAACGGGGAACTTTGTGTGATACAGAGCTAACCTTGCAGACAACCGGCGCTTATCCCATTGGCTGCTTGGCCAAGAAGCGCTCTAGTTCGTCTAAGGCCTCTGCATCCATTTTGGTTTGCATGGGGCAGAACTTAGGCCCGCACATCGAGCAAAACTCTGCCGTTTTGTAGATATCTGCCGGCAAGGTCTCGTCGTGGTATTCGCGAGCTCGCTCTGGATCTAGGGACAACTCAAATTGTCGATTCCAATCAAAGTTATAGCGGGCTCTAGCCATCTCATCGTCGCGATCCCTGGCCCCAGGCCGATGGCGGGCAATATCCGCAGCATGAGCAGCAATTTTGTAGGCAATGAGGCCATTGCGCACGTCCTCTGCATTGGGTAAACCCAAGTGTTCTTTGGGGGTGACGTAGCAAAGCATTGCCGCCCCATACCAACCGGCCAAGGCCGCCCCAATAGCAGAGCTGATGTGGTCGTAGCCAGCAGCAATATCAGTAACCAAAGGTCCCAAGACGTAGAAGGGAGCCTCGTCGCATTCCTCCATTTGCTTGCGCACGTTAAACTCAATTTGATCCATCGGCACGTGCCCTGGCCCTTCCACCATCACCTGCACATCGTGCTCCCAGGCCATGCGGGTCAACTGGCCCAGGGTCTTTAACTCGGCCATCTGGGCCTCGTCAGAGGCATCGTGCAAGCATCCCGGTCGCAGGGCATCGCCCAGGCTAAAGGAAACGTCGTATTTCTTGAAGATCTCGATGATGTCGCGGAAGCGGGTATAAAGCGGATTTTGCTTGTGGTGGACCAACATCCAACGGGCTAGGATCCCGCCGCCGCGAGAAACAATGCCCGTTAGCCGGTTGCGCACCAGCGGCAAATGTTGAATGAGGATCCCAGCATGGATGGTCATGTAGTCCACCCCTTGCTGAGCCTGCTTTTCGATAATGTGCAAAATATCCTCTTCTGAAAGCTTTTCGACATTGCCATGGACGCTTTCTAGAGCTTGGTAGATGGGTACCGTGCCGACAGGAATTGGCGAGGCTTGGATAATGGCCGTGCGAATTTCATCCAAATTGCCGCCGCCGGTAGACAGATCCATAACCGTGTCGGCGCCGTATTTGATGGCCAACTTTAGCTTTTCCAGTTCCTCAGCCAAGCTGGAAGAGGTGGGGGAAGCGCCGATGTTGACGTTGACTTTGCAGCGGGAAGCAATCCCAATGCACATCGGCTCGAGGTTGGTGTGGTTGATGTTGGCGGGGATGATCATGCGACCCCGAGCTACTTCCGAGCGGATGAGTTCCGGGGGCAGCTGCTCCCGGCGAGCCACATACTCCATCTCTTCGGTAATGATGCCCTGGCGGGCATAGTGCATCTGAGTAACGTTTGCTTGCCCACGACGGCGGGCCACCCATTCGCTGCTCATGGCCTAACTCCGGTGCTTGCTTGCCTACGCTGGTACGAATCAGATCAGGTTCTGAGGAGGGGAGCCCCCAGATACCTCTAGCGTGCTGTGATCCTATCACCGAATTTTGGGACTTTCCGAAATCTAACAAAGGCTCAGAGGGAACGTTGAGGCCAACGGGCTATTGCGCAGAGGAACTCTCGCTTGGCTCCGGCAGGTAGAGTCGGTCTTCTGAGGCATCGTATTCAAAGAGCTCTGCATAGCGGCCCCAGTCAATGGCAGTGGCAAACTGCCGCTCGGCCTCTTCATGCGGGAAATGCTCGTCCCAGAGATCCAAGAAGAAGTCCGCCCGCATGGAGCGGCTGTTTTTTTCTTCCAGAGTCTGCAGGATGCTGCGGAACACGGGCACCCGTGCCAGTAGCTGTTGCCGGAAGAGATCCTTGCTGCGCAGGATGGTGGTGTTGGCAAAGTCTTGGCCAATCTCGGTGAGTTGGACCACCCTGCCGGTTACCTCGGCAAAGCCCAACAGCACTGCTGCATCCAGAATCGGCAGCAGGTCGTCTACGGCCAGTTGCAGCCGTTCAGCCAGCTCGGCAATTTCCACCCGTGCCTGCGGCCATTCCACAATGAGCTCCAGCAGACCGCTGATGCCGCCCACCCGCGCGTGGGGTAGAGGCAAGGCGTAGGGGGAGGGGGCCCTGGGGACAGCCACCTCACTGGTTACCGGGATCTCCGGATTGGTCATGATCTCGTAGATGTAGTCCACCAGGGACTTAAATCGGGGATCCGTACGTTCATGGGGTCGCGGCAGGTCGATTTTCACCTCTCCCCGGATCCGCCCTGGTTTGGAGCCCAGGATCACTACCCGATCCGCCAAAAACACCGCCTCTTCGATGTTGTGGGTCACGATGAGAATGCTCTGGGAAGGGAAGGCGTGGGTGTTCCACAGCTCGTCGATCTCCCCCCGCAGGTTCTCCGCTGTCAGCACGTCCAGGGCGCTGAAGGGCTCGTCCATGAAAAGCACCTTCGGCTCCAAGACAAAGGCGCGGGCAAAGCCCACTCGCTGCTTCATGCCCCCCGAGAGTTCCTTGGGGTAGGCATTCTCAAATCCATCCAGCCCCACCAGGTCGATGGCCTTGAGAGCCTTTTGCCGCCGGATCTCGCGCGGGATCCCTTGCGCTTTTAGCCCCAGCTCCACATTTTCTTGTACTGTCAGCCACGGCAGAAGGGCAAAGCTTTGAAACACCATGGCCACGTCGGGGTTGGGGCCGCGCAGGGGTCGGCCATTGCTCCACACCTGCCCTTGGCTAGGGGGGATCAAGCCTGCCATGATGCGCAGCAGGGTACTCTTGCCGCTGCCGCTGCGGCCCAGCAGAGCCAAGACTTCCCCTGCCCGCACCTCCAAATCAATCTGGCTTAAGACTGTAAACTCTCCCTTGCCCTCGGGCAAAGGAAAGCGCTTGTAGACGTTCTCAACCTTAATCAAAACAGGGGAAGTTGCCGAGCTCATAGATTGATAAAGAGATTGATAAAGACTAAAGGTGATATTTTTCCTCTGCCAATTGATACAACCGCCGCCAGAAGAGGCGATTGATGCCTACCACAAACAGACTCATCATGCCAATGCCCAAGGTAATGCGGGGCCAATCTCCCCCTGCGGTTGCTTCGGCAATGTAGGTGCCTAGGCCCGTAGCTTTTAGAGTTGTCGCTCCCCAGGTTACGATCTCGGAGACAATGCTGGCATTCCAAGCACCGCCGCTAGCTGTTATTCCTCCAGTGACCCAGGCGGAGAAGATCCCTGGGATGATCAGCTTTTGCCAGAGCTTCCATCCCCGCAGACCCAAATTCATAGCCATTTCTCGCAAATCGGTGGGGATGCTCTGGGCGCCGGCAATGGAGTTGAAGAGAATGTACCACTGCGCTCCCAGAGACATCAGCAAAATGCTGCCCCACTCAATGCTGATCTGGGCGCGGATGAAAAGCAATGTGGCAAAGGGAAAAAGAAAATTGGCCGGAAAAGCTGCTAGAAACTGCACCACTGGCTGCAGCAGCTTCGCTAGGCGTGGATTAAAGCCAATGGCCACCCCAATTGGCGTCCAGACCACAGTGGCTAAAGCCAAGAGCACGCTAACCCGCAGCAGCGTGAGGATCCCCAGGCCAAAGACTAGCATCACCTCCCCAAAGCCGACGGTGGTGGATACGAAATAGACAATCCAAACCCCAAGGCCGCCAATAGCCAACCAGGAGAGCCGGGTCAATAGCTGCTCACGGCGCCGCTCAGCCTCGGGGCTGAGGGGATCTCCCCAGCGGGGGCGGGTCAGGTAAGCCAACAGCCGATCCACCCCCTCTGCCAAAGGGGAAAACCCCCTGCCAATGAGCCGCGGGATCCGGGCGGTGGTGAGCAGATCATACAGCCAGGACTCCGGCACAGCCGCCCCAGCGCTCTGTTCCAGGCGAAACTTGTCTGACCAAGCAACCAGAGGCCGCCAGAAGAGCTGATCCACCAGCAGGATCACCACTGCCATGGTTAGGATCGCCCACCCCAGCTTGGGCAAGTCCTCGGCTTGAATGGCGGCTTCCACGTAGGATCCCAGGCCCGGCAGCGTATACTCCTGGTTGAGCACGCTAATGGCCTCGCTAGCGGCCACAAAGAACCACCCCCCGCCAAAGCTCATCATGGCGTTCCAGATGAGACCGACCATTGCCGCCGGCAGCTCCAACTGGGTAAAGCGCTGCCAGCCTGAGAGGCGATACAGGGTAGCAGCTTCCACGAGCTCTTGCGGCAAAGTGCGCAGGGACTGGTAGAAGGAAAAGGTCATGTTCCAGACCTGGCTGGTGAAGATGGCAAAGATAGAAGCCGCCTCCAGTCCCAGCAAGCTGCCAGGAAAAAGGGCAATGAAGCCAGTGACAGTAATGGAGAGGAACCCCAACACCGGCACTGATTGCAGGATGTCTAGCAAGGGGATCAAAATTCGCTCTGCCCAGCGACTTTTCGCAGCCACGTACCCGTAGATCAGGGTGAAAAGAGTGGAGAAGGCGAGGGCAATGAACATGCGCAAGGTGGAGCGGGCGGCATAGTAGGGCAGCTTGCGCGGATCCAAGTCGATTCGGGGCACCACGGCTGGCGGCTGAAACTGCTCAAAAGCCCCTGCCCCCACCTGGGCCACTACCGCCAGGAGAACCAACGTGCCGAGAATGATGGCTCCATCGGCAGCCCCTGCTGGCAGCCGTCGAAGCACCTCCGGCGAAGGAAAAGTCCGCATCTCCCTCGAGGCAGCCTACGCCAGCACCCAGTGTACACCTTCCCGCCTAGCCAGAGCGGGAAGCTACCTGACTGGGAGTCTAGTGGCGAAGCTTGGGGCGGAAGAGATGGGCGTGGTCAGGGCTGTAGAGCCGCGAGCGAGCCAAGCCACCTCCTGCCAGACCCCGCAGCACTGGGCTGATGAGATAGAGCACCGTGCGCTCTAGGCCAGCTTGCCGGCTAAGGGCAGCCATCTCCGCCAGGGATCCCAGCCAGATCTGCTCGTCCGGCCACCCCAAACGGTAGCAAATGGCAACGGGGGTATCAGCGGGATAGTGGGCTAGGAGATCCGCCTGGGCCTGTTCCACGTGGCGAGCGCTCAGGTACAGACACAAAGAGGCGCGGTGAGCCGCTAGACTGGCTAAAGCTTCTGCTTCCGGCACGCGCGTTCGACCGCTGGCACGGGTGAGGATGATGGTCTGCACCACTTCCGGCACCGTCAGCTCTACCCCTAAACGAGCCGCTGCCAGCTGAAAGGCGCTCACCCCCGGCACGATCTCAAAGGGGATCCCTGCCTCAGCCAACCGAACCAGCAGCTCGTGTAGAGCGCCGTAAAGACAGGGATCCCCATCCTGCAGCCGCACCACCCGCAGCCCTGCCTTGACCCGTTCCACAATTTGCGGCAGCAACGTCTCTAGGGTAAGGGAGCGCGTGTCGATGGCCTCAACCCCAGGGCGACAGTGGGCCAGCATTCCCTCTGGCACCAAAGATCCGGCGTAGAAGACTACATCTGCTTGCGAGAGGACTCTCTGGCCGCGCAGGGTTATGAGCTCTGGATCCCCAGGGCCAGCGCCAACAATGCAAACAGGCCAGTAGGGCGAAGGTGACTTGGGCATTGACTCTCTTTCTTTACTCTCGCAGCGTGCCTCCTAACAGGAGGAGCTAGGGGGCTGGGACGAGACGCTGCTGGAGGATTTGGGCTGCCAGCAGCATATCCAAGGGAGTGGTCAGCTTGAGATTGGACTCCTCCCCTTCCACGATGTAAACCGGCCAACCCAGCTTCTCGAATAGGGCCGCATCATCAGTTACCTGCCAACCTTGGGCCAGGGCCTCCCGATGGGCTTGCCACAGCAACGACAGGCGAAAGCCCTGGGGCGTTTGTGCTGCCCACAGTCGGCTGCGCTCTGGCGTCGCTTGGATTCGGATCCCCTTGGGGCCGCTCTCGGTCACTTTAATCGTGTCTTTGACAGGGATCGCCGCAATCAAGCCATCCACCTGCTGTAGGGCAGCGCTGCAGCGATCAAAGAGCGCCGGCGTAGCCAGGCAGCGGGCCCCATCGTGGATCAGCACCCGTTCTACCGTTCCCAGGCTATAGAGATACTCAACTCCCCTGTAAACCGACTCCTGCCGCGTGGCTCCTCCCACCAGAAGCTGTACTGGCTTGGCCGGAGCAACTGCCGCTACGATGGCCTCGATGGCTGGCCAGTCGTGGGGCTGGCAGAGAATGCCAATCCACTCAATGGAGCAGGCCCGAGCTGCAGCTTCCAGCGTCCAAGCCAAAATTGGCCGGCCCAAAAGCGGCAACAGCAGCTTGTTGACTGTCGCCCCCATCCGCTTGCCACTGCCGGCCGCCGGGATCAAGAGGTGCATGAAGCTGCAAGAACATCCAGCCGCTTTCCAGTTTAAAGTAAGGGGGGGCCCGCTTGGCCCCCTTCAGGATTGCCGGCACAGCAACCCTCGGCCCCGCCTCAAGACTGCTCCAAGTTGGCTGCAGCGCTGACAAAATCCGGGTAGGCCACGTTACCGTGCTCGCCCACATCCAAGCCGGCCAGCTCCTCTTCGGCACTGGTGCGCAGGCCAACGGTTGCCTTGAGGATCAAAAACAGGATCAAGCAGGTGATAAAGGGCCAGAAGAAATAGGCTAGAGCCCCCACGACCTGCACCCCAAATTGCGCCCAGGTCACTCCTGACTCGGCATGGGCAAACCAAGGGATCCCTGCCGCCAACAGCCCCCAGATGCCACAGGTACCGTGTACTGAAATGGCGCCCACCGGGTCGTCAACTTTCAGCACCGTATCCAAGATCACCACCGAGATCACCACCAGAATCCCGGCAACCGACCCAATGATCAAAGCTCCCAGCGGGTGGACGGTGTTGCAAGGAGCGGTGATCCCTACCAAGCCGGCCAGTACCCCGTTAGCAGCAAAGGTCATGTCTGGCTTGCCAAAATGCGCCCAGCAGGTGATCATCGCGCCAATGGCTCCTGCCGAAGCTGCCAGCAGCGTGTTCATAGCGATCCAGCCAACATCAGGGCTGGCAGCAGTGGTCGAGCCAGCGTTGAATCCAATCCAACCCAAGGTGAGGATGAACACCCCCAGCATCCCCAGGGGCAGGTTGTGCCCAGGAATTGCCCGCGGCTCCCCGTCAGGGCCATACTTGCCAATGCGAGGGCCAACCACCATTGCCCCGGCCAATGCGGCAGCGCCTCCCACCAGGTGCACCACCCCTGACCCGGCAAAGTCGATAAAGCCCAGGTTTTCCAACCAGCCCTTGGTGCCGCCGTTGTAGTCGCCGAACAGGCCATTCCAGGCCCAGCTCCCCGAGATGGGGTAGATCAGCCCAGAGATGACGACAGAGTAGATGAGGTAGGCCACGAACTTGGTGCGCTCCGCCATGGCCCCGGAAACGATGGTGGTAGCGGTGGCGGCAAAGACCATCTGAAAGACGAAGAACGTAAAAGGCCAGTCCCCTGCTTCGTGGGCTTGCTGCCAGCTAAAAGCAAACCAGCTCCTGCCGAAGAAGCCGCCATTCTGGCCAAACATCAGGCCAAACCCAATGAACCAGAAGGCGCAGCAGCCCATGCAGAAGTCCATTAGGTTTTTCATCATGATGTTGGCAGCATTTTTGGAGCGGGTAAAGCCCGTCTCCACCATGGCAAAGCCAGCTTGCATGAAGAACACTAAGGCTGCCGCCACCAGTGTCCAGATGGTGTTGGCGTTTTCCTGGACAGCTTCGGCATCCTGAGCGAAGGCGCTCTCCTGACCAAGTAGAAAAACCAGGGAAATCGTCAGCGCAGCAGCTAAGCCCCACTGGGCTGGTCGCCAGAGCCGCTGCACTACTTGGCCTTTGAGCCTTTGGATCATCATTGTAGACATGTTTTTCGACTCACCTAGCAAGACGGTACTTTTGGCAACGCCATTACAACGAAAAGATACGCCCTGCCACCTCCCAAGCCAAGATGAGGCTGAGGTGAGAGACTGCAAAAACAGCTCCTTCACAGGGCGTCTTGGTTCAGTTCACCGGTGCGGATGCGGATGGTTTTCTCGACGGGGCTGATGAAAATCTTGCCGTCCCCAATTTCGCCAGTGCGAGCTGCTGCAATTAGCTTCTCCACCACTGTATCCACCAGGTCATCCTCGACCACGATCTCCACCTTTAGCTTCTGCAGGAACTCGACGGTGTACTCGGATCCCCGATAGCGCTCAGTCTGTCCTTTCTGCCGACCAAACCCCCGCACCTCGGTTACGGTCATGCCGACAATTCCGGCATTAACCAGGGCTACCTTCACCTCATCAAGCTTGAAGGGCCGAATGATAGCTTCAATCTTCTTCATTTGCTTTCTCTGCCCCAGATAGCTCGGCTCACTTTTAGCATCGCTATCCCCCGCAAGTTGTAACTTCAGATACAGTCTTGTGACGGCGAGAGGAGCTTCCCTCTGGGACTATTAGACGAAGGCTGAGTCCTGGAGGAAGCCAGCTTGGCTGTAACGAGAGCCACCGCCAGCCACCACAGCATCTGCACCTGAGGGCGGTACCAGATGGTGTCCACCAGCCCGTGGGCCATCATGCCAGTGCAAGCCGCTAAGCCTGCGGCCACCCACAGGCCCTCGGGATCCCGGGAGCTAAGCAACCGGTTCCAGCATCTCCAGCCGTGATCCCAGAGCACCAGCAAAAACCAGGCAAAAGCCAGGGATCCAAGAAAGCCAGTCTCCACGGTAAGTTGCAGCGGCACGGAATAGGCCCCGAGGGCGCTGAAGTTGCCCCGCTGGTAGAGGGGATAGACGCGGCTAAAGGCAACATTGCCCGGGCCGATCCCCAAGATGGGAAAGTCGCGGATCATGTCCAACACTGCCGCCCAGACGTTGAGACGAAAATTGTTGCTGGTATCTAGCCGTCCCCAAAAGAGACTCTGAGCCCGCAGCCGCAGGGGACGTACTGTTAGGATGGCAAGCAACAGCGCGGCTGCTCCCCCTCCCAACAGAGCCGGCAGCGTCCAACGCCGCCAACGGGCCGGCAAGTGGGGGGTGTGCCATTGCGCCAGCAGCACCGCCATCATTCCCAGCGCTGCTAGGCCGCCAATCCAGGCGCCGCGGCTGTAGGTCAGCACCAGGCAGATGAAGTTGACGGCGGTTGTAAACCCCACCAGGAGCTTGATCCCCCAGCCCGGCCAGAGGAAGATGGCAGCCAGCCCCAGGGGGAGGAGCGGAACCAGGTAGCCCCCATACAAATTGGGGTTGCGCAGATAGCTGTACACCCGCGTCAGGCCTGCCAAGCCCGATTCCGGATCCACCCAGGTGGCCAGCTCGGCAGCCCCGTAAAAGTATTGCCGCAGGCCATAGACCCCCATCGCCAAGCTGACCAAAAGCAGGGATCCGACGGTCCAATCCCGGAACTGGGGCTTGCGCAGCAGACGATGCAACAACAAATAGCCGGCTAGGTAAAGTGTCAGTTTCAGCCAGCCCTCCCGTGCTGCGTAGGAAACCGGGGAGAGAATGGTTGCCAAGGTGGCAATTCCCCAGAAAAGGCCCAGGGGCAGGTGCAGCGGCAGACCCATCGGCATTTCCACCAAAGCGCCCAGGCCCACCAGAGCGGCCATGGCCAGCAGAATCAGCCCTAGGATGCCAGTGGAGCTCTGCGCAGAAAAGACCCAGTAGAGCAGCACCAGCCCCAAGCCAAGCCAGTCGCCAGCTTGGACAAGTAAGCTACCTTGGCCCCAGTTTCTTAAGGATCCCAACAGGCCGCCCAGAAAGCTGCCCTGCCACCAGGACTCGATGGGAAAATCCCGCAGCAGCAGAGCTTGCCACGGTTGCCTTGCTTGTTCCACAGCGCTTCTCCTGCCCGCTAGGCGCCTCCTCTTCTTTTCCAAAGTCTATATCCCCAACGGCCAGGGGCAGGAAACCAAAGGCCAAAGGCTAGCTTCTTGTGCTTGGTTGGGATCTCTCCACCTCTTCAGAGTTTAGAGGTGCCGCTCCCGACTGACCTGCGTTGAAGGCTTGGGAATTGCAGTAGTGAATTTGCACGCGGGTGGGCCGTCCTAAAGCCAGAGCGGATCCCAGGCAGCGGGCCAAAACTTGGACTTTGAACTCCAGTTCTCCCCTGCTGTCCATTGCTGGCAATCCTCCCTCGGATCCCATCTCTCAGGATTAATTTAGGAAAAGATTGATGACGGTTCTTCAGTGGGAATACAGAATTCGCCCACCTAGGGAAAAGGTAAAGATCTGCAAAGCTGACACCTTGTTCCAGAGAGGGAAGAAGCTTGAACTTGGCCAGGCTTTCTCTGGGAGGTTTCGGACAAAGCATGATTTAGGTAAAATAACGCCTAGAGAAACTACGGAAAAGGGCAGTATGCCCGTTTACCTTTACTGGGGGGATGACAGCTATCGCTTGATGCAGGCGGTGCAAGAGCTGCGCGATCAAGTGCTGGATCCCAACTGGTCAGCCTTTAACTACGATCGCCTGCCTCCGGAAGCCACGCTTGCTGGTCTCAACCAAGCCATGACGCCGCCTCTGGGATCCAATGCCCGCTTGGTTTGGCTGGAAGAGACAACGCTTACCCAGCATTGCCCGGAAGAGCTATCCAAAGAACTGGAGCGGACGTTAGCCTATTTGCCTCCCACCACCCATTTGCTCTTGACCACTAGCAGCAAGCCGGATGGGCGGCTCAAATCTACCCAGCTCCTAAAAAAAGTGGCCATTGTCCGCGAGTTTTCCCAACTGGCCCCCTGGGATGAAGAGGGCATTCTCAAGCAGGTACACAGCGAGGCCCAGCAGCGGGATCTCAAGCTCAGCCCAGAGGCAGCCCAGAAGTTAGCTGAGGCGGTGGGCAACGATAGTCGCCGATTGGCAATGGAATTGGAAAAGCTGGCTTTGTTTACGGCGGGCCAACGGGATCCCATCTCCCCTGAGCAAATCGAGGCCCTGGTTCCTGCTAGCGCCTACAACAGCTTTCAACTGGCCGCCTCCCTGCGCCAGGGCAACTTGGATCGGGCCCTGCAGATCCTGACCCATCTGCTGGATTCCAACGAGCCAGCCCTGAAGATTCTAGCGGTTTTGGTGGGCCAATTCCGCACCTGGCTGTGGGTGCGGCTGCTGCTTGAAGAAGGAGAACGGGATCCCAAAGTCATCGCCCAAAAAGCAGAGATCGCCAATCCCAGCCGGGTTTACTTCTTACAGAAAGAGGTGGGATCCCTAAAAAGCTCGGCGCTGCTGGGGGTGATGGAGCAACTTTTACAACTGGAATATCAGCTCAAGCAAGGTCAGCCAGAGCGAGAAGTGTTTCAAGAGGCTCTGATTCAGATCGTGGCTATTCTCCAGAAATCTTGAACTTCTCCGCCCTTGCTGCTCAGTCTAGGGACAGTTCTGACAATTCTCTGAGCTTCGGTACTCAAAGCAGATAGAGCAGGATAAATAGCACAATCCACACCCCATCCACAAAGTGCCAATAGATCTCAGCGGCCTCGACGCCAAAGTGATGTTGGGCACTGTAGTGCCCTGGCTTCAGGGAGCGCCAAAGCACCGCCAAAATAAACAGCAACCCTGCTGCCACGTGCAGCCCGTGAAACCCGGTCAAGACATAGAAGGTGCTGGCAAACAAATTGGTGGTGAGGCCAAACTCCAGGTGGCTGTACTCGTAGAGCTGCCCAGCCAGGAAGATGGCACCCATCAGGGCAGTGAGAGCAAACCACAGTCTCAGGCCCTTGACATCATCGGCCTTGATGGCCAACCCGGCTTTGTGAATAACCAAGCTGCTGGATAGCAAAATCACCGTGTTGATGCTGGGCAAAAGCAACTCCAACTCCGGCGTCCCTTCCGGTGGCCAGACTGGGGCGGTAAGGCTGTAGGCCAAGTAGGCCATGAACAGGCCCAAGAATAGACAGCCTTCCGCTACCAGGAACATCAATAGACCAAAAACGCGATGATCTGGGTGCTCAGCATGAGCGGCGTGAGCCTGAGGGTGACCGAGCATCACAGCATCAGAACTGAGGGATCCTTGCATATTCTTGCCCAATCAAACCGTTCGCGTTAGCGGGACGTAGTCCTTTTCTTGAATTCCTCCCAAGACCATGGGGGCAGGCCAGCCGAGAATACCCACCCAGCAAGCCACTTGCTAAGAAGAGGTAGTCTCCGCTTCTGCCAACGCCAGCTCCCGCAAGCTCTTCAACTGGGCAGCAAAGTAATCCAAGGTTTCCTTGCTGTGCAGGCCGTAGTCGTAGGGACCAGTCAGCAGAATGGGATCCCCGTAGAAGTTGTGGGGGGGCGGTGGGGAAGAGGTCGTCCACTCCAGCGTCAAGGCCTGCCAGGGGTTGTCTCCGGCCTTGGGACCGGCCACCCAGGAGTAGATGGCGTTAACCAAGAAGGGCAGCGTGGAAATGGCAAGAATAAAGGCCCCCACGGAGCTAATCCAGTTGAGGTCGGCAAATTGGGGATCGTACTGGGCCACGCGGCGGGGCATCCCCATCAGGCCCAGCTTGTGCATTGGCAAAAAGCACATGTTGAAGCCGACAAAGGTTAGCGCAAAATGCACCCGCCCCCAAAACTCGTTCAGCAGCCGCCCGGTCATCTTGGGGAACCAGTGGTAGATGCCGGCATAGATCCCGAACACGCTGCCGCCGAACAACACATAGTGCAGGTGGGCCACCACAAAGTAGGTGTCGTGGACGTGGATATCCAGGGGAACTGAAGCGAGGATAATGCCGCTCAACCCCCCGATGACAAACATCGAGATAAAGCCAAGGCTAAACAGCATGGCCGACCGGAAGTGGATTTTGCCGCCCCACAAAGTAGCTAGCCAACTAAACACCTTGATCCCCGTGGGAACAGCAACGGACATAGTAGCAATCATGAAGAACACCCGCATCCAGTCCGGGGTGCCGCTGGTAAACATGTGGTGCGCCCAGACGATCAACCCCAAAAAGCAAATGGCCAAGCTGGAATAGGCGATGGCCTTGTAGGCAAAGATAGGCTTGCGAGCATGCACCGGCAAAATCTCGGAGATGATACCGAAGACCGGCAAGATCATGATGTAAACCGCCGGGTGGGAGTAAAACCAGAACATGTGCTGGTACACCACCGGATCCCCGCCACCGCTGGGGTTAAAAAAGGACGTGCCCGCCAACAGGTCAAAACTCAGCAAGATCAACGCGCCGGCCAAAACCGGTGTTGCAATGAGGGTGAGAACAGACGCTGCTAGCATGGCCCAGCAAAACAGCGGCATGTCCTGCATCCTCATGCCGGGCATGCGCATTTTCAGGATGGTGGTGATGAAGTTAACTGCGCCTAGGATTGAAGACGTCCCCGCCAGCAAGATACTCAGGATCCAGAGCTCTTCCCCCACCTTGCCGCTAACTAAACTCAGAGGCGGGTAGGAAGTCCAGCCAGCAGATGGGGGTTCTAGAAACAAGCTAGCCAAGAGCAAGATCCCAGTAGGCGGAACCAGCCAAAAGGCCACTGCATTGAGCTTGGGAAAGGCCATGTCCCGCGCCCCAATCATCAGCGGCACGAGGTAATTGCCGAAGCCCCCCACCAAAGCCGGCACGATCCACAAAAAGATCATGATCGTGGCGTGCAGGGTAAAGGCGCCATTGTACCGCTCAAAGCCAAGAAAGTCCGCCTCTGGGGTAGCCAGCTCGGCTCGTACTGCTACAGCCAGCGCTCCCCCCACCAAGTAGAAGAAAAAGGTGGTCACCAAATACTGGATCCCGATGACCTTGTGATCCGTGGAGAAGGTCAAGAAGCGCCACCAAGGTTCTGCAGGCGGATCCAGGCTGCTCCTGGGGGCAGCAACGAGGCTAGGATTGTCCTGTAGCTGAGTCATTGCAAAAAAGCTCCTAGTTTCAGCCTGTTCCCGTTCGCGTCAGCGGGACGGAGTCCTTGTGGAGTTTGAGAGAGGTCAAATCCGCAGGCGAGACCCCCAAACGCTGGTGGTGGACTTGGGCAAAAGCCGAAGCAGCCGCAGGGGAATCAGCCGGAGGGTGATGATGGGTGGTAGGAGAGTCTGCAGCAAGAGCTAGGGCACTGCTATCGCCGCGAGCGGCTAAAAGTTGCTCCTGCTGCCAGCGCTCGAAGTCTTCTGGTCTTTCCACAATCAATTGCGTAGCCATTACCCCGTGGTAGGGGCCGCACAGCTCCGCGCAGATGATGGGGTAAGTCCCCAACTGGGTAGGCACAAACTCTAGGTGGGTCTCTCGGCCTGGAATGAGATCCTGCTTTAGGCGAAATTGCGGCACCCAGAAGGCATGGTTGACATCAAGGGCCGTCATATTCAGGCGCACCCGCCTGTTGAGGGGAAGGTGGAGCTCACTAGTCACCAAGCCCGATTCATAGGTAAACAGCCAACCGTATTGCATGCCCTGCACCTGAACCACCAGATCCGGCTGGCCCATCTCTTTCCCAGGTAGCACCACAGGGGTATAGGCATAGCCCGGCTCCCCTGCCTTGGCTTCCTCGGAAGAGCCCATCCCCATGGCCGCGTGCATATGCCCGCCCACATTGGTGCCTCCGTAAATAGCCTGGTAGACATCTATGCTGGCTAGGCCCAACCAAAGGATGATCAGAGCCGGCACTGCTGTCCACACGATCTCCAACAGCACATTGCCGTGACTGGGATCCCCGTCGCCGTGCTCCCCCCGTCGCTTGCGGTAGCGGATGACACAGTAGAGGAGCACCCCTTCCACCACCAGAAAGATGCCGGTGGCGATGGTGATGGTGCTGTTGAAGAGGCTATCGAAGAGGGGAGCTGAGTTGGCTGCCGCTTCGGGGAGGAGATGGTGATTCTGGCCATACCAGAGGCTGGCTAGGGCTAACAGAACCCCAATCCCCACCAAAAGGATATTTTTGAGGGCACTCACAGCTGCTTTTCCCCCTGCTACTGCCTGCCCACTCCAGCAGATTCTGCCAACAGAGCCAGAGCAGGCTCGTACTCATTTCCATTCAACTTGCAGGAGCTGGAGAGAAGTGTCTGTCCTTAGGGATCTTTTCGGGATCTCGGTCGGAGCGCCGGATCCCTAGCTTCACAGCGGCCGTCTACTGAGGAAGCGTAGCTCAGCACAAAGAAATTCTTAAAAAGCCTTTGCCAACCGCAAAGCCGCATTTAGAATCCGTTGCAGAAAGACCTGCCTTTTACTTAGTGCAGAGTGTTGGCCTCTTTCCATAGGCAGGCTTGATTGAAGTATTTTTTCAACTGCAATGGACCCCTCAATTCCTCGATCTCGCCTCCTCTCTTCTTGTCCCGTTCGCGCCAGCGGGCCGGAGGCCTTTCCCTTGCCAGGGAGGGAGCTTTCTCTGCGCATGGGGCGAGCTCTGCTGGGTCTAGCAGCGGCCACTTGGCTGTTGATGGGGCTAGGCAGTGCGACTCGAGTTATGAATGCTGGACTTGCCTGTCCAGACTGGCCTCTCTGCTATGGGGAGCTGCTGCCCACCGAGCAGATGAACCTGCAAGTGTTTCTGGAGTGGTTTCACCGCCTGGTGGCTGCCGGTGTGGGCTTGGCCACGCTGGTGCTAGTGGGGTTTGCCTGGCTGAAGCGCAAGGCCTTGCCCAATTGGCTGCCCTGGGGTCTGAGCTGGGCTTTTGTCTTGGTCGTGGCCCAAGGGATCCTGGGCGGGCTGACAGTGACGGAGCTGTTGCGTTTTGACATTGTGACGGCTCACCTGGGCACGGGCCTGCTATTTTTTGCTACGCTGCTCACCCTCGGGTTGCTCGTTTTGCCGCGCTTTGCTTCTTCCATACGCGCTCCGCGCCGCTATCGCGAACGCGCTACTCGGACGGAGGCCTTGGAGGGGAGAGCTGCAGTTGGCTATTTGCCTTGGCTGGGTTTGGTGGCGGTGTTGCTGGTGTATGTCCAGAGTCTGCTGGGGGCCTTGGTAGCCTCGCGATGGGCTTTGCACCAGTGCTTGGCTGCGGGCGAGTTGTGTGGGGTCATGAACAGCCACTTGCTGGGAGTAGCTCCAGCCACGCTAGCGGTGGTGGGGGTGGCGGCGGCCACAGGTCGGCGGCGGGTCCCAAAGATTCTCAAGCTGCTGGGCTATGGGTCGGTGGGGCTTTTGCTCGCCCAGGTGGGAGTTGGTGTTCTCACCTATCGCTACCGACTGCAGGTGGAGCCCTTGACAGTAGCCCACCAGATGGTTGGGGCAGCTTTGCTGGGGTGTTTGCTGGGCTTTACGGTGCTGGCCTGGCGCCTGCGCAACAGTGCCCCTAGGCAGGGAGAAGACAGGGCTGGCACTCAGCCAGGGGCCGCGGCTGTAGCAATCACTGTTCGCGCCAGCGGGACGGAGGCCTTTGAGTAGTTCCATGGCAGAGATCCTTCAAAGCTACCGCCCAGCCGCTTGCCATTCGCGCCAGCGGGCCGGAGGCCTTAACGCCACGCCAGGGGCTAGTCAGTGCCCAAGCCTAGGCCAACTTTTGCGCAGCTATAGCCAGTTGGTGAAGCCGAAGATCATCGCCTTGCTGTTGGTGACCACGGCTGGCGCCATGTGGATGGCAGGCAATACGGATCCGTTCAAGTTTGGCGTCACCCTCCTAGGGGGTGGGATGGCGGCAGCAGCAGCCAATGTCCTCAACATGGTGTACGACGCCGATATCGACCGGCTGATGGAGCGAACCTGCCACCGTCCTCTGCCTGCTGGCCGCATTCAGGCGCGCCACGCTCTGGTGTTTGCCGGGATCCTTACCCTGGTCTCCTTCAGCTTACTGGCCTATTTCACCAACCTCCTGGCCGCTGGTCTGGCCATGGCAGGGATCCTAGTGTACGTAGGGGTCTATACCCACTGGCTGAAGCGCTCCAGCCCCCAGAACATCGTGATCGGCGGAGCTGCGGGGGCGATCCCGCCTTTGGTGGGCTGGGCAGCAGCTACGGGCAAGCTGAGCTGGGCCGCCTGGGTGATGTTTGCCATCATCTTTCTGTGGACCCCGCCCCACTTCTGGGCTTTGGCGATTCTAAAGCAAGAAGACTATGCCCGCGCCGGCGTGCCCATGCTGCCGGTGGTAGCAGGAGAAAGGCCAACTGCCGCTCAAATTCTTCTCTACGCGCTGCTGGTGGTTCCGGTTAGCTTGTTGTTGGTCTACCCCTTGCACGTGCTGGGATCCTTGTACCTAAGCGCGGCAGTGCTGCTGGGATCCCTTTTGGTTTGGAAAGCCATGCAGCTGTTGCGGAGGCCGCAGGATCGGGAGCGGGCAGCCTCTCTCTTCACCTTTGCCAACCTCTACTTGCTGCTGTTGTGCGGCGCCATGGGCTTGGACAGGTGGTCGTTGACCCACGCCCTCTGGGAGCAAGCCCTTGCCTCCCTCCAGGGGATCTATGCCCCTCTAGTGGCGCTGGCCGGCCAGCTTGTAGAAGGGGGATCCCTGGGTTGACAACTCACCGATTACCCTAGTTGGCTCAGCCGGCAGCATTGTGGGGCTTGCGAAAAACTGTTCTATGGCCCACCCTTGTTTTGCGATACTGCTTGCTACGGGTGGGTATGTTTGAGAGCAACAGCACGATAGCGATGCAGCCTCTGGTCAAAGGGCGGCCTCAACGTCTTCGCGGCCAGCCAAGCTTAGCAGGGTTCCGCCTCTCCTGGGGCCTCCTAGTCAACTTGCTCTGGGCTCTGCCTGCCCTTGCCCAAGCAGAAGTGCCTGACTCTGCCCCCTCCCTCCTCTTAGATAGCCGAGCCATCCGCACTCCCAACCTGCCTCCCACCCTCTCTGTTCCTCCCGGAGCCCGCCCTGCTACTCCCCCCCCAGTCCCGCAGGGGGCCACCAGAGCGGAAGAATTAGTGGCGCCTCAATCCCCTTTGGAGGTGCGTATTGAGCGGAGGGAGGGCCTATCTCTCCAAGAGGCGCTGGAGATTGCCGTTGCCCAAAACCCGGCAGTACAGCAAGCAAGGCTGGCCGTCAAACGGGCTGAAGCCGGCGTGGCCTTGGCGCAAGCAGCCTTTGCCCCTACCCTCTCCACGCGCGTCAACTACCAGTACAGCGAACCTCCTGCCCCCGGCAGCGGGCCCAGGCGCCCATCCCATACCCTCTCGGCCAGCGTGTTGCGGCTAGACTACACAGCCTTCGACAACGGGGTCAGGGCGCAAAACCTGAAGCTTGCTGAGGAAGCTCTGCGCGTTGCCCAACTGCAGCTCGAGCAAACCCTGCAGACAGTGAAACAAGCTGTGGCCAACGCCTACTACGACCTGCAGAGCGCTGATGCCCGCGTGGCCATTAGCCAGGCTGCGGTTGCCAGTTCTGAGGCCACCCTGCGGGATGCCCAAGCCCGCGAACGGGCCGGTGTGGGTACCCGCTTCGAGATCCTCCAGGCAGAGACTGAATTGGCCAACAACCGACAAGCCCTGCTGGCAGCCCAAAACGACCAACAACTGAGTCGTCGCCGCCTGGCCGAACTGCTGAACTTTCCCAGTCCCACCGATGTGCTGGCTGAAGAGCCTGTCGAGCCGATGGGAGAGTGGGATCTGAGCCTAGAGGAAACCATTGTTGCTGCCTTTGCCAAGCGTCAAGAGCTGGAGCGCCAGCGCCGAGAGCTGGAGCAAGCCCAAGCTCGGCTGCGCCTAGCCCAAGCTAGCAACGGTCCCCAAATTAGTTTGTTCGCCAGTCTCGACGCGGCAAACGATTTTAGGGCCGACCGCAACAGTTTCGATGTCGGCTATTCGGTTGGCGCTAACTTTAACTTGACCTGGTTTGATGGGGGAAGGGCGGAGGCCCAGGCTCGCCAAGCCGAGATCGACAGGCAGGCGGCTGTGAGCAATTTCGTTGGCACTCGGAATGAAATTCAACGCAGCGTAGAAGAGGCCTTCCTCACCCTCAGCTCTAGCCGGGAACGGATTGAGACGGCCAAAGTGGCAATCGCCTCGGCAGAAGAAAGTTTGCGGCTAGCACGGCTGCGCCTTCAGGCTGGTGTAGGCACGCAGACAGAGGTGATCAACGCCGAGGCCGCCCTCACGACTGCTCGGGGCAATCTTGCCAATGCGGTGATTGCCTACAACCGTGCTCTGACCCAGCTGCGGCGGGCCATCGGCAGCCTCTAGGGATCCCTAGATCTTGCGGGAGTAGTACTCAACTACCAACAGCTCGTTGACGGGCGCGCAGATTTGCTCGCGCGAAGGCAGATCCTTAATGCGGCCGCGCAGCTTCTCCTTGTCAAACTCCAGGTAATCCGGCAAAAACAGCCCTGGGTACTCGGCGTAGGCAGCCACCAGCCTGCGGGAGGACTCCTTGTTCCTCACTGTAATCACATCGCCCACCTTGCACTCATAGCTGGGAATGGTTACCTTGCGGCCGTTAACTTCAATGTGGCCGTGGGTCACCAACTGCCGCGCCGCCGGAATCGTCGGGGCCATGCCAAGGCGAAACACAATGCAGTCCAGACGCATCTCTAGAAGCTGCAGCAGAGCTAGCCCCGTAGATCCCTTGGAGCGGCGTGCCTTGCGCATGTAGCGGATCATCTGCCGCTCGCTTACCCCGTAGTTAAAGCGGACTTTTTGCTTTTCTTCTAGGCGGATGGCGTATTCAGACTTTTTCTTGCGCTCTGCCCCATGCACACCTGGGGGGTTGGTGTTTTTGGGGCGCTTGCGAGTCAGGCCAGGCAGGTCAAGCCCTCCGAAACGGCGAATGATCCTCAAGCGGGGTCCTGTATAGCGAGACATGCAGGCTTTCTCCAAAAGCAGCAGATAAAAGTTAAGTGAAGCGCCAAAAAATTGGCGATCTCCTATGTTAAGCTCTCAGCCCCTTTTTAGGGCAAGGGAGCCGCTGCCATCAGTCGCGGCGAAGCTTCAATTGGGTGCGGATGAAGGCGCGATCCTCGCTGAGCAGGCCGTTGAGGGTGCGCCGCTCCCCCAAGATGGGATCCGGATCCAAGCCAATGGCCTCTAGATCTGCCAGCACCATCAGCTCCACCAGTTGGGCAAAGGTTACCTTGGGCTGCCACCCCAGCACCCGCTTGGCCTTGGAGGCGTCCCCCAAGAGCAGATCCACCTCCGTTGGGCGGTAGTAGCGGGGATCGATCTCAATGAGCACGCGATCCTTGTAGACTCCCTGTTCTTCCAGTCCGGATCCCCGCCAGGTAATGGGCATGCCCACCAGAGCAAAAGCCCGTTCTGCAAACTCCCGCACGCTGTGGGTTTCGCCAGTAGCCAGCACGTAGTCGTCTGGCTGGGGCTGCTGCAGCATCATCCACATTCCCTCGACGTAGTCTTTGGCGTAGCCCCAGTCCCGCTTGGCATCCAGGTTGCCTAGATAAAGCTTGTCCTGCTTGCCGGCTACAATACGGCTGACGGCACGAGTGATCTTGCGGGTAACAAAGGTCTCGCCTCGCCGCGGGCTTTCGTGGTTAAACAAAATGCCGTTGCAAGCAAAGAGGTTGTAGGCTTCGCGGTAGTTGACCGTCTGCCAGTAGGCGTAGACCTTAGCACAGGCGTAGGGGCTGCGGGGATAGAAGGGGGTGGTCTCTTTTTGCGGGATCTCCTGCACCAGACCAAACATCTCCGAGGAGCCGGCCTGGTAAAACTTCACCCGGATCCCAGTGCGCTGTTGGTAGTCGCGGATGGCCTCCAGGAGGCGTAGGGTGCCCATGGCTACTGAATCAACAGTATATTCCGGGGCATCGAAACTCACCCGCACGTGGGATTGGGCCCCCAGGTTGTACACCTCCGTCGGCTGCACCTGCTCCAAGATCCTGCGCAGGGTGGTGCCATCGGTGAGATCCCCGTAGTGGAGAAACAGCCTAGCCGTGGGATCGTGGGCGTCCACGTAGAGGTGGTCAATACGGTCGGTGTTGAAGGTGCTGGCCCGGCGGATAATGCCGTGGACTTCGTAGCCTTTTTGCAACAACAGCTCGGCCAGGTAAGAGCCATCCTGGCCAGTAATGCCAGTAATCAAGGCACGTTGGGTCATGGGGTTAGCACCCGTAGGACAGCAAATTGCCCAGCTCAAAACCTAGAGCTGCAGCTCCTAAGGCAAAAATTATAAGGCACGCCTTCTGTAGGGGAACTAACGCCTAGGAAGAGCCAAGCTGACGCTCTTTAACCCGCTGCAGGGCTGGGCTCAGGGCCACCGGCCACGGATCCGGCTGGCGCAGTTGCCGCACCCCTAGCGGTAAGCGCAGCACCGAGGCGCGGCTAGTGCGGGCGATGGCTTCTAGATCAGGCAGAGGCTCCAGCAGCACGCCCCGGCGCATGATCTGGCGCAGCAGCGGTTCGTAGCCAGGGGGTGAGGTCTCGTCAGCGTGGCCGAGCAAGTCTCCCTCTGGGCCGCGGAAGATTTGCTTACGTCCTGGCAGGGTGGCTTTGGCAAAGGAGGCCTTAGCCACGGGAATCCCGTTGATCTCCACCAATTTGTACACTCCGTTCACCCCCTCGCCGGTAACCAGGCGGGTGCCAACCCCATAGCCGCTAATCGGTGCCTGGGAGCGGTGCAACCGCTCGATCTCGTATTCATCCAGATCGCCACTGACAAACACCGGCGCCCCCTGGGGCAGGATGGCCTTGACCTGGCGGGAGAGGACTTCCAGATCTCCGGAGTCGATACGCACGCCACCAATTTCGCCTCGGGATCCCAGTTGATCCGGCTGGGTGGCTGCAAAGAGCTGGGCGGCGGTGCGCGCCCCTTGGATGGGATCGTAGGTGTCAATCAGCAGAACCGCTTGGGGAAAGTAGCGCCGGAAAGCTTGAAAAGCACGGGTCTCATCCCCCGAGAGGGCGGCAATGGCCATCACGAGAGAATGGGCCATCGTGCCCGCCGGCTTGCGTCTCAATTTTAGGGCTGCCAAGACATTGGAGGTGGCATTGAACCCCGCCGCCAGAGCTGCCCGCGCTGCCCACAGCCCTGCTTGGGGGCTGAAGGCCCGCCGTGTGCCAAACTCCAACAAAATGGCCTCATCTCCAGCAGCATCGCGCATGCGGGCCGCCTTGGTGGCAATCAGGGTTTGGTAGTTGAAGGTCGTCAGCAGATAGGTTTCCACCAGTTGCGCTTGCCAGAGAGGAGCCTCCACCCGCAGCAGAGGCTCGTTGGCAAAGACGGCTGTTCCCTCGGGTACCGCCCACACATCCCCCTCAAAGCGGCAGCTAGCCAGCAGCTCCCAAAAGCGTTGCGGTGCCTCGGCAAAAATGCCCGTCTCCCGTAGTGCCTGCAGGGCTTCCGGCGGAAAGTGCAACTGCTGCAGGTATTCCACCGCTTGGGCTAGCCCCATGGCGATGAGGTAGCCATAGTCCGTGGGCAAGCGCCGCACAAATAGCTCAAAGGCCGCTGGCTGATTCTCCAGGCCCTCCCCCACGTAGCAGGCGGCCATGGTGAACTGGTAGAGATCTGTCAGCAGGCCATAGTCTTGAGGCTGTAGGGAGGAAAAGTCTGGGCTGACCATGGAATCCTCAAGCAAGCCAGGGAGGCAGCATGCAAAGATCGGCTGCCCAAGTTGGAGCTACCATGGTAGCAAGTTCAGCCTGCCAGGGATCCCTAGAAACGGGAAGCGCCATGGACACCTCTGCGCCGCAGTTGACAACTCCGGTGCCGCCACCTCTGCCTCTCCCCTCCCACTTTGATCCCAGGCGGGTGGGGGAAATTTGGCGGGTGTCCTACCAACAGCGGGCGCTGGAAGCGGAGCAGTGGGCCCGGGAGTACCGCATCCCACCAGCGGCAGCAGATCGAGTACGGGTGGGCCTGTTGCTGATTGATGTGCAAAACACCTTCTGCATTCCTGGCTTTGAGCTGTTTGTGGGGGGGCCCAGCGGCCTGGGGGCCGTGGAGGACAATCGCCGCCTGTGCGAGTTTATCTATCGCAACCTGGCCCACATCACTCAGATCGTGGCCACCTTGGACACCCACACCGCTATGCAGATCTTCCACCCCATCTTTTGGGTGGATGCCCAGGGATCCCACCCCGAGCCAGCTACAGCCATCTCGGCAGATGAGATCCGCTCGGGCCGCTGGCAAGTCAACCCTGCCATGGCCGCCAACCTCACCCAGGGGGATCTGAGGCGGCTGCAGGCCTATGTCCTCCACTATGCTGAGCAACTGGAGAAAGGGGGAAAATATCCCCTCGTGGTCTGGCCCTACCATTCCATGCTTGGCGGGATTGGCCATGCGCTGGTGCCGGCAGTAGAAGAGGCAATCTTTTTCCACGCCATTGCCCGCTGCAGCCAGCCTCGCTTGGAGCTCAAGGGATCCAACCCTTTGACGGAAAATTACTCTGCTCTCAGCCCGGAGGTCTTGACAGGGCCGGAGGGGGATCCCATCGATGAGAAAAATGCATCCCTTATCCGCCACCTCCTGGAATTTGACGCCCTGATTGTCGCTGGCCAAGCCAAAAGCCACTGCGTCGCCTGGACGGTGAGCGACTTGCTGCAGGAGATCCAAGCTAGGGATCCCAGCCTGGCCAAGAAGGTCTACCTTCTGGAAGATTGCACCTCGCCGGTAGTGATCCCTGGCTTGGTCGATTTTAGTGAACAGGCGGAGGCAGCCTTTGCCCGCTTTGCTGCAGCGGGGATGCGGCGAGTGCGCTCTACCGAGCCCCTCTGGAGTTGGCCTGACTTTCCCCGGCCTCTTTAGGATGCGGCAGGACAGCCTGTACGATCGCGTCGGCGGTGATCCCCGCCCCGAAGCCAGTTCCCTGCGCCCCCCCACTGGCGCTCGCGACTTCCTACCGCGGGAGGTTCAGCGGCGGGAAAGGCTGGAGGCGCAGCTAACTCAGGTTTTTCGCCGCTACGGCTATCAACGCATCATCACGCCCACCCTGGAGCGGCTGGAGACGCTGCTGGCTGGAGGATCCATCCGCGGCGAGGCCGTGCTGCAACTGCGGGATGGGGAAGGAACGATGCTGGGGCTGCGCCCTGAGTTTACCGCTTCTATTGTGCGGGCGGCGGCTACTCGGCTGGCGGGCGGGCCCCTGCCCCTGCGGCTTTACTATCACGGCAACGTCTTCCGCAATAGCCGGCGGGAGGAGGGATCCTACACTAGCCAAGAGTTTTTCCAGTCTGGAGTGGAGCTCATCGGTGCAGGCGGGTGGCTAGCAGATGCCGAGATCTTGCTGCTTTTGGCCGATTGCGTGCGCGCTGTCGGCCTCAGCAACTGGACGTTACTTTTGGGAGATGTGGGCTTGACCGAGAGCCTGCTCAACCCTGTTGCTCCCAAGGCCCAGGCGGCAGTGCGCCGCGCCATAGCCCAGCTTGACTACGTCTACCTGGAGTCCGCCCCTTTGCCAGAAGCAGCCCGCCAAATTGGCTTGCAGATTCTGGGGCTGCGCGGCCAGCCTGACCAGGTTCTACCCCAGCTTGCCCAGCTTCCGGTGCCGTCGGAGCGGCTGCGGGATCTGCGGCAGTTGTGCCAGATCCTAGAGGCCCATCAGGTGCGGGTGGTGCTAGACCTTAGCTTGCTGCAGACTCTAGCCTACTACACCGGCATTGTCTTCCAGGCAGTGGTGGGGGGAGAGGTCATCGCCCTGGGCGGGCGCTACGACCGGCTCTATGCCCTCTATAGCCCGCAGCAACTCGAGCAGCCAGGGATTGGTTTTACCCTCCTGCCGGATACCCTGCTGCGGCTTTTGCCCCCCGATGCTCAGGCCGAGGCCGCGACCTGCAAGCGGTTGGTGGTGCCGCTGGTGCCGGCAGGGATCCCGGCAGCCCTAGCCTTGGCTGCCCGCTGGCGGGAATCAGAGGCGGTGGAGCTGGAGTTGCTGGATCGGACGCCCGAAGAGATCGAGGCCTACGCCCGCCAGTGCCGGATCCCCGAGATTGCCTGGGTGCAGGCTGATGGCAGCTACCACATCTCCCACGTGGACTAAATATCCAGAGCCGCCAGATCCAACTGGCCGCTGTGGGCTTCAATAAATTCCCGCCTGGGGCCGACGGCATCGCCCATCAAGATGGTGAAGATGCGATCCGCCTCGGCGGCATCCTCGATGGTGATTTGCTTGAGGACGCGCGTTGCCGGGTTCATGGTGGTTTCCCAGAGCTGCTCCGGCATCATTTCCCCCAAGCCCTTGAAGCGCTGGATGGTGTACTTGGCGTTGGCCGGCAGGCTGCGCAGAACTTGCTCCTTTTCCGCCTCGTTGTAGCAGTAGCGCACATTGTTGCGGCCCCACTCAATCTTGTAGAGGGGCGGACAGGCAATGTAGACGTAGCCCTGCTCCAAGAGCGCCTTCTGATAGCGGTAAAAGAAGGTAAGCAGCAGGGTGCGAATGTGGCTGCCGTCCACGTCGGCGTCGGTCATGAGGATGATGCGGTGGTAGCGCAGCTGGCTGGGATCAAACTCTTCCCCCTTGACCCCCAAGCCCAGCGCCGTGATCATGGCCTGAATCTCAGCGTTTTTGTAGATCTTGGCGGGATCGGCCTTCTCGATGTTGAGGATCTTGCCGCGCAAGGGCAGCACTGCCTGGAACTGGCGATCCCGGCCCTGCTTGGCGCTGCCCCCTGCCGAGTCGCCCTCGACCAAATACACCTCCGACTCTGCGGGGTCGCGGCAACTGCAGTCGGCCAGTTTCCCCGGCAGCGTGGAGGACTCCAAAGCCGACTTGCGGCGCACCAATTCCCGGGCCCGGCGGGCCGCCTCGGCGGCGTTGAAGGACTGGATGGCCTTGTCGACAATCCCCCTAGCCACGTTGGGGTTGAACTCGAGGTACTCCGTGAGGGCCTCCGAGACAATGGTCTGGACAATGCCCCGCACCTCGGTGTTGCCCAACTTGGTTTTGGTCTGCCCCTCAAACTCGGGGTTGGGCACCTTGACCGAGACAATGGCCGTCAACCCCTCCCGCACGTTTTCGCCCGCCAGGTTGGGATCAGAATCTTTGAGTTTGTTGAGCTTGCGGGCTTGGCTGTTGATGGTGAGGGTGAGGGCAGTCTTCAATCCCTCCAGGTGGGTGCCCCCTTCGGTGGTGCGGATGTTGTTGGCAAAGCCAATGACCGTATCGGTGTAGACATCTCCACACCACTGTAGGGCGGCTTCTACCTCAACCCCATCCCGCTCCCCGTGGATGTAGATAACGTCGGCGTGGAGGGGGGTTTTCTCGTGGTTAATAAAAGCCACGTATTCCTTAATGCCACCCGTAAATTGATAGACTTCGCAGTGAACGGGATCCCGCCGCAGATCGCTAAAGGTAATCTTCAAGCCGGCATTGAGATAGGCCAGCTCCCGAAAACGGCTTGCTAGCAGATCGTAGTCAAACTCCCGCTCGGGGAAAATCAGGGCATCTGGCTTAAAGCGTACCTCTGTGCCTCGCTGGTGAGATCCCGGAGGCTGCGGCTCAGCCTTTAGGGATCCCACGACTGCCCCCCGCTCAAAGCGCTGAAAATAAACCTTGCCATCCCGCCAGACTCTGGCCTCTAGCCACTCCGAGAGGGCATTTACTACTGAGACGCCAACGCCGTGCAGCCCCCCGGAGACCTTGTAGCCGCCCCCCCCGAACTTGCCGCCGGCATGCAACACGGTCATGACCGTCACCAGCGCCGGCTGCCCTGTTTTTGGGTGGATGTCTACCGGGATGCCGCGGCCATTGTCCAGCACCGCCACCGAACCGTCGGGGTAGAGGGTAACCTGGATCTCGTTGCAGTAGCCGGCCAGGGCCTCGTCGACCGAGTTGTCCACCACCTCATGCACCAAGTGGTGCAATCCCTTTGGCCCCGTGGAGCCAATGTACATACCAGGCCGCCTGCGCACAGCCTCCAAGCCCTCTAGAACTTGGATCTGCTCCGCACCGTAGTTTTCTGTCATTGCAATCGCAGCCTCGCTAGCACAAGTCCGGAAAAATTGACTCTTGAGGCCAGAGAAGAGGCCATTACCCAAAACACTGCCGCCATGATAGCACAAAAGCCTAGAAGGGCAAAACAGCGGCCTTCGAGGGCCGACTTAGCCAGGGGGTGCAGGAGGGCTAGCTGTCTGGGCCAAGAAAGCTCTCCACCAGGCCCGGTGGCGGCTGCACCTGCAGTTGGCCTTTTTCCAGATCCACCACCGGCACCAGAGCTTTCACGAAGGGGATCAACACCTGCCGCTTGTCGGGAGTAGAGACCTCCAAGACATCTTGGCCACCAGCCCAGATGGCCGAAACATGCCCCAGCAGCCGCCCTTGATGGTAGACGGCTAGACCAATGAGATCGCGGTAGTGGTACTCCTCCGGCCCCAGGGAGGGGCGCTGGGAAGCAGGCACCAGCACCTTAGCGCCCACCCAAGCCTCTGCCGCTGTGCGATCCGGGATCCCTTCTAGCCGCACCAAGTACAGGCCCTTGTTCGGAAAAAACCGCCCCTCAACTAGAGAATGCAGGAGGGGCTCGGGGTCGCTATCCCGCTGCAGCCAGCGGGGCCCTGGCTGGGTGAAGCGCTCCGGAAAATCCGACCAACACTTAACTCGCAGCCAGCCCCGTAGACCGTGGGCCGCCACCACCTGTCCCACCAGCAGCCAAGCGCGATCCCTAGACATGGCGCTAACCAAAGCCAGGTCGCCACAAGAATACTAATCCTGGACGCAGACGACCTGCTGCGTCTGGGCAGATTGCTCAGCAGCTTCGGCCACAGCAAGGGCGTGGAGCATTTTCTCAGTATCCACGTAAAGAGGGCTGCCCTGCCGTAGGTGATCCAACACCAGGCGGGTATCTTGCTCAAACAGGCCGCGGCGGGAGCCAGTCTCGAGGGGGTGGGCGCTGCCGGGACGCAACAGCGTCGCCTCTTCGCCGTTGATTAACAGGCCACCGCGCTGGCCATGGAACTCCAGTAGGCGCTGGGAACACCACAGCGAATCCCCTTTGCCGTAGGTCAACACCGCCAGCAGCCCGTTGGCAAAACTCAGTTGGGCCGTGCAGTAGCAACTGCTGTAGCGGTGGGGCAGGTCTGGACCGTCGTAGCGCAGTTGACAGCTCACCCGCTCTACTTTCCCCAACAGGTCCACCAGGCGGTGGATGCGGGAGACAGCCCCCGTGAGAGGAAAGCCGAAGAGGTCGGGCCGATAAGTCCAGCGGTCAGGGGCAGGGTGGGTGGCAGTGAGGGTAATGTAGCGAACGGCAAGCAACTTGCCCAGCCCTGCCAGCTCCCGTCTCAGCAACTGGTGAACGCCGCTGAGGAGCTCGATGTGCTCCACATGCAACAGCAGCCGCCGTTCCGCAGCCAATTGCACCAGCGAACGAGCTTCGGCAGCGCTGAAGGCCAGGGGATATTCCACAACAGTGTGGATCCCGGCTTCCAGAGCGGCACGGGCGATGGCCGCATGATCCCGATTGATGGTGCTGACAAACACCAAATCCAGCCGCTGCTCGCAAAACAGGGAAGACCAGTCGGAATAGGCAGTAGCCCCAAACTCAGCAGCAAAGGCGGCACTTCGCTGGGGCGTTCGGCCAGCAACAGCCACAACTTGCACCTGCTCATCTTTGCGCAAGGCCTCTGCCCGTGAGCGAGCTGCGTAGCCAGTGCCGATGATCCCCACCCGCAAGGTCTGTCTCCTCTCGTAGCCTGTTGCTGTCTGTAGCATCCCATGGAGCCCCACAACAGGGATCTTGCCCTCTCCAGCTTGTCCGGGAAGATCCCTGCTCCCCCGCCAAAGCCCTGGCCCCTTAGCTTCCAAACACGCTGACAATGCGGCGCATCGCCTCCTCCACGTTGGCGCGGCTGTTAAAAGCCGACAGGCGCAGATAGCCCTCGCCAGCGCTGCCAAAGCCAGATCCGGGGGTGCCCACCACATGGCAGGTGTGCAGCAGCTTGTCGAAAAACTCCCAACTACTTAGCCCCTCCGGGGCTTTTACCCAAACGTAGGGAGCGTTGACGCCGCCGTAGGCCTGGAGGCCGGCTTTGGCCAACTGCTCACGAATGATGCGGGCATTCTCCAGGTAAAACTGCACCAGAGCCCGCACCTGCGCCTGCCCCTCCTCAGAGTAGACAGCCTCGGCCCCTCGCTGCACAATGTA
This sequence comes from Synechococcus sp. O70.1, assembly GCF_047462215.1. Taxonomy (NCBI): domain Bacteria; kingdom Bacillati; phylum Cyanobacteriota; class Cyanophyceae; order Synechococcales; family Synechococcaceae; genus Synechococcus; species Synechococcus sp. O70.1. The sequence goes on along the minus strand of NZ_JANSIT010000004.1, from coordinate 139,495 downwards.
GGCCACACCGTTGAACTTGGTGGACTGGCGGCGATACCACAGGCTCCACAGATCCACCCAGGAGCCGTCGGCAGCCTGGCCTCGCAGCGACTTGGGCACCACCGTAAAGGCGCAGCGGGTGCCGGTAAAGCCAGCCGTTTTGGAGAAGGAGCGAAACTCGATGGCACATTCCCTGGCCCCTGGGATCTCGTAGATGGAGTGCGGGATCCCGGGCTCGGTAATGTAGGCCTCGTAGGCGGCATCAAAGAGGATGAGCGAGTTGTGGGCGCGGGCATAGTCCACCCAGGCCTGCAGATGCTCCCGCGTGGCGACTGCACCAGTGGGGTTGTTGGGAAAGCAGAGGTAGATGACGTCCACCTTTTCCTCGGGCAGGCTGGCGGTGAAGTGGTTTTCCGCCGTCAGCGGCAGATAGACCAGGCCCTCGTATCCGCCCCGCTCGTTGGCTGGCCCCGTATGGCCCGCCATCACATTGGTGTCCACGTAAACCGGATAGACAGGATCCGTGATGGCAATGGTGTTGTCGTGGCCGAGAATATCCAGAATGTTGCCGCAGTCGCACTTGGAGCCATCGGAGATGAAGATCTCGGAAGCGTCGATGTCGCAGCCGCGGGCCTGAAAGTCGTGCTGGGCAATGGCCTGGCGCAGCCACTCGTAGCCCTGTTCCGGTCCATAGCCGCGGAAGGTAGCCCGATCCCCCATCTCCTCCACGGCCCGGATCATGGCGGCTCGACAGGCTACCGGCAGCGGCTCGGTGACATCGCCAATGCCCATCTTGATGATCTGAGCTTCGGGATGGGCGGCGGCGAAGGCCTGCACGCGCCGGGCAATTTCGGGAAAGAGATAGCCAGCCTTGAGCTTGAGGAAATGGTCGTTGATCCTGGCCATAGGAGTTGAGCGCTGCAAAGAACCGTCGGCCCTCCAGTGTAGCCGAAGCCAATTCCCCGCTGCTTACCAGCTCACAGCCCTAGCCTCTCCAGGCTGAAGGCGCCCACTGGCGAGGTCAGTTGAAACTCCCCCCGCTCTTGCGTCAGGCCCACCGGGCGACTGGGGAAGGCCACCAGGATCCCTTCCAGGCGCAGTGACCCCGCCAGGGGATCGTAGGCCAAGCGCAGCTCCAAGTCCCGCAGGTCGCGGCGCACCTCAAGGCGGCGGATCCCTGCCTCCGTCAGGCCCAGGCGGAGCCGCCAGTGGTTTTGCCACTGCGTGCCAAGGGTGGCATCCAGGTCAAGGCCGTAGGTGGAAATTCCTCCCGACCGGGGATCGTAAACTGCCTGCAGCGCGTAGCTAATCCCCGGCTCATAGCTGTCTAGACCCGAGCGTTGATCCCGGTTGAAGGTGGTGCTGCTGCGCCCCCGATACTCCAGCCGAATGGGTTGCCATTGCCCCTTGTTGAGGTCGTAGGAAGTTTGCACCTGGACGTTGAACAGCTCGGGCACGGTGTTCCAGGTAAAGTTGGCGTTGAGGGTATCCCACCTTTGGGCAACGAAATCATAGCCAAGGGTGGTGTCAAAGCGCAGCAGGTTCCTCACTTGCGCCTGCAGCTCCTGCAGGTTACGGGAGGCAATTGCTTCCAAGTCCTCCGGCGTGTCGTCGGGAAAAGTCAGGGCTATGGGCAGCTCGCCGGGCAGGTCATCTTCAAAGGCAAGGTAGCCGGGAGGCACGTTGGGCAAGAAATTGCGCGGGGTGAAGAAGCTAATGCTGGCGTTGAGGCGATCCACATCTCGGGGGCTGGCGGAAAGGGTTTGAAAGGGAGCGGAATTGTTGCCGTAGAAGGTGCGGCTGTAGCGCAGGTCGATGGTGTTCCATTCAGCAGGCTTGAAGCTAAGGCGGGGGTTGAGGCTGACGGTGGACTCCTGGTTGGGAGTGGAGTACAGGACTTGAGTGTAGTCAATGGAGCCGGGCACGAAGGTGATCCAAGGAGCCGGTTGAATGTCGTTGAACTGAAGGCTGGAGCGCAGCTCGTAGCGATTGAAAAAGTTGAGGCCAGATCCCCCTTCTCGATTCGGCTGTTGCTCTTGGGTCAGGGTGAGGGCGCTGCTGAGGAAGATATCGGGACTGAGGCGGAGGAGATCGGGGTTGAAGGCCAGCTCGAAATTGCGGCGCGGCTCGGTGTCGCCGTTGGAGCTGCTGTAGGCGCGGTAGGCCAGGCGGTAGGTGCCACCCCAGCCAGGGGGGGTGAGCTGGGTGCCCAGCGTCAGCCGTGCGTCGGCAAAATCTGGCCCGTCTTTGACGCTTACCCGCTGGTTGTAGTCCAAGCGCAGATCCGACTGCAGCCAAGGCACGCCCCCATAGCGCTGCACGTGACTAAGAGTGAGGGGAAAGGTGTAGGTGCCGTTCTCCTGGGATCCGCTGCGGTTGATGTTGAGGGTGGTGGTCGAGAGATCCCCCTGGAAGGTGGCATTGAGGCGGAGATCGGCATTGTCGTTGCGCCCGCCGGCAGGGCGGTAGGTGTTGTCCAGGTTGAGGTTAAGCTGTCCCCGCAGTTGGCCTTCTTGGCCGAAGATGTTGGCGGCGTAGAAGTCGAAATTGTGGTCAAGGCGGAGGCGGCTAGAAAAGCGCTGCTCGTCGGCCTCGGTTACCAGGTAAAACTGGGCCCGCCCATAGTTGACGCTGTCGGGGATGGGGAGGATGTAGTCGTGGACAAAGCCAAGGCCCAGGCCTTTCTTCTGCAAGACATCCAGCCGCAGGCCGCCAAAGTTGTACTCGTTGAAGCGGTAGGCCCAACTGGACTTGACAAACACTCCTTCCGCCTTGCTCCGCCCTGGCAGCACCCACTGGTGATCTCGCAGGCTGTAAATGAAAAGGGGCAGGTAGGCAATCTGCAGCCCCGCCCGCAGTTCGCCCTCCTTGCCCAGCTCGCCGCCAGCAAAGACGCGGGCATTGTAAACGATAACCTGGTTGTCGGGAAACACCTCCACCCGATCCCCTTGCACGTAGTGGGTGATGGGCGGCTCTGGTGAGGTGGTGAGGGTTGCCTTCTCAAGGAAGATCTGATCCCCCAACAGGGCGGTGGTCTTTTGGCTGCGCACAAAGATCTTGGTGCCCGGCTCCTCCCCAGGCAGGATCACCAGCGAGTTTTCAAATTGAGCCCTGCGACCGGGAATATCCAAGTCCAGGTTTTGCCCTTCAATTTGCCGGATCCCGCGCCCCTGCGGCCCAGGAGGCCACTCCATGCGAAAAGGGCCCTCGCTGCGCAGGCGCCGTTCCCGCCGGTAAAACACCAGCCGCTCGCCGCTGATGCGGGTGCCGTCGGCCAGCTGGATCTGGGCGTTCCCCTCGGCAATGCCCACATCTTGTTCAGCAAGGTAGCTGAGCACATCCCCGCTGACATTGACTTGATCCGGGTCAAGAGGGATCTGCCGTTGGACAGTGGTGGCCAGTTGCTGGCGAATTTGGGATCCCTGGCCGGCAGGGGGAGCAGCTTCTGGGCTTAGGTCCCGCAGCAGGGGGAACCGCTCCAACAACTGGGGAGCCAGGAGAGATCCGGCGGTGGGGGTGAATACCTCCGTCCCGCTTTGAGCGGTTCTCTGAGGGCTAGTATTCAAGTTCCCACCGGCTGGCGAGGTCAATGCCGTCTTTTGCCCTTGAGCAGTGGCCAGGCCCTCGACAGGGGAGAAGCCCCTTGCTTCGTTGGGCTGCTCTTCTACCTGCAAGTCAGCAGCTCGGGAAGTTATAGGCCAAAAGGAGCGAAGGGAGTCCAGAGTAGGAATAGCTGTAGTAGGCCGGGAAAACGGTGTTGCCTGGGCCTGTTGCGCCTGCTGCCGGGCATGGGCTGCTGCCCCCTCGGCCAAGAGCCGCTGTAGCCGCTGCCGGCTGAGCTCTTCTGGCGTGAGGGCCTTTTCAGGAGGGGTGCTAGACGGCGGGGAGGATGGAGCGATGGGATCCCCCAACAGGCTGGCGCCGGTGGGAGCAACCGGTTCTGGGCTGGCAGCTCGGTGAGCCAGTTGTAGCTGCTGGGCCGAGGTTTGCGCTGCCCAAAAGCGCTGATAGCCCTCTAGGTTGGTAGGCAGGGGATCCGGCTGGGCAAAGACCGCCCTCCCCGTTCCCACCCACAGGGAGCTGCCCCAGCAAAGGGCTAGCCACCTTGCCCATGGGCTGAAGCCCTGCGAGAAGCTACCAGATCTCACCGCAAAAACCGCCACAGCAGACCGAGGCCCACCCCACCGAAAATCATGTTCGGCAGCCAGGCAGCTAGCCAGGGATCGATATACCCAACTCGACCCATCGCACGTCCCAGGCTCATCAGTACATAGTAAACAAACACCAGAACAATCGCTAGCGCCACACTGCCGTAGCGGCCAGTCTGCCGCACCGTCTGCAAGCCCAGGGGCGCCGCTACCAAGATGGCAAAAAAGCTGGCCAAAGGAATGGCGAACTTGAGGTGGTATTCCGTCAGGCAGCGGGCCACATCGGCAGCAGGACGTTGCTCCTTCCGGTATCGCTGACATTGCTCCCACAGCTCTGCTGCCCGTTGCTCCTGGGGCACCTTTTCGGCATACACCAGGCCCACCAACTGGTTGACAATGTTGAGCTCCATCTCTGCCACGTGGCCTTCGTAGTAGGTGCGCCCCTGCTCGTCATAGCGACGGATCACCACCCCTTGCAAATGCCACACCTGGCCCACCCGTTGGGCCCTTTGGGCTGAGATCACTTGCGGGTAGCGCAGATGGCCCGTCTCAGCCTTGCGATCCAAAATCAACAAGTCCTGCATCAAGCCTGTCTTTGGGTCCATCGAGCCAACGTGAAACCAGAGGTCGCTGTCCACCCGGACCACCTCTCCGGGGTTGAAGGGAAGAGCATCCTGGGCCAGGATGAGGTTGGTGTTGAGGGTCTTCACCTTTTGGTTGGTCTGGGGCACAATCACCTCATGGGTAAAGAGCGCTAGGCCGCTAATCAGCAGGCCAATGCCGAGCAGGGGAATTAACACTTTGCGGTAGGGGATCCCAGCCGCCCGCAGCGCCGTCATCTCGCTATCAGCTCCCATCCTGCCCAGGGTAAGCAGGGTGGCAAAGAGGGCAGCAATGGGAAAGGTAACCACCAAAATAGCCGGCAAGTTGAGGAGGAGAATGTGCAAAATTGTTAGAGGGGGAGCTCCTTTTTTCACTAGCAAATCGGCATAGATAAAAAGCTGGTTGCCCAGCATCATCACTGCGCCCCCCGCCACTCCCAGGAAGAAGGGGCGGATCATCTCCTTAAAAAGATAAAACTCCAAAAAAAAGCCTCCAAGCCTCAGGGATCCCCAAAAGCTCCCCTCCCCCGCAGTAGCTTTGCGCCGTTTACCCTTGGTCAATTGGGTGGGCATTTGCCTTGACCACCTCGGACTGGAGTGCAACTTTGGCCGCCCCAGCCGGCATAGACGACGGAAGGCAAGAGCTGGATCCCTTCAGAGGGCATCGGTGAGGCGAAATTGAACCATCCCCTGCCGCTCTCCGTCCCCTTCGACGGTGTACTCATCCTGCTTTATATTCAGGGTGACCAGCTTGCCGCTGAGGCGGTTGGCGCCTCGGCACAGGTGATCCAGAGCATCGCGGCCGGGCAGCCCCTCGGTCGTTTTGCGGGGAATTGGATTGAGCTCGCCGCGATCGCAAAGCAGAACAGGAGCCCGCTCAGCGGTAATTCTGAAAATCTGCTCTTGGTCGGAGTACTCCGCCCGATCCCCTTCGACAGCGCGGTTGGCTTGCACAATGACCACCTGACCAAAGAAACGGGCGTTGCCGCTGGCTTGCTCAATTTCCACGTGGTTGGCGTAGATCACCGTCGGTTGATCCACATCCGCTTGAGTCTGGGGGTTTTGGAGGCGCCGCGCCAGCCAGTCTCCCTCGATCTGCTCGATCACCACCTCTCCCCGCAGCTCCACCTTCTCAGGGGTGATGATGGCCTGGTTGGCCTTGGCTTTCCGCCCCCGCTGGATAAACTCGACGGCCCCACTGAACTCCGAGGTGCCGGTGCGGGAGTTGTAAACCAGGCGGGCAGCCCGCACCTCCGTTTCAGCCTGGCGCAGCTCCTCCGTCAGGGATCCGCTGCCGCCAGCCGGCGTGGAGGTGGCCATCTGCCGGTAGAGCACATTCTCTTCAAAGACGAAGATCTTGTCGCGGTGGTTGCCCTCCAAACGAGCAGCCGTGAGCACCCGCCCAGGCTCGCGCAGGGTAACTCCCCCTGTCAACAGGCTTTGGGACTCGCGACGGCGGTAGATGCCCTGAGCTGCCTGGATGGTGGTTTCCCCCTGTTGAACTTCCAGGTTGCCTTCCCCGCGGGCAACTTGCGTGTTGCGGTCGTAGGTGAGGCGGTCGGCAATGATGGTAACTTCCTGGTTCTGGGGGTTTGGAGTTGCCGCGGAAGCGGGAGCAGCCTGGGCCAAGCGCAGGTCGGCCAGGAGGGGATCCCGGCTGCTTTTAGCAGCCACCTCCTGCAACACCACGCCACCCGAGAGAATGCTTTGCGCCTGTTGGCGTAGGTAGGTGCCTTGGGGGGCGCGAATCTCAAGACCCCCTTCGCGGATGCGCAGGTTGCCCTTCCCCTCGGCCACCTGCTGGCTGCGGTCGTAGGTGAGCTGGTCAGCGGTAATGGTGGTGGAGGTGGCGCCGTCCAGACCCTCCCCCGGCAGGACAACGAGCTTGCCCTGCTCGGCCCTGAGGAGGGCAAAGGGAAAGTTAAACGAGCCGGAGCGGCCTTGCAGCACCATTTCTTGCCCTTTGACGGTAAACGCTGCTGGCACTTCTATGCGCTCTGCAGGGGTAATCCTCAAGGCGCTAGTCAGGAGCAAGCTGCCGTCGTCACTTCTAACCTCCACTTCTTCCTCCAGGTACAGCTCGTCGGCAGTGGCATCGTAGCGGGCTCGCTTGGCCCGCCAAGTCACCTGCTTGCTGCTGGCAAAAAACGGACTCGGCGCGCCTTCCCCGGCATCGACACCGTCTCCATAGAAGTAGCCCCGCGCTCCCTGCTCGAACACCTGTTGCCCGGCAGCCAGCTTTACCTGTTCGGCGATGAGTCGCCAACGACGGCGTCCCCCCTGCTGTCCGACAATGTCCACCTTGCGGCTGACCGAAAGGGGCTGATCTGGGGGAAAAGGCTCCACTTTCACTTCTTCAATTTCAAGAGCCAAGGCCCAGGCAACCAAAGCCGCCAAGAGCCCGCTCCCCAAGAGCGCTACCCCTAGATTGGAATGGAAAAATTGCCGCATCCTTACGACTTCTCCGCTTTGATCCCCAGCTCCTCAACCCGGCAGTTAGGCTGTAGCTTAGCGCAGTTTGCCAGCAGCAGGAGGATCTAGATCACAACCCCCGTCTTCCCCTTAACTAACCCAAGCGGCTGAGGATAAAGCCCAGCCCCAGAAACAGCCCCAGCCAAAAGTGGAGGCCAACAGCAATGAACTTGGAATGACTAATCCGCTGCGGCTGATCGTGATAGGTGCCCAGCAGCCGGGAAAGCCGCACGGCAGACGGGATCCCGGCACAACCCAGAAGCGTCCAAGCTGGGAAAATCCCCAGCCCCACAAACAGCAGCAGCAGGCCAAAAATACTGCCGCAGATCCAGGGGACGAGGCGGGCGGAGCGGCGGGTGCCCAGGCGAACCACTGGCGAGCGCTTGCCGGCAGCGCGATCATCTTCCACTTGATGGAAATGGGAGCAAAACAAGATCAAGCTGGTTGCCATTCCCACCACCAGCGAGGCTGCCAAGGCCGGCAACGACCAAGTCCGACTTTGGCTGTAGTGGGCAGCCAAAACCGCCAGTGGCCCAAAGCTCAAAAAGCAGAGGATCTCCCCAAGCCCTTGGTAGCCCAGGCGCAGCGGCGGCCCCTGGTAGGCATAGCCTAGCCCGCAGGCTAGCAGTACCAACAGCAACACCGTGGGATCCCCCTGCCGCCAGCTCAGCCAGAGGATCCCGGCTAGCCCTAGGGCCAGAAAGGCGTTGCCGACCCAGAACACCTGCGCCGGCTTGCCCGTCAGGTTGACTAGCGAGTGGAGCTTGTTTTTGTCCACTCCTGTCTGGGCATCGAACACGTCATTGCTGAGGTTGACCCAAGCTAGAAGGCAAACGGCCGCCCCCAAAAACACCAGCAAAATCTCCACGTCCATTGCACCCACCTGGGCGTAGGCAATGGCGGATCCCACCCAAATGGGCATGATGGCCACGCTGTAGATGGGGGGCTTGAGGGCAGCCATCCACAGCTGTCGCCGCAAGGAAGCATCGCGGCTGCTCTCTTCCCCAAGCTGGCCTTGGCTAGCCTTTGGATTTGTCTTAGGCGGCTGCGGCTGGGCAGGCATGGTGGTATTGGCTTGGTCCCGTACTTGTTAGGTTAGGGGGCTCCTGTTCCCATCTCCAAAGATCTAAGGAACTTTGCAATCTGTGAAGAAGCTCCTCAAGTTTCGCCCCTGGCTCCTCTCCTTGTCTTGTTCGCGGAAGCGAACCGTAGGTTCAAGCGCCCTGCCAAGTCTCTATCGACGCTTGTCTTGTTTTCGGCCAAGGTGAGATTATCTCCCTCTTTTTTGCGCATGACTTCCTCTCTTTTCCCCTGGAATGTCCACGGCGCGGCAAGAGCCGGGCGGCCGCCGCTAAGCCCTGCTGATTGGCCAGAGAAGGAAAAGCCCCTCCTAGAAGCCTACCAACAGCTAGCGCGGGCAAAGGGGGTTCCTCAGATTCTCAGCTTGGCCTGGCCCTTCCCCGGGCTCAATCCCCTGGCGGCCCTGGCCCAAGAGTTGAGCTTGCTTCCTCTCCAGCACCTTCCTAGCTATTGCTACTTTGCCCACACGGTGCAGGGGGAACGGGTGCAAGTGCTGGGGTGGGGATCCCTGCGGCGGGCTGATCTTGCCGGAGAGAAGCGATTCCAGGTGGCGCGAGACTTTGTGCAAGCTCTGCAGCCTCATGTTCACACCGCTCCGGCTCCAAGTAGCCCCCAGGAGCGCCTATTGTGCTTCTGCCGTTTTGGCTTTGCCCCCCACAGTGGCGGCGGAGCAGCGCTGGTTCTGCCGCGCTGGCAGCTATGGCAGCTGCAGGGGGAGGTGACGGTGGCGCGGCTCAACCTAGAAATTGGCCCCGACAGCGACTTGGCAGCCTTAGCTGGCCAGATCGCCGCCTTTTTTGCCCACATGCAGCGCCTTGCCCAGGCCCCCTTGCCCGCCTGGAGGCCCCAGCCCCCTCTGGAGGTGGCCCTGGCAGAAGAGGCCCTCTTGGCGCGAATTGAAAAGGCCCTGCAAGTCATTCGGGCGGGATCCCTTGAGAAAGTGGTGCTGGCGGAAGCGGTAGACCTGGCGTTGCCCTCTCCCCCCGCCATCCCTTCGCTGCTGGCCTACCTGGAGGCCTATCATCCCGACTGCAGCGTCTTTGCCTTTGCCTCAGAAAGCAAGGGGGATTTGCCTCCCCAAGTCTTTTTGGGAGCCAGCCCAGAGCGACTGCTTTCGGTGTGGCAAGGCCGGGTGCAGATCGATGCCTTGGCGGGCTCGGCTGCCCGCGGCTCTACCGGGCCCCAGGATTGCCGCTTGGCCGAGGAGCTGCTCCGCAGCCCCAAAAACCGCCGCGAACACCAGTGGGTGGTGCGCTCAATTCAGGAGGCTCTGGGCTGGCTGGGGATGGATCCCTGGATCTCCCCTCAGCCACGGCTGCGCCGTTTGGCCCACATCCAGCACCTGCAAACTGTTATCGAAGCGGAACTTCCCGACCACGTCCACCTGTTTGACCTGTTGGCCCAACTCCACCCCACTGCCGCTGTAGGAGGCTACCCCCAGCAGGCAGCACTGCAGTGGCTGGCGCAGCTAGAGCCCTTTGATCGGGCAAGCTATGCCGCCCCCTTGGGCTGGGTGGACTTACAGGGCAATGGCGAGTTGGTGGTCGGGATCCGCTCAGCCCTGATTGAGGGGAAGCGGGCCCGCCTGTATGCTGGCGCTGGCATCGTAGCCGACTCCAAGCCCGAGCAGGAGGTGGCTGAGATCCGCCTCAAGCTGCACGCGCTGGTCCAGGCCCTGGCCCTCCGGCCGCCAGATCCCCTGGGTCCTTAGCCGAGAGCTGGCCAAGCCGCTACAACGGTCTTCGAACAGTTAAAGTTAGAGAGCTGGCCTTGTCCGCAGCATGGTTACCCTCAATCCCACCTATTCCCTGCCCAGGGCCGGATCCCGCGCCCAAGTGGGTCTCTGGCCCGGCGTTATCGAGCATTACCGGGAGTGGCTCCCCGTCAGTCCCAACACCCCCGTAGTGACGCTGCATGAGGGCAATACCCCTTTGATCCCCGCTCCTGCGCTGAGCCGACGGCTGGGGCGAGACTGCCAGGTTTACCTGAAGCTGGAAGGCCTCAATCCCACGGGCAGCTTCAAGGATCGGGGCATGACCCTGGCGGTGTCCAAAGCCAAAGAGGCGGGGGCAGAGGCCATCATCTGTGCCAGCACCGGCAATACCTCAGCAGCAGCCGCTGCCTATGCGGCCAAAGGGGGCTTGCGGGCCTACGTGCTGATCCCTGATGGCTATGTGGCCAAGGGCAAGCTGGCCCAAACCCTGATGTATGGGGCGGAGATCATTGCCATTCGGGGCAACTTTGACCAGGCACTGGCCATGGTGCGGCAACTGGCGGAAGCCTACCCGGTGGCACTGGTCAATTCTGTCAACCGCTTTCGGCTGGAGGGGCAGAAAACTGCCGCCTTTGAGGTGGTGGATGCCTTGGGAGATGCCCCCGATTGGCTCTGTATTCCGGTAGGCAACGCCGGCAACATCACCGCCTATTGGATGGGCTTTTGCCACTACTACCAGCGAGGCAAGGCCAGCCGTCGCCCACGGCTCTACGGCTTTGAGGCTGCTGGCGCCGCCCCCATCGTCCTCAACCGTGTCGTGGAGCACCCAGAAACGGTGGCCACGGCCATCCGCATTGGCAACCCTGCCGGTTGGGCGAAGGCCAAGGCGGCCGTCCAAGTCAGCGGTGGGCGGGTAGACAGTGTAACTGACGAGGAGATCTTGGCCGCCTATCATCTGCTGGCAAGAGAGGAAGGGATCTTCTGCGAGCCGGCCAGTGCCGCTGCAGTGGCGGGATTGCTGAAATGGCGGGATCAGGTGCCTGCCGGCGCCCAGGTGGTGTGCGTGCTCACCGGCAACGGCCTTAAGGATCCCGACACGGCCGCCCAACAGGGATCTGCTCCCATCCACGCGGGGGTTCTTCCCGACTTGGCTGCTGTGGCCCGCTTGATGGGCTTTTAGGGCTGCCGGATTCGGGTAGCGGGAGCATGACCTCCTCGCTCAACGTATCCCTAGGCAAATGAACTTGCTGCTGTTGCGAACGGGGACTACCAGTACAGCGCCAAGGCCCGCTTGCGCTCTTCGGGCTGTACACCTTGGCTTGCAGCAGCCTGGCTTTGGTCAGCCTGCTGAACTAGCGGAAAGTGCCGCTTTAGCAAGGCGGGGACAGCTTGCGGAGAAACACCGCTGTAGCGAACTTTGTCGGGCAGGAACACCACGTTTGGGCCCCGCTGGCAATCTTTCAGACAGCCCACCCCCTCCACGCAAATTGAGCCAGAGTAGGCAGCCAAGTGGAAGTTCAGGGCCTGCATAACCGCTCCGGCTCCACGCCGATAACAGTTGGATTTTTGGCAGACCAGCACCTTACCTTTAACCCTTGGAGCAACCAGCTTAGGATCTGCCTCGGCCCCGGAAGCTATACACCCAGCCCTCTCTCCGAGCGGAACCACGCGGTAGAGCACCCATTTCTCCCGCTCCTTGAGCAGATCGACTTCCCGCTCCCCCGCAATCTGCACCCTATCCCCTGGCTTGAGGGTACGGTAGAGGGCGGAACGCAGCGGCTTGGGGATCTTGCCGACAAACACTGCTGCTTCGGCCTGCCAGCGCAAGTACTTGAGCTTGCCATCCTTGTCGGGAAGAAATCCTAGAAACTGGCCCTCTACCTCAAACGGGATCCTTTGCTTAGCAAACTTGCTCATCTTGTCCGCCAGCCTCTGCGTTGAGGCGCCAACAAGCCTCTAGGCTGTCCAACAACTCCTGCCGCCGCGCCGTGTATTGGCGGATCACGCTGCGCACCTGCACCACAGCCAAAGGCGAGTCCACCTGCACCTGCAAATAGCCCTCTCCCGTACAGGTTGCTGGGATCCCCAACTCCACCAGCCGCCGCCGAATGCGCCAGCGCTCCCCTAGCGGGATCTGCAAGCAATAGCCACTTCCATAGGACAGGGGGTTCATGGCCAGAAGCAAAGCCTCGGCAAATAAGTCTAAATGCAGCTAGGCAATAGTGACATAAGTTTTCAACAAGACGTTGCAAAAATGAGGTCTGCCTGCAAGCAGCAGGCCCCCTTGACCGGCAAGCCTGCTCTGGATCTGGGCTAGGCTCTGGCGTCCATCAAGCCAAACACTAGGCTGTCATTGGCCAGGAAGTGATTGAGGTGAAAGGCCCGATCCTCCGTCTTCAGCAAGATCTGCTCGTAGAGGTAGCGGGTGGCGCGATCCCCTAAGCTCTCCGCCTGAGCAGCCTGGCGCCGCAGCAGATCGATGATGGCCTGCTCCGCAGCCAGATCGTTCTTCAACATTTGCCGGGCCTCGAAAGCGCCATCGGGCTCAGGGGTAAAGCAGCAGAGCTTGGCCAAGCTGCTAAAGGTAGCCACTGGCACACCCCCCAAACCAGCAAGGCGCTCTCCCAGGTCGTGGACGTGTTCCCTCACCTGCTCGCAGTGATCCTTGAACAGTTGGTGTAGGGGGTAGAACTCAGTGCCCTCCACCACAAAGTGGTGCTTTTGGTATTGCAAGTACAGCCCTTGGAAGCTGGCCAGAAGGGCGTTCATCCCCTCGCAGATTGGCTGGGTGACCTCCGGGCCGAGCAGGACAGCGTTGTTGCGGACGGTGTTGAAGGCCTGACGCAAGGTTGAGGTTTCAGACATAGGGCAGGGTTCTCCAAAGTGAGGATACAGCTATCTACCCAGACTACCCAACGGAGTTGATTGAGTCGACGCAGGGGTTTTTGGTGTTGACTTTTCCCCAGCATAGGGCAAACCAGTAGCTCTTGTGAATAGCTCTCAATAAAGCTTCTTGAACAAGCGCCAGGGGCGGAAACTGTGGGGGAGAGGATGGCACACTGGATTAGGGATCCCGTACCGACCCTCACTGGGGAAAGATCATGTCGCGGACGGAGGCGAGAATGCCCTCCTGGATTGAAAGACTTATTCACGTGACCCAGCGGGCTGTTGCGCGTGCTCGGGGGCAAGAGGGGAACCCAGAAGGTTGGGCCGGCTACCTGCTCCAAGAGAGCCTGCTGGAGGCGGAGGCCGAAATGGGCCATTGCAACGTCCTGGTGATTGGCAAAAGCGGGGTGGGCAAAAGCACTTTAGTGAACGCGGTGTTTAAAGACGAGCTGGCCCGCACTGGAGTTGGCAGCCCTGTTACCCGCCACATTCGCAAGTACTCGAAGCAGGGTTGCCCAATTACCATCTACGATACACCTGGCATGGAATTGGCGGGAGAACAAAATACCCAAATCCGTCTCGAGGTGGCCCAACTCATCGACGAGCTGCGCTTTAAGGATCCCAAACATCACATTCACATTGTTTGGTATTGCATCCACCACGAGCTAAAGCGGCTGGAGGAAACCGAGCGCGAGTGGCTAAGAGAGTTAGAACTCAAAGATGTGCCAGTCATCCTGGTCTTGACCCAATGTCTGGAATACCCAAATCCCGAAGAGAGCGAGTTTTTCCAGTACTTGCAGCGCCAAAATCTGCCCGTTCGCTACATCGTTCCTGTTTTGGCCCGGGACAAGGTCATTAACCGACACCTCACCATACCCGCCCATGGGCTGGAGCACCTGATTGGCTGTACGTCGGAGCTACTGCCGGAAGCCGCTCGCCTTGCTTTCATCCGGCAGCAGTTGTGGCGGGTAGATCTCAAAGCTGATGCTGCTTTTAAGTATGTGTCGGCCTATGTGGCTAGCGCAGCGTTCATCGGGGCCGCACCCCTTCCTTTTGCGGATGCCCCTCTACTGGTAGCGTCACAAGTGGGCATGATTGCCAATATTAGCTTTATCTTTGGCTACAAAGCTTCTCCTTCCTTTTACTACTCTCTGATAGCGAGTCTGGCGGGCATTGGGGGCGCAGTGGTCACTGGGCGGGCGATTGTCTCCAACTTGCTAAAGATGATTCCTGGCGCGGGATCCCTTGCAGGCGGCATTATCCAATCCACCACAGCAGCCACCCTCACCCTTTCCCTGGGCTTGGCTTACATTGAGCTGATGAAAGCCATTGCTCGCGCTGAAATTCGAGGGATCCAGCTCTCCCAAAAGGAAGTGCAGGAGATCTTTGTGCGCGAGTACCGACAATATGCGGCCTCTAGGCGCACTGCTCTAAAAGAGTGAGGGCCGCTCCTATTGGCTAGGCAGCGAACTGGAGCTATAGACGGATTGGGACTCTGCTGCAGGCAAAGGGGGGGAGCTCTCCAGCCCAAAGGTGCCATTGACTAGGTACAAAGGGCGGCCCTTGACCTCTTCAAAAACGCGGCCCAAGTACTCTCCAATCACGCCTAGGCTAATCAACTGGATCCCGCCCAAAAACAAGATCATCACCGCCAAAGAGGCGTAGCCAGGCACATCAGATCCAAACAGCAAGGTACGGACGACGAGGAAAAGGCCATACAGCAGAGCGGCTAGCGAGATCCCCAAGCCCAGATAGCTCCACACCCGCAGTGGCCAAGAGCTAAAAGAGGTGATGCCTTCTATGGCTAGGTTCCACAGCCGCCAGTAATTCCACTGGCTTTTGCCGCGAAAACGGGGGGCGCGGTCGTAAAAAATGGCCACCTGGCGGTAGCCCACCCAGGCGAAGATCCCCTTCATGAAGCGGGTGCGCTCCCGCAGTTGCTTGATAGCTTCCACCACCTGCCGATCCAAGAGGCGAAAATCCCCCGTATTGCGCGGGATCGGCACCTGGCTCAGCTGCTCGATCACCCAGTAAAACCCGTTGGCCGTTAGGCGTTTTAGCCAGCTTTCCCCTTGGCGACTGCGGCGCACAGCGTAGACCACCTGGTACCCTTGCCGCCATAGCTGCAGCATCTGGGGGATCAGCTCGGGTGGGTCTTGCAGGTCAGCGTCGATGGGAACAACAGCCCTGCCGGAGGCGTAATCCAGACCCGCCGTGAGGGCAATCTCCTTGCCAAAACAGCGGGAAAGGTTGACCACCTTGATGCGAGGATCGCGGCGATGGAAAGCAATGAGTTTCTCTAGGGTGTCGTCCTGGCTGCCGTCGTTGACACAGATAACCTCGTAGGGGATCCCCAGGGGATCCAAGGTGAGCTGCAAGCGCTCAAACAGGTGCTCTAGGTTGTCTGCCTCATTCTTGCAGGGGATGACAACCGAGAGCTCAGGAGTAAGAGAGACATCGGAAAAAAGTAGGGATTCTTTCTCTAGCAACTCTTGTGTTGAGCCCTGGGCAAGGGGGGACTTTGAGTCACTGCTGTTGCTTTGTGACCTTTCGCCTGATTGAACCTTTGACCCACCCACGCAAGTGGCTCTTGCCATTGGCCTGTAAGTAATCTAAGACAGGGATGAAAGCTTGTCCACCAAGATTTGTCGACAAACTCAACCCTTACTGGCTTGCCGACATCTCAGCCACAATCGAGCGCAGCTCGTCTTCGGAAAGGCGGTAGACCTTGTTGCAGAATTGGCAAACCACCTCCGCCCCCCCATCGGTTTGGATCATCTCCAGGAGCTCATCCCGCTCTAGCATGCGCAGTGCCCCCTTCACCCGCTCGGAATTGCAGGGGCAATGGAAGCGGACAGGGAGCACCTCTGGCGCTAGCTTGAGATCCAAGTCACCTAGCCAAATTTCTAGCAGCTCCTGCAAAGCTTTGCCGCGGGCCAGTTGGGGGGTGAATTCCTCCACCTGGCTTAGCCGAGACTCTATCTCCGAGATCAAGTTGGCCGGCGCGCCTGGCAGGAGCTGCACCAGCACTCCACCGGCAGCACGGACTCGCTGGGAATCGAGGCTCACCCCCAGCAGAACCGCTGAGGGGATCTGCTCAGAGGAAGTGAGGTAGTAGCTGACGTCATCTCCCACTTCTCCTGAAACCAGCTCTACAGTGCTGGTGTAGGGCTGGCCGTAGCCTAAGTCCCGCACGACGTGCAAATAGCCGTAGCGCCCAACCGCCTGGCCTACATCCAACTTGCCCTCAGGGGTGAGGGGAAGTTCAATAGCCGGGTTGCTCACGTAGCCGCGCACTGTACCGTCCACGCCGGCATCGACGTGAATGCCACCAAGGGGGCCATTGCCCCTAATTTGCAGGCCAATCCGGGCTTGGGGTTCCTTCAGGTCAGCCGCCAGCAGTAGAGCTGCACTCATGGCTCGCCCCAGCGCCACTGTTGCTACATAGGAGAGCTGGTGCCGCTCCCGCGCTTCCTGGACTGCCTGAGTGGAAACAACGCTCACCACGCGAATGTTGTCTTCTGCCGCCGTACCTCGGATTAGGTAATCCGGAGGAGAGGGGGGAAGACTTTCAGAGATGGCTTTTGGGTTTTGCCATTGCTCTGAGCCGCAGGCGCCTTTCATCACAACCTCGATACTCCTCTCAGAAGCCAGCTTGCCGGGATCTCCTAGCGGCTTGGGCTTGCTGCAACTTCCTAAAATCAAAGCTAGCTTGCCCCATACCATCATAGGCAGCTTATCCCCAGGGCAAAGAGAGTTTGCAATTTTTCCCTCCCCTTACTAAGGTGTGCCATCCTGAGGATCCAGGCCAATCCAACACAACTCCTCGCCTTCTGGCCTTTTATGGTGGATCACCTCACCGCCCAACTCTTACAACATGCAGCCAAGCGCCGCTGGCAAGAACACGCCTATAGCCGATTTTTGCGGGACTGGCGCCGACAAGTGGTATTGCTGCGCCGCCAGCGTGCTGGAGAGTTTGGCCAACCGCTAGGGGATCCCTCCTGTGCCTTTAGCGCTCGCTCGGCATGGTTGCGCTGCGCGGTCAATCCCCAGGGGCCCTGTCAGGGCTGCCCCCACTACCTGCCTCTTATCCCTCCAGCGCCGGCCTCCCGCCACAGCGGCTCGGAGTAGCTGCAGGATAACCCCAGGGCGCGACAAGCGGCGTTTTCCGTGCTCTACACCGCTGGCGCAAGCAGAGGGGGGAGGATACGCCCGGGCCCATTTGTGCCAGAATAAAGGACGATAATTCCATCGGCAAAGGCGGGATTCATGGCCCTCTACCTTTCGGCAGAGCACCTCCACGCCATCCGCCAACACGGCGAACAGGCCTTCCCCTACGAGGGCTGCGGCATTTTAATTGGCGAGCTCAAGGGATCTGACAAGCTCGTCCACGAGCTTTGGCCGGTGGCCAACAGCTGGGATCAGGCTGAAAACCCCTTGGCGGATGGGGAGTCCAGCCGCCGTCGTTTCTTGATCGAGCCAGCTGACTTCAAGCGAGCCAGCGACTATGCTCGTGGCAAGGGCCTAGGGATCCTAGGCACCTACCATTCCCATCCCAACCACCCTGCCCTCCCCTCCGAGTTCGACCGGCAGCATGCCTTCCCCTGGGGCTTTTCCTGCGTGATCGTCAGCGTGCGCGAGGGCAAAGCAGAGGAGGTGGCCAGCTGGGTTTTGGACGAGCAGGAACAACCGCAGCGGGAGCCCATCCAGGTTTGGGCGGAGGCATCTCCTGCCTTGCTCTAAGCCTCTCTTTGGCTGGGGAGCAAAGCGGTAGTCTGGACTGGAGAGTTGGCCAGAGGATCCCAGAGCCTCAAGTGTTCCCTCAAGATCGCTAGACTCTTTTCCCGAACCCCTATGGCAACCAAGATCTTGATCCCTGCCCCCTTGCGGCCTTACACCGACAATCTGGAAGCGGTCGAAATCGAAGGTAGCAGCGTTGGCGAGGTGATGCGCAACCTAGTTACCCGCTACAGTGAGCTCAAGCGGCACCTCTACACGGAGGATGGCAAGCTGCGCAACTTCGTCAACGTTTACCTCAATGACGAGGACGTGCGCAACTTGGCCCAGGGCGATGACACCCCTGTAGGCGAAGAGGCTGTCATTAGCATCGTCCCTGCCATTGCCGGAGGGTGGTGACCATGTTGAACCTAGACACCAGCCAAGTCACGCTCTCCCGCGAGGAGATGGAGCGATTTTCCCGCCACTTGATCCTGCCGGAGGTGGGCCTGGAAGGGCAGAAGCGGCTAAAGGCGGGCAAGGTGTTGTGCATTGGCACAGGCGGCCTTGGCTCGCCCCTGCTGCTTTACTTGGCCGCAGCCGGCGTGGGGCGGATTGGCATTGTTGACTTTGATGTGGTTGACGTGTCCAACCTGCAGCGGCAGGTCATCCACGGCACCTCCTGGGTGGGCAAGCCCAAGGTGGAATCGGCCAAAAACCGCATCCTGGAGATCAACCCCTACTGCCAGGTGGATGTCTACAACACCGCCCTGAAGGCTGACAATGCCCTAGAGCTGTTTGCCAACTACGACGTGATTGTCGATGGCACTGACAATTTCCCCACCCGCTACCTGGTCAACGATGCCTGTGTTTTAACGGGCAAGCCCAACGTCTACGGCTCCATCTTCCGTTTCGAGGGGCAGGCAACGGTTTTCAACTACGAGGGCGGTCCCAACTACCGCGACCTCTACCCCGAGCCACCCCCGCCAGGCTTGGTGCCCTCCTGTGCTGAGGGGGGGGTGTTGGGGATCCTCCCGGGCATCATTGGCCTCATCCAGGCAACTGAGACCGTGAAAATCCTGCTGGGCATCGGCACGACGCTAAGCGGGCGGCTACTCCTTTACGATGCCCTGAAGATGAGCTTCCGCGAGCTAAAGCTGCGCAAGAATCCTGACACCCCGCCCATTACCCGGCTCATTGACTACGAGCAGTTCTGCGGCATCCCGCAAGCGCGGGCTGGAGAACAGGCAGAAATCCCCGAGATCACGGTAGACGAGCTGAAAGCATGGATGGATGCCGGCAAGGAGTTTGTGCTTGTCGATGTGCGCAATCCCAACGAGTGGGAGCTGGGCCGGATTCCGGGTGCCCACTTGATCCCGTTGCCCCAGATTGAAAACGGGGACGGAGTGGAGCAGGTGCGGCGGCTCCTCAACGGCTCAGAGCTAGTCGTCCACTGCAAAAGTGGGGTGCGCTCGGCCAAAGCCTTGAAGATCCTGAAGGCAGCCGGGATCGAGGGGAAAAACCTGCGCGGTGGTATCCTTGCCTGGGCTGAAGCCTACGATCCCTCCATTCCTAAATACTAGTAGTCCATAGCTCTGGCCCTCCCTGGTGGTCCGCCCTAGGATAGACTGGAGGGCTCTTTTTACCCCCATGAGCGCCATTTTGCCAGCGGAGACGGAAACACTCTTCCACTCCATCCCCGAAGCCCTGGAAGACCTTAGGGGTGGCCGCATGGTCATCGTGGTCGATGACGAGAATCGGGAAAACGAAGGGGATCTCATCTGTGCTGCCCAGTTTGCCACGCCAGAGGTGATCAACTTCATGGCCACCCATGGGCGGGGTCTTATCTGTCTAGCCATGCAGGGATCCCGCCTCGACGAGCTGAAGATCCCGCTGATGGTGGGGCAGAACACTGACAGCAACCAGACTGCCTTTACGGTCAGCATCGATGCCGGGCCAGAGTTAGGGGTTTCCACGGGCATTTCCGCTGCCGATCGCGCTCGTACCATCCAGGCGGCCATCCATCCCCATACGCGGCCGGAAGACCTGCGCCGACCGGGGCATGTCTTTCCCTTGCGGGCAAGAGAAGGTGGGGTGCTCAAGCGGGCCGGGCACACCGAAGCAGCGGTGGATTTGGCCTTATTGGCAGGGCTTTACCCGGCAGGCGTGCTCTGCGAGATCCAAAACCCGGATGGCTCCATGGCTCGCTTGCCCCAGTTGGTTGAGTTTGCTCGCAAGCACAATCTTAAGATCATCACCATTGCCCATCTCATCGAGTACCGGCTGCGCACGGAGCGGTTGGTCCATCGTGGGGCTACCGCCACCCTGCCGACGGAGTTTGGCCAGTTTCAGGTCTACGGCTACCGCGACACCCTCAACCAGGTAGAACACTTAGCACTCGTGAAAGGGGATCCGACCCAATTTGCCGCCGAGCCTGTCCTGGTGCGTGTGCAAGCGGAGTGCCCCCTGGGGGATGCATTGGGATCCCTGCGCTGCGACTGTCGTCGCCAGCTGACTGCTGCCCTGAAGATGATCGACCACCAGGGCAAGGGGGTGCTGGTGTACCTGCGGCGCCCAGAGCTTAGCCTCATCGAGCAAATTCAGTCCTATGCCCGGCAGGATCTAGGTCTTGCCGAGACGGTGCCAGCAGGGGCAATGGACCTGCGCGATTACGGCATTGGCGCCCAGATTTTGCGGGATGTGGGGGTGCGAAAGATGCGTCTTATCAGCAACACCTCCCGCCACATCAGCGGCTTGAGGGGATTTGGCCTGGAAGTAGCCGAGCGGGTGCCCCTGCTACTGGAAGAGTCGGATCTCAGTTTGCAGATGGAGCCCTCCTGCTCTCTTACCGGAAAGTTTGAACCGCAGCTCCACTCCGGTCTAGGACGGTAGGGCAGTGGAGGGTCGAGGGCCCTAGCCCAAAGACGGCGCAGGATCTGCTCTCGACGCCGGAAGCGCTAGAAGAGCTCCTTGCGGCAGCAGGTGCTGTGCCAGAACGGGGACTTCGGACTGCAGTCGCAAGAAGCGAGCGAAGACAGGGATCGCTGGCCAGGAAAGCCGCGCCAGTACCCCTTGGGAACTGCTCCGGCAAACCTTAGGGGATCTCCTCTCCTAGCGGGAGTGGCGACGCTCCGGCTTCGTCTTGCTGCAGACCATTCAGAATCGTTACAGTAGTTTACGTTCCTTAGCAGAGCAGGTTTCCCCTATGGCCCTCCTTCAGCGGTTTCTCGGGCTGCTGACTTCTGTCCTGCGTCACGACAGCGTTGGCCCGCGGTGGTCTCAGGTGGGCTGGACAATCCTGCGGGGGGTGGCAGGGCTCTTCATGATCCACAACGGCCTCGATAAACTGGCGGATGTCGAAGGATTTGCGACGGCTTATGTAGAAGTCATCGGCTTGCCCTTCCCAATCTTTTTCTCCTATGTAGCTGCCTACACTGAACTGATCGCGGCCCCCCTGGTAGCCCTCGGCCTGTTCACCCGGCCTGCCGCGTTGAGCTTGGTAGCAACAATGGCGGTGGCCATGTTTCACCACATCAAGGTGGCTGGTTTCAGCGTTTCCTACCTGGAGCTATCAGCTATCTACGCGGCCATCTTCTTGGCCTTTGCTGTGAATGGTGGCGGCTGGTTTTCGGGGGATCAGCTTTTGGTGAACGCCATCGAATCGTGGCTAAACCGCGCTAGCCGAGAAAAGCTGGAGAGCTTGCAGTCTTCTTTGCAAGCGGCTACAGAGCAGGTTAGGGCAGCGGAGAAAGAAGCGGCCGAAGCCCCTCCGCCGCCTCCCTCCTGAGCTGGTCCCTTCCCTCAGGTCTGCGGGTGAGGGCTAAGCGCGACCGGCAGCCCGCTCCATCAGGCGTTGATGGGTGGAGCGCACAGGCTCTCCCGGCTTAGGCCGTCGCTGCACGTAGGTGCCGTCAGGACGCAGCTCCCAAGCCTGCCGGTTGTCTGTCAGGCAGATGTCCAGAATAACCTTCAGCTCCTGCTTCAACACCGGATCCTCCACGGGGGCAACCACCTCGACGCGGCGATCCAGGTTGCGGGTCATGTAGTCGGCGCTGCCAATGAAGTACTCCTCCTGGCCGTTGTTGTAGAAGTAAAAAATGCGGGAGTGCTCCAAAAAGCGCCCAATGATGCTGATGACGCGGATGCGCTCGCTCAAGCCTGGGATCCCTGGCCTTAGGCAGCACATGCCGCGCACAATGAGGTCAATCTCCACCCCTGCCTGGCTAGCCTCGTAGAGTAGCCGAATCATTTCCGGGTCAGTGAGGGAGTTGATCTTGACGATGATCCGCCCCTGACCCCCTGCCTGAGCGTGGCGCATCTCGCGGCGAATGAGAGCTTCCATCCCCTGGCGCAGCGTGTGGGGAGCTACCAGGAGCTTGCGGAAGTGCCGCTGCCGCGAGTAGCCAGTGAGCACGTTAAACAACTCGGTAACATCGTGGCAGAGCGTCTCGTTGCAGGTAAACAGGCCTAGGTCGGTGTAGATACGGGCAGTTTTGGGGTTGTAGTTGCCGGTGCCGATGTGGACGTAGCGGCGCAGGGATCCCTCCTCTTCTCGCACCACCAAAGCCAGTTTGCAGTGGATCTTCAGCCCCGGCAGGCCATAGGCCACGTGAACCCCGGCTTTTTCCAGCTTCTTGGCCCAGAGGATGTTGTTTTCTTCGTCAAATCGAGCCTTCAGCTCCACCAAAGCGGCCACCTGCTTGCCATTTTCGGCAGCTTGGATGAGGGATCCCACCACTGAGGAGTCCCCGGAGGTGCGGTAGAGGGTTTGCTTAATGGTGAGCACCTGGGGATCGTTGGCCGCTTCCTCCAAAAATCGCTCTACGCTGGCGGCAAAAGACTCGTAGGGGTGGTGCACCAGCAGATCCCCTTCCCGAATGACGGCAAAAATATCCACCGGCTCCTCGCTCACCGAAGCAGTGCGCAGGCGGGGCGGTGTGACGGGCCCCCAAGGCGGATCCTTCAAGTCGGGCCGGTCTAGGTTGAGGAACGCCATGAGCCCGCCCAGGTTAAGAAGGCCATCCACTTCGTACACCAAGTCGGCATCCAGGTGGAGCTCCTCACACAGCCGCTGGCGGATGGCAGGGGGCATCGACTTGGCAACCTCCATGCGCACCACCGAGCCGAAGCGGCGCTTGCGCAGCTCTTCCTGAATGGCGGCAAGCAGATCGTCGGCTTCGTCCTCCTGGATGGCCAGATCAGCGTCGCGGGTGATGCGGAAGGGATGGTACTCCAGCACCTCCATGCCGACAAACAGCGCCTCCAGGTGGTGGGCAATCACCTGCTCCAGCGGCACAAAGCTCACCCCATCCCGCAGGGGCACAAAGCGGGGCAGGGTGTTGGGCACTTTGACGCGGGCAAAATGCTCCTTGCCCGTTTCTGGATCCCGCACCACCACCGCCAGGTTAAGGCTGAGGTTGGAAATATAGGGGAAAGGATGGCCCGGATCCACCGCTAGGGGGGTGAGCAGGGGAAACAGGCGGCGATCGAAATACTCCCGCAGTTCCTGCCGCTCTGCCTCCGTCAGGTCGCTAAAGTTGCGGATGCGAATGCCTTGCTCTGCCAGCTTAGGCACCAGCTCTTGCCGAAAGCACTCGTGCAACTTTTGAATCAGGGGCCGTAGGTGCTGGGAAATCTGGCGCAATTGCTGCTGGGGGGTGAGGCCATCGGGGGTTGGCAGCAGCACGCCTGTTTCCAACTGGCGGCGGATCACTGCTACCCGCACCATAAAGAATTCGTCCAGGTTGCTCTCGAAAATAGCCAGAAACTTCAGCCGCTCCAGCAAGGGAGTGCGCTCGTCCAGGGCCTCGTGCAACACCCGGGCGTTGAACTCAATCCAACTGAGCTCGCGGTTAAAGTAATGCTCGGGCAGGGCATAGCCCTCTTTGATGGGGGCAGTCGGGATCCCACCCAGGTCAACCCCAACTTCTGCAGGGCAACTGCCTGGGCCAAGCTCAGAGGAAGGAGGGTTTCCTGGAGGCAACATCGTCATAAGGCGGGATTGGCGAGGGGGCAGCCGACCCCATCCTATCCTGCGGACTCTCCCTCAGGGGTTCTGCTCGCCCTGGACAAAGAAGAGGCATCCCCAACCGGCTGGGGCGGACGTTCCGGCAGCAGACCCTGCGGGCGGGTGAGGAGAATAACCTGCAGGAGGAGCCCGATGAGCAGAATGCGCAAAGGACCAGCCCGCGTAGCCCACTGGGGCGGCAGACGATTGGTGAACAGTTCACTGGCCGACCACACCCCCCAAATGGCCAGCGCCCCCAGCAAAGCGCCACGGTTGTTGCCACTGCCCCCGGCAATCAACATCACCCAGACAATGAAGGTGGCAAACTCGGGCTGAAAGGCTTCCGGGCTGATGAAGTTGACAAAATGGGCATAGAGGGCCCCTGCCAACCCCATGAGCGTGGATCCCAGGACAAATGCCTGGAGACGAAACTGGAGGACATCTTTGCCCGCAGCTAGGGCTGCCGGCTCGTCCTCCCGAATGGCCCGCAGCACCCGTCCCCAAGGGGAGCGATAGGCCCGCTCGCTTAGCCAGTAAACGCCTGCCAAAACCAAGAGCACCAAGCCCAGGTACAGCAGCGTATCCTGCCCTGGGATCCAACCGCGAAAGGGCCGCGGGATGCGAGTGATACCGCGTACGCCGTTGGTTAGCCAGCCCTCGTTTTTCAGGATTTGGCTGATGATCTCGGCAATGCCAATGGTGGCGATGGCCAGGTAGTCAGAGCGCAGGTTTAGGGTAACCAAGCCAATCAAAAAAGCAATGGCTCCCGCCACTACCGCTGCCACCGCAAAGCCCACCCAAAAGGGCAGCGCAAAGCCCCCCAGATGTTCAGGGCTTGGCGGCGTCGTAACAATAGCGCTGGCGTAGGCCCCCAGGGCAAAAAAGGCCCCCACGCCAATGTTGAACATACCGGCGTAGCCCCACTGGATGTTGAGGCCCAGCGCCAGTACGCTGTAGATCCCGACCAAAATCAAGAAGAAAATGGCATAGCTCAGCATCAGGCTCGCCCCCCCACTAGCCCAGTAGGCCGGAAGATCAGCAGGAGGACCAGGATAGCAAAGGCCACCCCCGTCTTGTAGGCTGGGCTAATCACCAAGGTCGAGAACTCCTCCGCTAGGCCAATCACCAACCCCCCAGCAATGGCTCCGTAAGGACGACCAATGCCGCCGAGGATGGCGGCAGCGAAAACGGGCAGCAACAGCCGCCAGCCCATCGTAGGGTGCAGCCGGGTATCTAGGCCGAGAAAGATGCCCGCCAGACAGGCCAAAGCCGCCCCGAGGGTCCAGGTCCAGAGAATGATCTGCTCCGTATCGATGCCGGTCACCTTGGCCAAGTCAAAGTTGTCGGCCATGGCCCGCATGGCTTTCCCCACCCGCGTGTGCTGCAAGAACAGGTGCAGCGCCACCACCAGCAGCGCCGTTCCCGCCAAAATCACCACCCAGTCTGGCTTAATGCGCAGCCCACCCACCTCCCAGGGGATCTGGATGCCCTGGCGGTACACCCGGTTGTCGGGCCCCCAGAGAATCTGCACCAGGCTGCGCAAAATCAGGGCCGTGCCAAAGGAGGAAATGAGCAAAATAACGGGGGCCTCCCGGCGCAGGCGACGATAGACCCATTGGTCGATCCCCACCGCACACCCTGCCGTTGCCAAGGCTGCCGGGATCCAACTGACCCCCAAGGGCCAGCCCCAGCCGACAAAGGTCAGGGCAAAATAGGCCCCTAAGGTCATCAGATCCCCGTGGGCGAAGTTGGCAAAGCGCAAAATGCCAAAGGTCAGGGACACGCCAATGGCCCCCAGGGCGTAGATGCTGCCCAACACAAGGCCGTAAATGAACAGTTGCAACAGTTGCTCCACAGCTGTGCCGCCATCTCTTGCCTGATGATGCCACAGGCGGATCTCAGTAGGATAGCGCTAGGGTATGGGGAGGGCGCCCAAGAGAGATCCATGCAGCCTCATTCTCTTTGGATGCTAGGGTGGCTTGTGGCTTTCGCTCTGCTGGGCCCTGCCTGTAGTGGGCCGGAGCTGCCGGCAAGCAGGGATCCCACACCTGCAGCCTCCCTTCCCACCCCCCAGTTACTCTACGAAGACATCACTCTTACCCAGGCCAAACCCGACGGTGGTCTGCTCTGGCGCTTGAAGGCACGCCTAGCCAAGTACGAGCCGCCGCCGTCAGAGGCTACCCCCGTGCAGTTGGGATCCGCCCATTTGGAGGCCATCGAGGGAGAGTTTTTTGACGAAGACGACCGCGCCGTTCGCGTCCGGGCCAAGCAGGGATCTGCCTACCCCAGCCAACGGCGACTGGAATTGAGGGGGCAAGTCGAGGTAGAGTCCGAGCGGGATAACCTGCGCCTGCAGGCCCAGCGGCTGGAGTGGCTGCCGGCCCAGCGCTTGCTCAAGGCTGAAGGCGAGGTAAAAGTGGAGCTGTTGGAGGGGCAGGGCTTCCTGCAGGGGGACCGCCTGCTGATGGACTTTGGCCAAGGTCAGATGCAGGTGGAGAACCTGGATCCCACGCAACCGATACGGGCAGAATATCGGGCTCCAGAGCTGGAGCTAGCTGCTAGGCGCTTCCTATGGCAGTTTGGCGCGGGGGAAGTGCAGGCGCTGGGAGCAGTAGAGGTGTATGCCCCCCGGCAAAGCGTGCGCCTTAGTGGCGAGGAGTTGCGGGCTCCCCTGCCTCTAACTGAGCTGCGCCTGGTGGGCAATGCGAAAGCCAAAACCGCCCGCGTCAGCAGGGCAGCGTCCCTCGAGGCCCAGGAGATCCGGTGGCGCATCGGCTCCACCCAACTGCAGGCTCTGGGCCAGGTGCGCTACCGCCAACCTGGTCAGGCTTTGACTGTGAGTGGCGACAGGGGCCTGCTCGACTGGCAGAGCAACACCATCCGGATCCAAGGCAACAGCCAAACCCATCTCACCCTGCCCTAAGGGCCAAAAGGCCGGCGGGAGCGTGTCAAGATAGTTTAAGAACCCTCTGGGGTGGGTTGTGGTGAGGTTTCCAGAAATGGCAGAGATCCCGAAGGGGGAGCGCCCCAATATCCTGTTGATTGTGCTCGATACCCAGCGGGCGGATCGTCTCTCTTGCTACTGGTCAGAGGAAGAGCGGGCCCGCCAAGTCCCCACCAGCCCCAACCTGGATCGGCTGGCTGCAGAATCCACTCTCTTCGAACGGGCCATTGCCCCTGCCCAGTGGACGATCCCCTCCCACGCCTCCCTGTTTACAGGGGAGTACCCCAGCACCCACCAGACCATTCAGGCAGACCTAGAGCTGAGTCCTACCCTACCCACCCTGGCAGAGCTGCTGAAGCTGGTTGGCTACACCACCGTTGGCTTCTGCAACAACCCCCTAGTCGGGATCTTGAAAAATGGCCTGCGGCGCGGCTTTGACACCTTCTACAACTACGGCGGGGCTCTGCCCACCCGCCCCCCTGAGGGCAACCCTCTGCCGCCTCCCCTCAACCGCTGGCTGGCCGCCTACACCCAGTTTTGGCGCCGCCTCTCCTACCCCGTGCAAAATGCCTTTGCTCGCTCCGACACCCTTTTTCAGTTGGCCCTGCACCCCTGGTTTGCCTCCCTCTGGACCTGCTTGATGAACTTTAAGGGCAACACCGCTGCCTCCATTGCCGACCTCAATCGCTACCTCCAGCAAATGGCCCGCCGCCCTGCGGGGGCGCCTCCTTTTTTTTGCTTTGTCAACCTAATGGAGACGCACCTGCCCTACTGGCCGCCAGAGCCTTTTGTGCAGAAATACGCCCCCTACTTTAAGAGCAGCCGAGAGGCCCGGGATTTCCTGCGCCAGTACAACGCTGAGCCCTACCGCTGGATGGCACCCCTACCGCAGCCGCTTTCTCCCCTGCAGGCGCGGGTGCTGCGGGACATCTACGATGCAGAAGTAGCCTACCAGGATCACCTGCTGGGATCTGTCTTTGCCACCTTGCGCCACACTGGCCTGGAGCAAAACACTCTGCTGGCCATCGTCGCCGATCACGGCGAAGGCTTAGGAGAGCACGATTTCGTCGGCCACGCCTTTGTGGTTTACGAAGAGCTCATCCGCGTGCCCCTGATCCTGCACTACCCCGGCCACTTTCCTGCAGGAAAGCGGGTGGCCACCCCCGTTTCCACCCGCCGCCTCTTCCACACTCTCCTGGAAGCTGCCGGCTTTGGCCCCAGCCTTTCTCTAGCCGACGGCACCCCTCGGGTTAGCCTCCGGCTCCGCCGCGAAGTTGCCCGCCTTAGCCTAAGCCGTACCCTGGCTGGGGAGGATCCCGAGCAAGGCGTAGTGCTTAGCGAGGCCTTCCCGCCGCAGATTCTCTTGCGGGCCATGGAAAGCCGCAACGACAACCTCTTGCAGGCCCGCGCCTGCTACGCCACCCGCCGCGCCCTCTACGAAGGAGGGATCAAACTCATCCAAACTGGGGAGAGCCCTAGCCTCTACAACCTAGAGCAGGATCCGGCGGAGCAGCGGGATCTGCTCTTGGCTGAGCCTGGGGATCCGGCGTTGGGATCCCTTTCTCCCCAAGCTTGGCTAATTCGCCTGCAACAAGGGCTAAGGCGGTGGCTGGAGTGGGCTGAATCGCGCCGCCCCAGCTTGGCTCCTCGCAAGGTGGATGTGGAAAGCGATGCAGACTTGCTGCGGCGGATGCAGGAGCTGGGCTACCTAGAGTAGAAGCTACTCCAGCTCTCCTTCTTCCCCCCAGTGATCCTGGAGGTAGCTGTGGAGATCGTAGGCGTCAGTCTCCTCGAGATCCGGCGCTGGCCAATCCTCGTTTTGCCCGCCGATGATGACGCGGGTAAGGCCAATGTACTCTAAGCTAAGGGTGCGCAGGGCATTGATCAACACGTCCAGCGCCATTGCGTCGGCAGTGCCCAGGTCAAACCAGCAGCGGGCCCAGTTGCCCTTCTCCTCGAGGGATCCCATGTTGTGCATGAGCGAGGTGACGGGAGGCAAGTCACTGGGGTACTCCAGGTAGCTGAGATCCGCCTCAGCCTCCTGAACCACCAAGCGCTCGGCGTTAAATCCTCCCAGCTTGCCTAGCACATACCACGATTCCAGCACTTCCCTGAGGTACTCCAGCTCTGCCGGCACGGGCGGCTCGGCAAACTCAAACCAAATCCAGAGGTTGCCTGGATCGCACTCCCGAAACTCCACTTGCATGGACGGTTTCTCTGCCAGAAGCCAACTTTCTATCGTGACATACTCCCGCTCCAAGCGCTCCGCGCCGCTAGCGCGAACACCCTGGCGAGTAGAGGGCGGGGCCTCCCGGCGGGGCTAGCTAACGGGCCGTGGCCGACGGCAAGGCTCCAAAGGAAGCCAAAGCGTCCTATACTAGTGCGGCTGTCGCCCTTGCAAGGAGGCTGCTGCCTATGTCTGAACTCCTCCCCTTGCCCTCGCTCCACAACCAGGTGGCCGTGGTTACGGGAGCCAGCCGAGGCATTGGCCGGGCCATTGCCCTGCATCTAGGAGCCATTGGTGCCAAGGTAGTCGTCAACTACGCCCACTCTGCCGCCGAGGCCGAAGCGCTAGTGCAGGAGATTGCCGCCGTGGGAGGGGAGGGGATGGCCCTGGCCGCCGATGTCTCCCAACCCCTAGAAGTGGAGCGGCTCTTTGAGCAGGTGATGGAGCGGTGGGGCCGGGTGGACGTGCTGGTTAACAATGCTGGCATTACCCGCGATGCCCTCTTGTTGCGCCTAAAGCCGGAAGACTGGCAGGCAGTGCTGGATCTCAACCTTACGGGAGTCTTCCTCTGCCTGAAAGCAGCCGCCAAGATCATGGTCAAGCAGCGGCAGGGACGCATCATCAACATCACCTCAGTGGTGGGCTTGGTGGGCAACGCCGGCCAGGCCAACTACAGCGCTGCCAAAGCGGGGGTAATTGGTCTAACCAAGACAGCAGCCCGCGAGCTGGCCAGCCGCAACATCACCGTCAACGCTGTCGCCCCTGGCTTTATCACTACCCAGATGACGGAAAAGCTGGATCCTGGCCCCATCCTGGCCCAAATTCCTCTGGGGCGACTGGGATCCCCGGCGGAAGTGGCGGGGCTAGTGCGCTTTTTGGCGGCTGACCCGGCGGCGGCCTACATCACCGGCCAAGTCTTTGCCATCGACGGCGGCATGACGATGGGCTAAAGCTTTCCGCTTCTGGAAGACTTGTCCTGCCTCCACGATTCTTCCTACTCCAGCTCCAGAAGTTCTGCCAATTCGGCAAAGCTGTCCACCACAGCATCGGCGCCTGCCTGACGCAGCTCTAGTGGTGTAAAGGCAGTGGTGAGGCCCACCGCAAGGCAGCCTGCCCCCTTAGCCGCGCGGATCCCGTGGGCAGAGTCTTCAACCACCAAACACAAGCTAGGATCCAAGCCCACTTTGGCAGCTGTTTTCAAATAGGGCTCGGGGTCGGGCTTGGCTCGCTGGATATCTTCAGCGGTAATCACGGCGTCAAACCAGCGGCCTAGGTCAAAGCGTTGGAAAATCTGCTCCTGATCCCGACGGGTAGCAGAGGTGGTGAGGGCAAGGGCTGAAAAGCGACGGCGGCTGAGCTCCAGAAACTCCAACACCCCCGGCACCAAGAGCACCTCTTCCAACAGCTCCCCGAAAGCCCTGGCCTTTTCCTCAATCAAGCGCTGCACCAGCAGGGGCCGCTCTGCGGGCGGGGTGTCCGTCAAGTGTTCCACGAGATACTCAAACATGTCCCGGTCAGTGCGCCCCTTAAACTGCAGGGAGACAGGAGCCAGATCTAGAGCAAGCCGGCAGCGCTCTAGGGCAATGGCACCGGCGCGGGCGTGGATTGGCTCCGAATCCACGATTACCCCGTCCATATCCAAAAAGAGGCCGGCAGTTGCCTCAGCGGCACGGAGCACTTTGGGGGGCAACATGGGGCTGAAGGATGTTAGGAGCCAAAACGGCAGATAGGCTAGGAGGGCGTTTCCGAAGGCAACTGGGACCAGCCACAGAAGCGGCTGACCACCTCCCAGAGGGTTTCTAGAACATCGGTGAGGGCATGGTCACTCTCCACAGCTACCAGTTGCGCCCAGGGGCGATGGGCGACGTAGTTGCGGCTGGCTTGGATGGGGATGACTTCGTCGCGGGTCCCGTGCACAATCAGGGTGGGCACAGGCCGGCGCAGGGCCTCCTCGGGGTAGCGCTGGGCATCGGTAACAAAGCTATAGGCCAAGGGCAGCGGCCGCCCTTCTTGGTGGTGAAAGACCAGCATTTGCCCGCTGCGTTGCCAAGCTTCCACGGCTTCAGCCCCTAGCCGCGGCAGCCAATGTTGCAAGAAGCCAAAGGCCGGTGCCAGCAACACCAGCCGTTCCACGCAAGACTGCTGCTCAGCTACCCAGGCAGCCACTACACCTCCCAGGCTAGAGCCAATCAGGGTAACAGGAGGATGCCCCATGGCAGCCAACTGTTCAGAAACTTGCCGGATCTGGCGAGAGAGAGTGAGCTGGGTAAAGTTGCCTTGGTTGAGATCCGGCACCTCCAGAGGGATCCCAAGCCGCTGCAGCCGCTGGCGGAAAAAGGCAGCCTTGGCTGATTGCGGCCCCGAGCCAAAGCCGTGCAAGTAGATGACTGCCACGCTACTTATTGCCCTGCGCCTGTGGAGAGCCAGCCTGCTCCCAGCACCACACTGATGGAGAGAAAAAGGGTAGCCACCGTCCAGGTGAGGCGGTTCAGATTTTGCTCAGCGCTCTTGGGGCTGGCAAACAACTGGGCTTGCCCGCTAATAGCCGCCAGGCCATCTCCCTTGGGGCTGTGCAACAGCACCAGGATCACCAGCAAAATAGCCGAGGCAGACCAGAGAAACTCGAAAAAAGCTTCCATTGCCGAGGATCCCACTAGGGCACATTGCTGGAGTTATTATCACTCGGATTCCAACTCTAATGCACCCTGGGCCTTCCCCTAGCTAACTTTAGGGTTGTGCGCTCGACTCAGCTCACAAGGTTGGGGCTGAGCCTCCTCGACTTTGTCGGTCACTAGAGGGGCGCCAAAGCAACCCCTGGCTACTGGGTTGGGCAAGCTTGGCACTTGACGGATGGATCCCTGGCGCAAGCAGGAGTGCAGGCGACGCAGCAGGAAGAAATCCGCCTCGGAACAGCCATCTTGAAATAGCCTCAGGTTCAGCTCGTGTTCTTGAGCAGCGGTAAGCAGACCAGTCCTCATAGCTGCTTGGATGATCTGCTGGATGGCGGTTGCCCTAGCTTCGCTCATAGCAGAGGTGATCCCGGGGGAGGTCTCTTGTCTATTCTCGACAAGAGTTCCTGCTCTGGGCTCCGCTAAATGGCGGATTGAACGTCTGCTCACAGGGGCTGCCCTTGTAAACTCCAGGGTTACGCAAAGCCCCCGGCTTGAGCGGCGGGGCAAAACTAGGCCGCCTGCCCCTTCAACTGCTGCAGGGATCGGAACAGGAGAACCACATAGACCCAGAAGATGGGCATAACGGCTGTGGCAGCGGCAGCCGCAACCATTCTCACCCCAAAGTCGCCAACATCAGCCACAACTATGACAAATCCAACTATCAATCCACCCGCAAAACCAAGAATCAAGCCCAGGACCAGAAGGGCCCAAAACACGCCCCACCAACGACCTTTGACGAGATTCCAACTGTAGCGCAGCCCTCCTGTAGTTCCTTGATTTTCTAGAGCAATGGCACAAGGTGTGAGGGCCAGCTTAACCCCTACATAAATGCCTGGAATGATCAGAAAGATGGAGGCAAGGGAAGAGAGGAGTGCTGCTAAGAGGGTGCCCAGAACTAGAGGCACTGCCTTCGAGACAGCTCGGTTGAGGCTGTTGCCCAGCAGGGGAGCTTGCCGCTTCAGGTGCTAATCCACCAGCCACAAGGCTGCTCCGCCTAGGATCGGTGCAACAATGCCATAGGCCAGTTGGAGGATCCCCCCGAGAAGTGGGGTCAGCTCCGTGACGATGGCCAGGATAAAGCCTGGAGAGGCCAGGATCAGCAGCGGCCAGTAGATGGGACCTACCAACTCAAACGACCGCTGCAGGAGCGGGATTGGGCTAAGGGTGGCGTTTTGCATGGCGGAGGGATCCCTGTGGGCGATGAAGTCCACCCCCTTCATACCACGGGATCCCAGCTTTGGTTCCGGGAGTAGAGTTAAGAAAGTCTACAAGGCCGATTTTTGCAGGATCCAGGCCGCTGCCTGTTCGCCGCTGCGCAGGGATCCCTCGATGCTGCTCTGGTGAGTGTACTCTCCAGCCCAGAGAAGGCCTGGCAGGCCGCTATGGGTGGGAACCAAATGCTGCTGGAAGCCAGGCGGCTGCAAAAACTGGGCAAAAGGGATGCGATACACCCGCAGCAGGCGCAACTGTTTCAAAGGGGCTTTGGGAAAATAGACCTGCAGCTCGGCCCGACAGGTTTGGGCCAGCTCCTCGTCGCTTAAGGGGGGATCCCCCAATACCGTCACCGAATAGAGGTGTTGGCCAGGAGGAGCTAGTGCCGGGCTGATGCGGGTGAGCTGAACCCAGTGGTTGATCCAGCCTTGGCCGCTGGCGTTGAGGTACAAGTAGGCGCCGCGGGCCAGAGAAAAGGGAGCGCAGAAGTAGAGGCAGGTAACCGACCGTCCCTGGGTGGGGATGGGCATAGCGGCATGGGGACAGAGCTCTGCTTGCCAGGCCCGCGCCTGAGGGGCCTCGGTGGCGCAGACTACCCACTCGGCAGGGATCTCCTCTCCGCCGGCGGTGCGGATCCCGCGCACTCTCCCTTCCTCGACCAGGATGCGCTCCACCGGGGTTTGGTAGCGGATCTGCTCTGGGGAAAGGTAGCTGGCCAGTTGGCGGGCAAGTTCTCCCATGCCCAGCGCTGGGGTGACAATGGCCCCCTCGGCCATCATCTTGAAATAGAACGCCAAGAGACGGGCACTGCTGGCCAGCTCTGGATCCAGAAGAATGCCGCGGAAAAAGGGGTAGAAGAAGTGCTGGCAGATCTTGGCGGAGAACCCGTACCCCTCTAGGAACTCTCGCACCGAGCCATCGGATCCCCCCAGCCCTTCCTGGAAGACCTGCTCCGGCGTGCGCTGCGCCAGCTCCGCTCGCAACTGCAGCACCTTGAGCTTGTCCCCAAAGCTAGCCAGGGGGTTGAATAGGGAAGGGACGAGGCTGGCTGGATCCCGCAGCGGATCCCCTAACAGCCAGCAGCGACTGGATCGGGCCAGGATAGCTCCCGGACGGTAGGGGCAGGGGTCAAGTCTGCTCAGATCCAGATGCCGCCGCACCTGAGGGTAGGCCGTAAACAGCACCTGAAAGCCGCGATCCAGGCGAAAGCCCTCCACCTCGTCGGTGCGCACCCGGCCCCCGGGGCCGTCGCTTTTTTCCAAAACTAGGACATCCCTCCACCCCGCCTGACTCAGCACCTTGGCGCAGGTTAAGCCGGCCAGCCCCGCCCCGATAACCACTACTTTGCCCATGCTCTGCCGGGATCCTTTCTCGCCCACGTATTCTAGCTGCCTCCTTCTCTCACCTGAGCCGTCCAGCCACCCCGGGAAATCCACTACACTGAGTAAAGCTGGTAGTACAAGCCAGCCTGCGTCCATCCCTTCGTTTGCCGAGCTGTTCTCCAGGCTGGCTGCCGCTGTGCCCTATGGCTTCTGTCAACCCAACCTTGCCCATTCAGTGGATCGATGCCGATTCGGGAGAGGTGGTAGACGAATGCCCCTGGGAAACCAGCCCCCATCCGGGCACCTACGTTCAACTAGCCGAGCAGCACTACCTGGTTTTAGAAAAGCGCCACTCCTACCAGTTGCGGCAGGGCAAATATCACCTCTGTGGCATCCGCGCCCTCATTCGCCCAGTGAGCCCACCCCCTGAAGCAGGCCAGTTTTTGGGGGATCCCTCCTGTCGCTTCAATGCCCGCTCGCCCCTGTTGCGCTGCGCCGTTAACCCCAGTGGGCCCTGCCAGGGTTGCCCGCACTACGAGCCGGTGCCACGGCGTTAGCCCTCTAACTCAAGCGCTAGCACTTTGGTGAGAGCGCGGCTGGTGTTTTCCCGAAACTCCGCTACGCTCACCCGGCCCAGCAGATACACTGCCAGCAACATCACCCCCGCCTCCACTCCAAAGACGGTGGCATAGGCCAGCACCGAGGAAGTGGGGAAAAGTAGCCGCCCCAGATCGAGCAAAGCGCCGCCAATGAGGGTAGAAAGCGCCTGCGACATCGCCTGGGCCAAGCCCCACGCGCCGATGAAGGTGCCGGCGGTTTCTGCTGCTGTCAAATCCAACATTAGGCTAATGGCGCCGTTGGTGGTGATCCCTGAGGCTAAGCCGAACAGGATCATACATAGCTGCAGCAGCTGCGGCTTGCCTGTAAACCCTGCGGCAATGGTCAGCCCAAAAGAAAGGGCCACCAGCAGGCAGCCCAAGCGGGCAGTCGTCTGCTTGCCCAGCCTAGGCACGATGAGAAAGCCAGTCACCACAATCCCTACCAAGACGCCTATGCTCCAAAAGGCGTTGAGCTGGGTGCTCTGGGCTACCGTCATGCCAAACACCTCGCCGCCATAGGGCTCGAGAACCGGCTGTTGGATGAACAGGCCCATGGTCATCAGGGCCAAAAAGCTGAAGAAGATCAGGGTTTGGCGGCTGGCGGTGAGCACCTTGAGGGCCGTGCCCAGGGTAATCTGATCCTCCCGCCCGGCCAAGGTGGAACGGGATCCATAGCGGGAATAGCGCTTTTCTACCCCCCAGGTAGCGATGACCCCCAGCAGGATCACCACGGCAGGAATGACGATAAAGAGGCGGTTAATCGTACTCTGGAGGTTCTCTAGATCCAGGCCGCGCAGCAGCACCGCCGAGCCAATCGCCCCCCCAGCAATGCCCACCATCAACATGGACCAGACGATCCCCACCAACTGGGAGCGGTTGTGCTCATCGGAAACGTCCACCAGCAGCGCCGCAAAGGGCGTGGAGCAGGCACTGAGGCAAAGCCCGTAAAGAGCAAACATGAAGGCGGCCAGAGCAATCCAGCCATAGGTGGCCAGCGACCAGCCACTTCTAGCAAAGCTCTGCCCCAAACCCCACACCACCTGCACCGCCAAAAAGATGCACAGGGCAAAGAGCACCGATCCCAGGCGTACATAGCCGCTGCGGTGCGTCCCAAACAAAGGCTTGGCATCGGAAAGCTGCCCAAACCAGACGCGGGCCGGAGACACCAACTGGTGCATGGCCAGGGATCCCCCTGCTACCGTGGCCGGGATGGCCAAGAGATCGGGGTCAATCATGACCCGGTTGAGCACCCCCAGCGTCAGCAGCGACATCATCCCCAAGCCCATCTGAAATAGGCCCAAGCGAAACATGACGTGCAACGGCAAGGAGGGGATTGCCGGCTGGGGGTTTTGGGCAAGAGCCGAAGCAGCCGACAAGTTGACCTCAGGATCCCGTTGAAGATTGGCCATGATCTGGGAAAGTTGGCAGGAGCGCTACAATTTCTATCATGGTAGCCCAGGTGGCTTGGGATCCCGGCAGAGGCATTAGGGCTGCCGAACGTGAATAAGGGAGGTCAGGTTAAATCCAGTCCTACAAAGCCACCGACAATGGTGCGATCTTCGCCGACGATGTAACCCAAATTACCGCCAGATTGCCCGCGTCTATCGAGAAGCCGACTCCGTGGGCAGCTTGGCGATCCAGCCAGAGAGGGGCCGCCCAACCGAGTACGACCGCGACGCAGAGACAGAGCGTCCCTTTCCCTTTCCTTGGTGGCCGCGACACTAGCTTGCTGGTTGCCGCTGCTTTTGGTAGCGCACAAGCAAGTCGCCAAATCTTCCCGCCTCAGAGTTTCTCTACTACACTGACAACTGACTTGGTGCTAAGCAAACGTGCCTTCGAGCTGCTGCGCTTGGCAGAGTTAGCCTTTGCCCAGACAACGAACCCAACCTCGATCGGGTTTGGGACCAAGGTGTCTGTCATAGCCAGCTTGCCCCCAAACCGGTGGGGATCTTTTCCGGCAACCCTATGGCTGAGGCAGTTCCAGTTCGGCGCTACGACCTGTTTGTGCAAGCTTCACGGCTACTGCAGCGCTACCGGCAGTTGACGCCGGAACTGCGTCCAGTAGGGCTGGAGGTAGCTCTGGCTATCCAGTACCATCGCGCCCAGGCCGGATCGGGATCCCTTGTGCCGCCGGTGGGATCTCCCCATGGCCTGCCCCTGGAGCAGGTGGCCCAGCGCATTTGTGACCCGTTTTACACCAAAACCCACCCTCTCTTACCTACGCTGCCAGAGACAGGGGAGCCCCTGGTGTGGCCCCTGTTTAACCAAGGGGAAAATGGCCTTGTTCGGCCTCTGGCGCCAAGCAAAGTGGGGGGCAAATTGGTCGAACGCCGCTGGCTCAAAGCCTGCAACAGCCAGGAAGGCATTGGTTGTCATGCCCTGGCCGCCCACTTGTGGCAGGACGAGCGTTTTTTAGCAGCAGACCGGGATCTGTGTCCCTTTCGCCTCTACGACGGGCGCTACCCCCTAAGCGTGGATCAAGGGCGGCAAACCTGTGGCTTCGACGACCATCCCTGTGGTTGGCAGCCCGGCCACCCCAAAATGCTGCAGGTGGTGGGCAAAGGCAGACAGGCCGAGATCCTGCTTCCCCACTGGACTGACGCGATGTGGGCCATGCTTATCCCGCCCCATCGCCCTCTACCCATCTATCCTCTCCTGGTAATGCTCTACTTTGGCCAGGAGACTCTGCAAAAGGGTCGGGATCGCCTTTCTGTGGAACAGTTCCGTCTAGATTTTCAGTTTAGCCACTCCCAACTCAAGCTGTTGTTTGACACCCACCCGGAACACCCTCTCAACCGCCCTCTGCTTGCCCTGGCTGCGCAGCCGGAGGTGGAGTGGGGAGCCGTCGAGCTGTTGCCCTCTGTGCCACCCCTCTTGCACCAACCTGCAGGGGGTAGGGTGGTTTTGGATCCCGATGAGCCGCCCCAGTTTTGTAGCAGTGGTATCCCCTCTTCTGCCGGGACAGACCCGCTGATGGCAGAGCGCCGCCGCCGGCGTCAGTTGGAGCGCAGCGAGCGCCACAACGAAATCTTGCACCAGTTTCGCCGCTGGTTCCGTCTGGCTGGCTTGGAAGTGCGCGAAGACCAGCACACCTTTGACTTCTTAGCGGTTGCAGACGGGCAGCTGCTTTTGGCCGAGGTGAAATTGCTACACCACAAAGATGCAGCAGAGGTCATGCAGGAGGTGGTGGGGCAGTTGCTCTACTACGAGCGTTTTGCCCTCACGCCTTGGCTAGAACAGGGATTTTCCGTCCAAAAAGCCGCCGTTTTTGACGGGCCGCCGCCGGATCCTTACATCCGCTTCCTTGAGGACCTGGGGATTGCCACCTACTGGATCAACGAGCAGCAGATGATCGATGGGCCGGAAAGCTCGCTGCGGCTGCTGCGCCAGATGGAAGTGCGGGTACGGCCGGATCCCGAGTTGGGAGACTAGGCCAACGCATCTTTCCTAGGACTAGCTACTGCCAACAGAGACAGGCCAAAGGGCAGGGGGAACTTGGGGATCAAATAGGCTTCTGCAGCAAAGATCTCAGCTAAAAGCCAGTTGACCCAGGGCAAGGGCATCTTCAGATCCTGACTCTCCCTGAGGCGTAGGCCCTTTTGGGCTAGGCGGATCCCTGCTGCCAATGGAAAGAGAAAGCTGTTGAAAAAGGTAAAGATATAAGTTTCCAAGCCGACGCTTTTAAGTAGGGAGCGAAGTTGTTCCGGCGTGTAGCGTCTCTTGTGGCGATTGAGTTCGTCGTGGGTACTCCATAGCCAGGGGTAGGCCGGTACCGTAATCACCATGTAGCCAGAGGGCTTTAGCCTCTTGGTAAGGGCTTCCAGAGCCGCTTTGTCTTCCTCCAAATGCTCTAGGACGTCCAGCAGAGCAATCAAATCAAATTGTTGAGAACCAAAAGGGATCCGATGCGGCAATTCCC
Source organism: Synechococcus sp. O70.1 (assembly GCF_047462215.1). NCBI lineage: Bacteria > Bacillati > Cyanobacteriota > Cyanophyceae > Synechococcales > Synechococcaceae > Synechococcus > Synechococcus sp. O70.1. Next base: position 100,996 of record NZ_JANSIT010000004.1, on the reverse strand, counting down.
CTTCGGCCACAACTCCAATTCCACGGGCCCGAGCAATAGGCAATGCTATCTCGCTTCTTTCCACTGCGAAGACCTGGCCAAATTGAGACAACATTTCCAGGTTGCCACCGCTGCCACAGCCGACTTCCAAAATACAAGCTGCGGGAGGAAGAGGGATCCTTGCAATAACCCGGCTGAGAATGCGACGGCGGCCCAGAAACCACCAATGCCGATCTTCTAGGCTCGCCATTTGTTCATAAGCTTTGGGATCCATAAACCCCTAGCCAAAAGGCGAGGTTAAAGCTCAGGGGATTCTAAGCCTTGACTCTAGGCTTTGTAGGGCGTTCTCATCCAATTTCTAAGGAGATAACCTAGCCTTGCCCCAGCGGCTTTTGCGGTACCACGCCGCAATGTGCGGGCACCACGCTTCAAAGTGGGGCCAAATCAGGTCGCACAACTCCCGAATTTCGCGCTGCGCATCTGCCTTGGCACGTAGATCCAAAAAATGCATCAAACTACGGCAGTTAAAACTCACCACGAAGTGCTGCCGAATGCCGTAGCCTAAAACGCAGCGAGCATCCTCAGGCGGTACACCGCACTCGGTTACCAAGCGGCGGTAGGCGGCCACTTGGCTGCGGTATTGCTCTAGCACAATGCCCAGCGCTTCTGGGGAGATGGGGCAAACTCCCTCGCGGGTCTTGGCCTGCCCCTCCTTGATGTTGGCGGGGACATAGAACACCTGCTCCAGTTGGTCAGGGCTGGGATCGGATCCCAGTTCCAGAAGCTGCTTCCCAGTGTACCGAAACGACTGCACATCGAACGACACCCCAATACGGTGCGTGCGCGCCTGCTGCACCACTAAGTGCGGAAAATACCCCACAGCAAACGTAATCTGCGGATGCTCCAAAGGCCCATAATGCCCACGGTCACCCTCCAATAGGTGCCGCACCACCGCCTCACCGTAATTGGCCGGGACGCGACTGGCAGCCGCGACGTACTCCGCACTGTAGTCCTGGTGCATCGCCAGCCAGATCACCCGCTCGGGATCTGGGGTTTGGCTGAGCACCTCCACCCGGAATAGGGTATCCACTGTTACTTCCCGAAGTGTAGGAGGAAGACACCTAGAGAAGGCGACGAGCCCGCGTTTCTTCCGCTATCACCCCACTCAAGCTTGGATTGCTACGCAGCAACCCTGCCACATAAAGGGTATAGACTTTGCCTGCCTCCAATTGCAGGTCAAAGCGTTGCAGGGGGATCCTGGGAGCGACGGTGAACACCTGGACTTGGGTAAAGCCGGGGCGCATCGCCTGAAAGGTAGAAGCCTGCCCAAAGGCCAACTGGGGTATCAGCACTCGTCCCCGCTCCCCTTGCCATTGCAGAGGGGGCGCGTCGGGGGCAGCGTGGACAAACCGCACCAGGGCCTGATCGAACAGGGGGTTAATATTGTCTTCTAGTACCAAGGCCGTCACGCGATTGGGCTCGTCAGCAGCCACCACTGAGAACACCCCCCCACCTCTAAAGTTGGCCACCGTTTTGGCCACCACCTGAGAAGCCGAGGACGTCTCGGGCGTTGCAAGCAACAGGATGTCGTACTCTCCTGTCGGCAAGCGGGTATACTCGCTCACCGAGCCATAGGCTACACTGCGCGCTACCTTGACGCCCCCCACTTCCAAGTCAAGGGGAGGGGTATTGGGGGCCACATGTACTAGGCGCACCTGAACCTCGGCGACCCCTGCAGCGGCTATGGGGATGGCACAGCCGGACAAAAGCACCGGCATCCAGGCGCCACCCACTAGGCAAAGCACTGCGCGCGCCCACTGTTGCGCAATTTTCATCGCTCACTCCCACTCCTCACACCCAACGTTCATTCGGAGATCGAGCTGCTGAATTCTCCAAAAGGGCATTTTCGCTCCCCGAAGGGATCCCATCCTGCTGACGCCAAAGAACCTGCTTTTGTCTTACTCCACCTTGGCGCCCAATGCCATAAGCTGGCTAGGACTTGCCCGACTCCCTAGATTGGGATCCCAGCGCTGGGATCGGGGACGGCTAGTGGAGAAGAGCGGCGGCTGAAGAGCCGGAAATAGGTGCTGACGGCCAACTCTTTCAGCGGGAAAAGTAGGTAGGTGAGGGGGTTGATGGTGACGATGATGTTGCGGCAGTCGCGTTTGGCCTGGGCCAGGATTTGGGCGGCCACCCAATCCCCCGACATAACTCCAATCGGGTTGAGCTGGCTCTTGAAAGGGCCAAGGATAAGCTTGCGCACCACGCAGGGAGCATCGAGACGGCGCAGGGTCACCAGGTCGCCCAGGGCCCGTTTGGAGAGCTCGTAGAGGGGGCTAAAAGCAGGGCTGGCCTCGGCTTCGGAGGTGTTCACCCAGACCTCTTTGGTGGCCATTTCCCGATTGCTGCGCACCGTCTGGAAAAATAGCTCCATCAGGCGCCATGCCGAGAAGGTGTTGACGGCATAGGACTGGCGAACCGATTCGGGATCCCGTTGCCTATGGACGTTTAGGCCGTGGTTGATTACCAGGATATCGACCTCCTCCAGGAGCTCGGCCAGGGATCCCTCCTGCCCCACCTGCCAGCGAACAGTCGGCACCGGCTGGAGTTGTCCGTCCACTTCGATGGAAACCGAATCCGCATGGGAGCTGAGGGCGATGACTTGGGCCCCATGGCGGGAAAAGTGCTTCAAGAGGGCCCGGCCCAGGGTGCCAGAGGCGCCAGTGATGGCCACGCGCTTGCCTTTAAAGGAGAGACTGCTGCCCATGATCCGATCCAGCAAGGTTAGGGTGCCGCAGAAGTAGGCGTTGGTGTCGTCAAAGTGGTGCCGCCAGTGGTAGGCGCGGTTGACATGCCACTGGCTGGGAGGAGTAGGGAAAGGCCCCGGCTGGTGGGTAATATCCGTTTGCAGAGCTAGCCCGCAGCCCCGCAGCAGGCCAGCAGCCAAGAAACTGGCCGAGTAGACCACTCCCACCGCCGCTGCCAGGCCGTACAGCCAGGATCCCTGTCCCAACAGCACCACCCAGGGGATCCCAGCCAGAAGCATCGTCGCCGCTTCCGGGACGTCGTGGTGCCACTGGGATTCCCGGTATAACTTTGGGTCTACCACGCTGAGATCGGGGCGAAACAGGCGGTGGTGCAGGGTGTGTTTGGGCATCAGCCAGGGCCACTGGTGAGCTAGCCAATGGCGCACATCCCGCACAATCTCGGCCCAAAGCACAGAAGCCAGGGCCACAGCCCCGACCCCCAGCCACTGGGCTACGCTGCTAACCTCCATAGGGCTTTGCTGGCAGTAGCCGAACCATCCTGAGCTCGCCGTCGCCTCTTTGCATCAGCGACCCCTAGGAAGAATCATCGCAAAGAGGCCATCCCAATCGCAATCAAGACGGCAGACGGGATCCTCAAGGGGTTCTGGGCGAGAGCTCGCGGATCTCAACCGTATCTCCAACTTGCAAGCCCAAGGCCGCTGCCGTCCCGCCACGGAACTCCAGCACGCTGTCCACTAGCTGGCTGGGGGGAGGCCCATAGGTGGGGCAGGGCAGGGCGGGACAGCCGGGCACATTGGCGGCGATGTACACCACCCGGCCTTGGTGGAGAAAGATAATGTCCAGGTTCAGCGGTGTGTTGAACATCCAGAAGGCAACCGGCTGGGGTGGGTCGAAGGGGAACCACATGCCGCGATTGGGCGGCAAATCGGTGCGGAACATCAGGCCCAGCCGCTGTTGCTCAGGGGTGCGAGCCACTTCCAGATCAAAGCGCCGACCGGCAAGGGTTACTTCTGCTTCCACGGGCAGGTGCTGGGGCTCTCCTTTGGCGGGGGCAGCGTTGGCAACAGCTGCCGTCCCCTGGGCTTCCAAGGATGAGGAGGCACATCCCAGCAGCAGCAGAGCCAGGCCCAAGGCAATCCCGCCCACGGGGACAACCTGGTAGGAGCGCCGACCCCTCTGTGACTGCCAACTCATCCGCTCTGAGAGACCTACGAAACGCTAACAAACACTCCCATGATCCATGACTGGTAGCAGGCTCAACGCCTACCGCGCCGCCAGAGGGATCTCCACAGCCCTCACCTCCCGTCGAGCTGACAGTGGTTGCTCCTTGCCCTGGATAGAGCCCACAGGCTAGAGACGGAGCCAACTTTAGCCCAGGCAAAATGCCTAGAAAAAAGGCACCTGCCAGCTTACTGGCTTAGCTAGTCCACGTCAAGGCAGAAGGTGCGTTGGCGAAATTGCACATTGTGCCACAAGGTAGCGAATTGTCCGGCAACTCCGCACCGCTGTCGCGAACGAGGACTAGAGGAAAACCCTCAAGAAGAAGGCAAACCCAATAAAGGTCAAGCTAGGGGTTCTTGACGATGTAGGTAGCCTTGGCGTCTGGACCAAAGCTGATGACATCTCCCGACTTAAGCTGGTGGGTAGAGACTTTCTGGCCGTTGATCAACAGGCCGTTGGTGCTGGGCCGGCCCTCCAGATCCCCGTCCAGTATGCGATAGGAGTATTCTCCCTCCTTTTCAGCAGGGATGCGCAACAGCATGGCATGGTGGCGGGAGGCGTACTGAGAGTTAAGACAGATATCGTTGGCCAGGTCGCGACCGATGAAGTACTTTGCAGCCGTCAGCACCTGCGTGCGGCGTCCATCTCGATCTTCCACGATGAGAAGATGCTGCTGAGCACTTGGAGGAGAAGGCACGGGGTCTACCATAGATCCTCAGGATCCTTCCGCTGCAACTGGCAGGGCCTACCATACACTATACCCGCCTCTGAACTGGCGAAGTTGAGCCTAGGATCAGTCGGGCAAACTTTGCAGCAACGGACCAACCCAGCCAGGGAAGAGAGTGTAGGCTGCTACTGCCCACTGGGCCATGCCGACGACCACTTCTGACTTGGAGTGGCAGACAGCCTCCCAGATGGCTGCGGCCACATCTTCCGGCTGGCTAACCCAAAAGCTCTCCAGGGCCTGCTGCATTCGCTGCCGTGCCCTGCTTGGGTGGGTCAAGTTGTCCTCTCCCGGCTCCTCGAGAAAAATGGCCCGCTTGAGAAAGTTGCTGTTGACCAGGCCCGGATGGACACCGATGACCTGGATGCCGTGGGGTTGCAGCTCTAGACGCAGCGCCTCCGTCAGCCCGCTAACTGCATACTTGCTGGCACAATAGGCAGCCATCTGAGGCAGGGGCATTTTGCCACCTATAGAGCCGACGTTGACAATCTGGCCTCTTTTACGCTTCAGCATGTCGGGGAGCACTGCCCGGATGGTGTGCAAATAGCCCCAGAAGTTAACTGCCATCAGCGCCTGCCAGTGTTCCAACGTCGTCTGCAGGAAAGGGCCACTCAGACAGATGCCGGCGTTGTTGATCAGGCAGTCGATGCGACCATAGCGCTCCAGGGTAGCCTCGACCAGCTTTTGCACCTGATCCGGCTGCGTCACATCGGTAGGGACGGCCAATACTTCCGCATTGAGGCTTTGCTCCAGCTCGATAGCTGTTTGCTTCAGAGTTTCGGCCGTGCGGGCAGCCAGCGCCAGGCGGTAGCCACCGCGGGCAAAGGTAAAGGCAGTTGCCCTGCCGATACCCTCGGAAGCGCCTGTAATTAAAACAACATCGCCCATCTTGCTGCTTTAGCAACTGAAGGGGAGCGCAGGGCTCCCTGTTTCTGTTGTAGCCTCTCCCGCACCTGCGAAGCCCTTGATAGGCTTAAACTACGGAAACTACGGAACGCCAGTGAAGAGGAGGGCTATGGCCTCCACCCACTCGTTTGATATTGTCAGCGACTTCAACCGGCAGGAGTTGGTGAATGCGCTAGACCAGGTTCAGCGGGAGGTTAAGCAGCGCTACGACCTCAAGGATACCCAGACGGAAATTAAGCTGGAGGAGGGATCCCTGACCATCACCACCGCCAGCGAGATGGCTCTCAACTCCATTCGGGATCTTCTCCTAGCCAAAGCAGCTAAGCGGGGCCTCTCCCTGAAGATCTTCGACTTTCAAGCTCCGGAAAGTGCCGCTGGCAACCGGGTGCGTCAGGTAGTTCGCCTCAAAAGAGGCATTGACCCGGCGTTGGCCAAGCAGATTGCCAAGCAAATCCGCGACAACTTCAAGAAGGTGCAGCCTTCGATTCAGGGAGATCTGGTGCGGGTTTTCGGCAAAGACAAAGATGAGCTGCAGGCGGTAATTCAAATGCTCAAGCAGCAGGATTACCCGGTGGCACTGCAGTTTGTCAATTACCGGTAGCAGGGCAACAGTCCCAGTTCGCGTAGCCCCTTGGCTCTAGGCTTTTTGGGAGCTAGCCCCCAGAGAAGACCAGAATCCTTTACCATAGGTAGGTAGTGATCTCCATCTCCAACTGCAGCTCTACCGCGCCGGTATGTACACCATTTCTGAGTTCGATCGCCTGATCCAGTTTCTCCCGGTGGAGATCCGACCTGAGGTGCAGATCGAGATTGGATCCCCTGACCAGTCTCGGGTTGTGCAGCCGCTCTGGCGCTTCCCCTGGCAGAAGTACACCCGCTTTGCCATCGACCTTAGCCGTTGGCAGAAGCTGAGCCCTGATCAACAGAAGATCTACTTTTTGCGGGAAGCCGTGATGGCCACCGAGCTGGCCTTGGGAGACAACTGGTCGGCGCTGTTGCTGTATCCTGCTCTCATTGGAGCGGGCACAATGGGCATCCTGGTGGAGCTGCAGATGGGGGACAACCTTGGCGTGGCTCTGGCCGCTGGTTTGGCGGCGTCAGCGGTGTTCCTTTTGCGCAAAGCGGAGAAAGGCCAGAAGGCCCAGGTGGCAGCCGACGAGTTTGCCGTGCGCTATGCCTCCCAGAATGGCTACACGTCCGAACAGGCAGCTTCCATTTTGCTAAGTGCGCTGCAGCAGGTGGCTATTCTAGAAGATCGCGTTAAAACTGACTACGACACCACCATGCGCCACCGCAACCTGGAGTTTTTGGCGCAGCGAGGCCTGGGAGCTGGCACCCTGACCATCAACCCCAAGTACCGCAACAAGGGGCAAAGCTCCAGCCCGAATCCTTTCCAAAACCCTTTCCAGCGCTGAGGCCTCAGGGCACACGCAGTTCCCCTTCCACCTCAAGGCGGGTGTAGGGACCAGTGGAGAGGAAGCGCTCCCCTAGCATTTCAGCAGCAGCAGGCTGAATCCAGCCCATACGCTGCAGCAGGTGCAAAGCCAAGGCATATTTGGCCCGCGCTGCCCCATCCTGGACCTTGATGGCCAGGCCCATCCCCTCTCCGACGCGTCCAATGCACTGGATCCCCTCGGCGCCGGACTTGCTGACCAGCTCGCCTTGGGCAGCTCGCATCAACTCGGTGTCGAAACATCCCTCGCCCGCCACCATTTCCGGACAGTGGGTCATGGCGCGGACAATGGCTTCCAGCTCAGGCCGCTCTCCTGCAGTTAGTTGAGCATACAGGTAAGCTAGCTGGTTAAGTTGCAACTGGTAGGTGGGCACGCCGCAGTCATCGCGGGCAAATAAAAACTCTTCCGAGGGCATTTGCAACAAATCGGCCAACTTAGCCCGCACCAGAGCCTGAACGGGGTGTTGCCGCTGGGCGTAGTCCTGCAAAGTCCAGTTCTGGGCGCGGCTTGCTAGCAGCATGCCAGCGTGCTTGCCGGAGCAGTTGTGGCACAGTGGGCTAGGCTTGCCGGGTGGGGTGGGGCAGACCAGCAGCTCGGGGGAAAGATCAGCGCGCCAGAGCATGCTGAACACTTGCCGCGCATGGGCCGTAGTGCCCTGATGGGAGGCGCACATGATGGCGATGTCTTTCTCGCCAAGCCGATAGCGCTCGCGGATGCCCGTGGAGAGCATGGCCAGCGCCTGAAAGGGCTTGAGGGCAGAGCGGGCAAAGACGGGTGTGGTGCTTTTGCCGGCTACGGCCAGGGAGCGCCCGCGGCTATCGGCCACCACGGCTTGGCAATAATGGGTAGATTCGGTCAAGCCTTCCCGCAAAACGTGGATCAGCAGTTCGGGGGCAGTGGAGCGGTTCTCAAATGACATGAAACCCTGGGAAAGGGCCGGCGAGTCTAGAAAAGGGGCGTGTACATTATCTCAAATCATACGTCCAGATCTGGCGCGAAACCTTGCCAGTAGGGAGCAAAATGGAACAAGTGCGTCTGGATCCCTAAGCTCTGTCATGTCTTCACCTCCCCTGGTGTTTTTGGTCTGTCACGGCAGCCGGGATCCCGATTATCAGCAGGCTTTGGCAGATTTGTTGGCCCGGGTGCGGCAGCAGCTGGCTCCCCAGCCGGTGGAGCTGGCCCAGTTGGAAGGTCAGCCTCTCACCCTGGCCGAACAGATTCAAGGACGGCTGGCAGCTTGGCTGGGCGCAGGCCGATCTCCCGATCAAGTGGTGCTGCTGTCGCTGTTTATGGGCGAGGGATCCCATGTGGAAGAGGATTTGCCGGCTGCGGTGAAGCAGGTTCAAGCTCGCTGGCCGCGCCTGCCCATCCGGTTAACACCCCCCATTGGCCAGCACCCGGCCCTCCTGGATCTGTTGGTGGCTCGCATTCTGGCTCCACAGCCCTCTTGCTCTGCAACGCTCAGGCAATCCGGCGAACGGGCAGATGCCTGGATTGTGCTTGGCCATGGCAGCCGTCTGCCGGGGTTTGCCGCCCAGCTCCAAGCAGGGATCCAAACTGTGCAACGGCGCTTGCCCGAGATCCCCTTGCATGTGGCTTTTGCTGCCCAGTCCCCCACCTTAGAAGCGGTCGTGATCCATTGCTTGCGCCTTAGCCAGTGCCGTCTACGGGTGCTGCCGTTTTTTCTCTTTCCAGGCGGTCTGCTGCGCGCCCTACAAGAACAGGCTCAGCGATTACAGCGGGAATGGCCTCTGCTCCAAATCCAGGTGGAGCCACCCCTCTGGCGCGATCCTCAACTGCTGCAGGCCATTGTTGAGACGGTGCGGACGGCCTGTTCTCGCTAGATTGGCTGGTCAAAGCCGTCTTGCTTAAGCAAGATGGATCTTTCCAAGAGGCTGTTGGGAGACAAGATGGGCAAAGTGTATCTGGTGGGGGCAGGGCCCGGAGATCCGGGCTTGCTGACCGTTAAGGGCAAGACCCTGCTTGCCCATGCGGATGTAGTCATCTACGATGCCCTGGTGGGATCCCCCATCTTGGATCTGATCCCCCCCACAGCAGAGCGCATCTATGCTGGCAAACAGCGGGGGGCTCACACCTTGCCCCAGGATCAGATCACGGCCCTGTTGATTGAAAAAGCGCAGACACGAGCTGTGGTGGTGCGGCTCAAGGGCGGGGATCCTTTCATCTTCGGCCGGGGGGGCGAGGAGATGCTGGCCCTAGTCCAGGCGGGGATCCCCGTGGAAGTGGTGCCCGGGGTTACTGCAGGCATTGCCGCCAGCGCCTATGCCGGGATCCCTCTCACCCATCGGGAGTTCAGCTCCTCAGTTGCCTTTGTTACCGGCCATGAGGCGGCAGGGAAATACCGCCCCCGAGTCAACTGGCGCGCCTTGGCAGGAGCGGTGGAAACGCTGGTGATCTACATGGGGATCCACAACCTCGGCCATATTGCCGCTGAACTGTTGGCTGGGGGGAAAGCTCCCGATACGCCGGTGGCCTTGATCCGCTGGGGTACCACCCCAGAGCAGGAGGTTCACCTGCTGCGTTTGGACAGCCTGGTTGTGCAGCCGCCGCCGGTGTTGCCCCCGGCCATTGTGGTTGTCGGAGCGGTAGTTACTCTTGCCAACTTCTTGCCTGCCTTGCGTCCACTAGATCCCTTGCCAGCAGGGTCTTCATGAAGGCTTTTTTGCGCAAACTGGCTGCCCTCTGCTCCGCCTACTACGCCTATATGCTGGAGTACCGGGCGGAACTCCTTTTGTGGGCGCTGGCTGGATCTCTGCCTCTGATCATGATGGGGCTCTGGAGCGAGGCTGCTCGCGCAGGGAACTTCTCGCTCTCTTCCCTGGAGTTCATCCGCTATTTCCTAGCGGTGTTCCTGGTGCGCCAGTTTAGCATCATCTGGGTCATCTGGGACTTTGAGCAGGAGGTGGTCGAGGGCAAGTTGTCTCCCCGCCTACTACAGCCTCTGGATCCCGCCTGGCACCACGTGGCCAGCCACCTGATGGAACGCCTCGCCCGCCTCCCCTTTACTGTGGCTTTAATTGCCCTCTTTTTCCTACTCTATCCCCGCGCTTTTTGGATCCCCTCTTGGCAACAAGTGGCGCTGGGATCCTTGGCTATTCTCTTGGCTTTTGCCCTGCGTTTTCTTATGCAGTACACGCTGGCGCTGCTGGCCTTTTGGGTAGAGAGGATATCAGCCCTGGAGCAATTTCACTTTTTGGTGTACTTGTTCCTCTCGGGGGTGATCGCCCCCTTAGAAGTGTTTCCGCCAGCGGTGCGCCAGGTCTTAGGCTGGACGCCCTTTCCCTACTTGGTGCATTTTCCCGCCAGTCTCTGGGTAGGGCTCCCCCAGGACATCCTGCGCGGCTTTGCCATGGGCCTGGCCTGGCTGGGGCTATTTTGGCTGGTCAACCGTTGGCTCTGGTGGAAGGGTCTGCAGCGCTACTCGGGAATGGGGGCTTAAGAACTGCCTTGAGCCGCCGCAGCTATTATCATGGGCTAGGGATCTCCAGCTTGGCTGCCAGTCTTCGGCTCCCCCTCAGGTCATCATGAAGCGCGTCCTAGTCGTAGATGACGATCCCATTTCCCTCAAGGTTCTGAGCCGCCATCTCAGCCAGCATGGCTATCGGGTTCGCACAGCCACTTCCGGCAGAGAAGGATTGCGCCTGTTTGCTGAAGAGCAGCCGGATGTGGTGGTGTCAGATGTGGTGATGCCGGAAATGAATGGTTTCGAGTTCTGCCGGCAGCTACGCCAACAGCGAGGCGGCGAGCTTGTTCCTTTTATCTTTCTCTCTTCCCGTGGCGAACTGGGCGACCGCATTCAGGGGTATGAGTGGGGAGCCGACGACTACATCATCAAGCCCTTTGAGCCCCTGGAATTGGTGGCCAAGATTGAGGCGCAGATTGAACGATCCCGCCGCACGCAATTGGAGATCCTCCGTCTCATCCGGCAGCAGAACTCCGCTAAGGCTGATGTTGCCCCTCGCCCCCGCTTGGAGGAGCTCAACCTAACCCCTGCCGAAGAGCGGGTGTTCCGGGAGGTTATCCAGGGCTACACCAACAAGCAGATTGGCGAAAGGCTATGCATTAGCCCGCGCACTGTCCAGACCCACTTGACCAATATTCTCAGCAAGCTTTCTCTGGAAAACCGCTCCCAGCTGGTGCGCTTTGCCTATGAGCAGGGCTACGTTTCCCGAGAGGAAGGAGGCAACAAAAGGATCCCTCCCTCAGGCCAAATGAAGTCTTAAAACAGCAGGCGTGGCCCTACGCACTCGACATGGGATCCGATCCCTGCCCAGGCGGACAAAGGCCTCGTAGCGGTGGCAGCCCGAGAAGCTGTAGTACTTTCCCTCCACCTCTAAAACCTCAATTGGCTCCTGCAGGCCTATTTCCTGGATGGAAGCCATCAGCGCCTGCACCTTCCCCGGATCCGTCTGCCGCGGCAGCGGACGGCGAATCTGAGCCAGGGGAATCTCGCGAATCTCCACCATGGTGGGTCTCTTCTCAGTTCGGCTTCTTCATCATACTCGTTATGAGTTTATCTTGTCAGCCCTTGGCGGAGGGATAGACTCTGAGAGCAAGGCATGGCAGGATAGCACCAGCCTGGACTTATGAGTTGCGCTGGAAGCTAAGCCATATGTGGCAACTCCTCAAAGTTCTGTGGGGAAAGGTTGCGGCTCAGGTTCCCTCTGCCCCATCCAAGATGCCGCCAGATCTGCTTGGCAAAGTGCCGGTTCAGCAGCCTTCTCCCCAGAAGGCCCCTGCTGCGGAGACTACCCCCAAGCCTACTTGGGAAGCTGCTGCCCCCAAGGTCATGGCAGCCCAGCGGGTTGAGGAACCCAGGGAGTTGCTGAGATCCCCCGACGCGGAGGCAGGAGAATCCGGCATCGGCCCAGCTCAACCTACCTCCACAGCCAAAAGCATCAGCAATCTTTGGGGCATGGGCGATAGCGGATCCCGGATTTCCCGCATTGCTGCCGCCAGCAACAGTAGCCTTGCTGTCAGCTCTATTGCCAGGGCTGCTGGGCCGATAATAGATAGGTAATGCTGGGGGTTCCAAGCATGCTGGAGATAGTCTTTAACGCAGCCAACTGGTTTGCGCTACCTTTCTGGGCCCTGATGATCCTGTTGCCGGGTTGGAGGGTAACCCGCAGGGTGATGGAATCGCTCTTGCCCATTGCCCTTTTGGCAGCAGTCTATCTCTACCTTCTGCTTAGCGGGTTTAGCGCAGCGACTCTTAGGGAGTTTTTCAATCCCCAGCTATCTCTGAGCAATCTAACAGCTCTATTCAGCCAGCCCTCGGTGATGGCGACGGGGTGGGTTCACTACATCGCCATGGATTTGTTTGTAGGACGATGGATCTTCCTGGAGGGGTGGGAAAAGCGGGTTTGGACAACCCATTCCCTGCTGCTGTGCTTGTTTGCCGGGCCAGTGGGCTTGCTCTCCCATTTGCTTACGGTGGCAGTTGTTCAGGCACGCCGGCAAAACCGGTCGGGGGGAAGGACTCAAGAGACAGAAGTGCCGCAAGAGTTGGCTAACTCCTAGGGATAGGGTCCATCGAAAGGGATCCAGGCTCGCATAGCAAGAGGAAGTCCTAAGAGGCTAGGATCAGGGGTAGGAGCCCTCGGCCTTGAGGCCAGAGGAACTGCTTGATGAGGAGTGGAGGCGTAGCTTGGTTTTTGCGTCCTCAGCGGTGGCTGTGGAGCGGCCTTGGAGCAGCAGCCCTTGTGGCCCTCACGGCTGGGGCTAGCTGGGCACGGCTTTTGTTGGAAGTGCGCATGACCCTGGGCCTGCCCATTAGCCCTAACTACTGGTACATGGTGGCCCTTAGCCGAGCCGGTAGCCCTGGTCCCACTGCCAACCTGGTAGATCCCAATGTCCGGGTCGGGCCCAACGAGTACACCTTTGTGCGTGACTGGGACTACCTGATTCGGGTTACCCCCCTCAACGAGGAGGCCGTTTTGCAAGCTACCATCCAGCGCTTTGGTGAGCAGGAGCGAGAGTTTGCCGTTGGCTTTAACCAAGTGCGGGTGGAGCGCGTTAACCGGGACCGCGACACCCTTAGGTTTCGGATTGACCTTTCGGAGCTCCAAGGTCTGGACGGGCAAAACCAGGATATCCAGGTGGCTTTGCTCACTGCCCGCGCCCCTTTTCGCGTGGCTCCTGAAGAGACCAATCTAGCCATTGATGCCACCCGCGGCGAACTGCCCAACTACTATCGCCTTAGTCTCTCCAACCAGCGGCAGGTGGTTGTCGACGATCCCCAGCGCCAAGAGACCATGCGCCGCAGCCGTGAGTTACTCCAGCAAAGTGGATCTGGAAGCGGCCTCGCCCGCGAGCTCATTGAGGGAGGAGCCCTGGAGATTTTGGCTGCCAACATCCTCACCTTTGAGCTACGCCTTCTTTCCTCCTCCAGTTTCTAGAGAGAAACTTTAATCTATCCAGGTGGCCTCTGGCTTTGGCCTGAGAATGAGAGCAGGGGGACTGCCGTGGTGCAGGCAAGATGGGAGCACTTTGAACACATGGCTGACATTGGTGTCCGCGGCTATGGGGCAACGCCGGAGGAAGCCTTTGCCCAGGCAGCTTTGGCCCTGACTGCGGTGGTCACTAGCGTGGATGAAGTAGCTCCCAGAGAACACCTAGAGATCGAGCTAGGAAATGCAGGCGATCTGGAACTGTTGTTGGTGGATTTCCTGAACGCAGTGATCTACGAGATGGCCGTCAGAGGCATGCTCTTTGGAAAAGTCGAAGTGCACCTGGCAAAAGAGCATCTCAAGGCCAGCCTGTGGGGGGAAAGAGTTGACCATGCCAAGCACCGACCGGCGGTAGAAGTTAAGGGGGCAACTTACACGGAACTCAAGGTAGCCCGAGAGGGTGAGCTTTGGGTGGCCCAGTGCGTGGTGGACGTGTAAGGGGAGGCAACCTATGGATATCAAGAAACTCGAGCGTGTGGATGAGACAGTCTGGCGCATTCCTCCAAAAGGCAGAATGCGTGTCCCGGTCTTGATCTTTGCCGACGAGGAGTTAATCCGGGAAATGGACGACAAAGTGGCCGAGCAGGCCAGCAACGTGACCACCTTGCCAGGGATCGTTGGAGCCTGCTACGTGATGCCAGACGCCCACTGGGGCTATGGCTTTCCCATCGGTGGGGTGGCGGCCTTTGATGCGGAAGAAGGGGGGGTGATTTCCGCCGGCGGCGTGGGATTTGACATCTCCTGCGGCGTGAGAACCTTGCGAACCGGGCTAAAGCGCGAGGAAGTGGAGGAGATGGCAGAGCCCCTAGCCAATGCCCTGTACGCGAGCGTACCGGTAGGGCTCGGCAGCCGCAGCAAGATCTCCTTGAGCGACAAAGAGATGGAAGCTATGCTCGAAGGCGGAGCAGAATGGGCTGTTGCTCAGGGCTACGGCAAGAAAGAGGATCTGGAGCGCATCGAAGAACATGGCCGCATGCGCGGAGCAATGCCGAGCGAAGTCTCCGCCTACGCCCGTGAGCGCCAGCGGCGCGAGATGGGAACCCTCGGTTCGGGTAACCACTACCTCGAAGTCCAAGTTGTTGACGAGATCTACGATCCCGAGATTGCCAAAGGCTTTGGCCTTAAGTCGGGGGAAGTGGTGATTACTATCCACTGCGGCTCCCGTGGCTTGGGTCACCAGATCGGCACTGAGTACTTGAAGAAGATGCAACAGGCGGCTAAAGAACACGGCATAGAGCTACCTGATCGCGAGCTGGCCTGTGCGCCCTTGAAGTCCAAAGTGGGGCAAAGCTACCTGGGAGCAATGCGGGCGGCAACCAACTGCGCTTTGGCTAACCGCCAGATCATCACCCACTGGGTGCGCGAGGTGTTCGCTGAGCTTTTCCCCAAAGCTGAACTCGACCTTATTTACGACGTCTCCCACAACACCTGTAAGGAGGAAACCCACGAGATAGAGGGGAAAAAGCGCCGCCTGTTCGTTCACCGCAAAGGGGCAACGCGCGCTTTTGGGCCTGGCCACCCAGAGCTTCCTCAAGCTTTTCGCTCTATCGGTCAGCCCGTCATCATCGGTGGCTCCATGGGCACGGCTTCCTACATTCTGGTCGGCACCGCGCAAGGGGAGGCCCTTTCCCTCTCCTCAGCCTGCCACGGCGCTGGGAGGGCGATGAGTCGCAACCAGGCCCTCAAAGCCTGGACAGGGCAGGAGATTATCGAACAACTGAGACGGCGCGGCGTCATCGTGCGCAGTCCCTCTTTGCGGGGGGTAGCTGAAGAAGCGCCCCAGGCCTACAAAAACGTCGACAAAGTGGTGCGCGCTGCCGATCAAGCCAAGATTGCGAAACTTGTAGCGCGCTTAAAGCCAATTCTGTGTATCAAAGGCTAGCTATTTGCTGAAAGGGGAAGCTATTTTTGGGGGCTTAATGCCCTTTTTTTGTTGCTTCCAAGTGATGCTTTGCTGCGTTTGTGAGTTATTCCCCAAGCTGTGCTTGCCCAAGCGCGAATGCCTTAGGAAAGGGTTAGTGTGTACTTGCCCTCTTCTTTGCATTTCCCTATACTGACCTTCATGTCTCGACACTCCAGGTGCTCTATGACTGCGAGTTACCTACCCTTGGCCCAGACTTTTCTGCCCCGTTCTTCTCGCATTCGCGATCTACTGCTGGTGGTGGGAGGGAGCCTATTCGTAGCAGCTCTGGCGCAGGTGAGGATCCCTCTGCCTTTTACACCGGTGCCCATCACTGGACAAACCTTTGGGGTAATGCTGGTGGGAGCAGGCTTTGGGGCCAGGCTGGGCTTTCTCGCCTTGCTGCTGTACCTGCTGGAGGGGCTCTTGGGATTGCCCTTCTTCAGCGGCGGCGGCTCTGGGCTCAGCCACCTAGCGGGGGCAACAGGAGGCTACCTGCTGGCTTTTCCCTTGGCCGCAGGGCTGATGGGCTGGTTTGTGGAGCGCTGGGGGGTAGATCGCAGTCCCTGGAAGATGGCAGCGGCAATGCTCTCCTGCTCGGCTTTGATCTACGCTCTGGGAGCTACTTGGCTGGGGGTGTGGCTGAACGAGAATGTTGGACCTACCTCCGCCTTGGCGGTGCTCAGCAAGGGGGTGTTTCCCTTCATTCCCGGGGATCTATTGAAGTGTGCGCTGGCCGCAGCCCTGCTGCCCACCACTTGGCGCTGGCTAGGGCGGGGGAAGTCGGCAGCCGATCCCAAGTCACCCTCCCCCTAGGAGCAGAATCTAAAAAAAAGATGATGTTTGCTGGGACCGAGTTTTTTTTCTGGGATCCTAGTACTTGATCAAAGCGGTGTTCAAAGCCACCCATTAATGGAGCGCGTCTTTATATTGCTCTAGAGCTTTGTAGGTCGCTGGCCGGTCGCGACATGCCCCCGTTGGGGGCCCTTTTTATTGGCCCTACAACGTTGAAGGGCACGCTAGCTTAGGTTTTAACAGGTACCTTTTTCTCCAGCCACTCGGCCACTTGGTTAGCCAGATCAACTCCCTGCAACTGACTGATCTCCCGCAACATGGTTGGGCTAGTAACGTTAACCTCCGTCAGCCGCTCGCCAATCACGTCAATGCCTACAAAATAGAGTTTCTCCTGGCGCAGTACTGGCGCCAAGGCTGCGCAGAGAGCCCGTTCCTTTTCGGTAATCTCAGTTTTCTCCACCCGACCCCCAGCAGCCACATTGCCCCGGAAATCTTCCTCGCTGGGGACGCGGTTGACTGCACCTAAAGGTTCTCCCTCTAGCAACAAAATGCGCTTATCTCCCGCTGCTGCCTGGGGCAAATACTCTTGCACCATCACGGGCAGCCGGCCAAATTGAGTGCTCAGCTCGATGAGGGAATTGAGGTTGGGATCCCCGGCAGTGAGCCGTAGGATTCCTTCTCCACCTTTGCCGCCCAGAGGCTTAAGCACTGCCTGCCCCACCTGCTCGACAAATTGGCGGAGCAAGGCCTTATTGCTGCTAACACAGGTGCGCGGGATCCACTCCTTAAATTGCAGGGCGTAGAGCTTTTCGTTGGCCGAGCGGATGCCAGCGGGATGGTTGAGCACTAGGGTACGGCTGGGAGGGAGGTGATCCAAGAGGTAGGTGGCATAGAGATAGGCCGTATCCACCGGCGGATCCTTGCGCATCCATACCGCCTGCATATGACTCAAGGGCACTAGGCGCCGTTCTTTGACCTCATACCAGGGATCTGCCTTTAGATCCAGCACGATTTCGGATACCGACCCCCACGTTTCCCCTTGATCCCAGTAGAGATCGCCCAATTCCAGACAGAAAACGCGGTGTCCTCGTCGCTGTAGCGCCTCCATCAGGGCAATGCTGGTGTCGTGGTTTACCTGCAACTGGGACAGCGGATCGACGATAAAGGCTACCTGCATGGGTGGTTAGGGTTCGCAAACAAAAGGCTGCCCCGAGTATGCAATAAATCTGAGCGAATTCAGCAGGGCTGGCTTTGTTAACATCCTCTTAACCTCAGCAAGCGGCGCAAACGCTAGCTTGGTAATTAGCCCTCCGTCCTCAGCTAGGTTAGTTGGTGAGGAACGTCCCACCCGTGAATGCTCCTTCTTCTCAACCCTTGGAGCCGGTTCGCATTGAAACTACGCGGGATCTGCTGGAAGCCCTGCGGCAGGGACGTTCCCTTGTGGGTGCCAACCTCGAAGGCGCTTACCTTTCGCGGGGCCTGTTCGACCGCATTCGGATGCCCAAGGCCAACTTGACGCGGGCCAACCTGCGCTCGCTCAGCATGCAGCAGGCGGATCTGCGGCTGTGCAACTTTCGCCGCGCCGAGATGGAGCGGGCCAATTTTGCCGCCTCAGATCTGCGGGGCTCCAGCTTTAGCCAGGCTCTGGGGGACTATAGCAACTTCACCGCTGCCAAGCTGGACAAAAGTAGCTTTCAGGAGGGCCATTTCAGCCACTCCATCTTTCGCGAGGCCAGCTTGGTGGCTGCCAACCTAACGGGAGGCAACTTTTTTGCCGCTGACTTTCGCCAAGCCAACCTATTTCGCTGCAACCTCTCGCAGGCAGTCCTAGCTTGTTGTCAGTTGCAACAGGCTAACTTCGACCAAGCCCTCTTGGTGGGAGCCAACCTGCAAGAAGCCCAAATCGAAGGGGCCAGCTTTGTCGGCGCCGACTTTACCGACGCCAAGCTCTCCGAGGAAATGCGCAAGTTCTTGATTGAGCACGCCAGCGGCACCAACGAGCTGACTCAGCGGGACACTCTCACCACGCTGCTGGCAGGGCTAAAACCTAAGTCGCGCAAGCTGTTTGGGCTGCTGTAGGCTGTTGCCGGTACAAATCCTAGGTCGGCCTAGGGGCCTAGTTCTGTAGAGGTCGGAATCCCAAGCCTTAAAATTGGTTGAGGTCGATGCCAGCCTCGCGGGCCATAGCTCCTAGCCCTTTGGTCTTAAGGGTTTTCAGGGCCTTGGTGGAGACACGCAGACGAACGAACCGCTTACCTTCTTCCCACCAGATGCGCTTCCACTGCAGGTTTACTTCCTGCAAGCGCTTGGTGCGTCGGTGAGAGTGGGAGATGGCAAAGGCGTTGTTGCGCTTTTTGTTGGTCAGTTGGCAGCGACGTGCCATAGGAGGCAAGCAACTCAGCGCCGCTATTGTATAGCGCCTTTCCGCTGGGCAGCAAGTTGGGCTTGCAACTGGGCTAGCTCTGCCCTCAATTGGGCAAAGGTTTGTTGGCAGTGGTTGACGCTTCTCAAGGGCAGCTCTTCGTTTTTGGCAATGCAAGTTATCTGAACAGGCCCGTCGGGGCCTTGGCCGGTGCGATCCACCAACACTTCCACGGTTACCAGCTTGGTGTAGGGGTTTTTTCCGGGGGGCTCGCCAGCCACCCAGTAGTCAGGACTGTGGTGGAGGATGGTGAGCTGGCAACGCTCCAGAAGGGCGCGGATGGCTTCGCTCAACTGCTCGGCCGAGCCCGTAAGCTGGGCAGTGCAAGAATATCGAGCCATAGGACGGCAAGTCACCACGGCTATCCTACCATCAAGTCTTTGGCTCCTGCAGCCAAAGGCAAGCAAAATTGGGCTCGAGAGTACTCTGCTCCGGCTCTGCCAGTTCTAACTGGGAGAAAATGAACTGGGCTAAAAAAACATAAGGAGCCCCTTCCAGAGCTCTCGCCGGGGAAGTTGCGATGTCTAGGGTTTCCCCTCTAGCCCCTTCTCTCTTGCTGCTGGGATCCCTTGCTCTAGCTTGGACAGGCGTGGCTTCTGCCCAAGCGCGGCCTTTTCAACCGGGCGATCTGGATGGGGATGGCCGTTTGACGGTGCAGGATCGTAACCTGTTGGGGGCCTATTTGCGGGGAGAGCAGGGGTTGACCGACAACCAGATCCTGGCTGCCGATGTCGATCAGGACGGGCGGATTACGGAAGCCGATTGGCAGGTTCTGCAGCAGCGCCTTCAGACAGCTACGGAAGCTCCCACCGGACAGGTGCAGTTGGATTCTGCCTACTCTGGGCAGGTGGTGGACCGCCTCACAGGGCAGCCCTTGGCTGGGGTGGAGGTAGCCATCCCAGGGGCAGGGATTGCAGTGCGCACCGATGCCCAGGGGCGGTTTCGCCTGCCAGGGCCGCTGCCGGCAGAAGAGATTTTGGTGGCGCGGCTGGAGAACTATTTGCCCTATTCCCAGAGCACAGGCAACGGACAGATCGGCCGGGATCGGCCTCTGCAGTTGCAGTTGGAGCGCTGGGATCCCAACACTACGCTGGTGCTGGAGGCCAATGTCATTCGCCTCGGCGATAACCGGTATTCGCCTGAGTCGGCGGCTGCCGGCCAGTTTCTGGGGCCTGCCCAAGCGGTAGAGATGACCCGCTCCTTCACCTTGGAACGCCTGCCGCCTCGCCCACCGGTTTTGCGGATTGGATCCCTGATTGGGTTGGATACTGCCGCTGCCTATCGGGCTGGCCAATCTCGGATCCCCACCGCCGATATGTCCCCTCTACAAGTCCTTCTGAATGGGGTGGAAGTTGAGCAACTTCAGCTAGGAGGAGACGACCTGCGCATCCCTCTGCCGCTACAGCACTTGCGCCTAGGTTCAAACACCGTAACGCTGCGCACTGGCAAAACTTGGGTTCAGACAGGCGGGATCGTCAGCGGCCCCCGTGTCAGTATTCCTCTTTTTGGTGGATCCCTGCAAATTCTACTGCCGCTAGGAGGTAACCCCCTCAGCCAGCAGGGTGGAGCGTGGGTGGATTACGACGATGTGCAGTTAGCCAACGTCACGATTGAGCTCCGCAACTAACCTAACTTGCGCTGGCTAGGGATCCTGGCCAAAGCCCTTCCGAAAGGGCAGATGGCCTGCTGTTACCTCTGCCCCAGCACCTATGGAGAGGATTCCCAACATTTGCGGGTGCGTTATGTCAGCGTCGAAGGGGATGCTTCGAGGACGTATCTGCAGGTCGCAAGCCCATTCGCCACAGCTTCATCCGCCCCGCCCGCCCATCGAACGTGAAACCCACCCTTGGGCCGTGGCCGTACGGCGGCATCCGGAGTTCACCTGCCCCAGCTTGCCCAGACATGCCACGGCTGTTGCGGGGAGAGAGGCGGATAGCTACACAGGTTCCTTTGCCAAGCGCCGGCCTGGGCCTATGGACAGGAAGCAAGCGCTGAGTAGGGTAGTTCTCTCTGGTGTGGCTCTTGCTAGCTCAGCGCTTCTAGCTGCCTGTGGCCGAGATCCTGGCCCCTGGCTCCACCAGTTTGGCACCCCTTCCTCCGACGAGGCGCGCGCCCTTGCTGAGGACGGGCAGGGGAATGTCTGGGTGGCAGGGATCACCGAAGGAAGCCTTCCCGGCCAAAGTTCTGCGGGGGGCAGTGACGTTTTCTTGCGCAAGTACAACGCCCAGGGCCGAGAGCTCTGGACACGGCAGCTTGGTACTCCCGCTTCGGACGAGGTTGTTGCGCTGGCGGTGGACAGGAGGGGGAATGCCTGGGTGGCAGGGATGACCCACGGTGCCTTCCCTGGCTACAGCAATGCCGGCGAAGAAGACATCTTCCTGCGCAAGTACGATCCCCAAGGCAGAGAGCTCTGGACGCAGCAGTTGGGTAGCGCTGGGCCTGACCAAGTCGTTGCCATCGCTGTGGATGGCAAGAGCAACGTCTGGGTTGCAGGAACAGGGGCAGGCAAGAGCTTTGTGCGCCAGTACAACGCCGACGGCAAGCCGCTTTGGGTCCGCGAGTTGGGAGCCCACCAGCAGGTCGCTGCCCTGGCTCCCGATGGGGCAGGAAACCTCTGGATAGCCGGAAGAGCCGGTGGCTTTGTCTGCAAGCACGATCCCAGTGGCAACCAGGTTTGGATGCGCCAGTTTTCCCACCGAGGAGGCGACGGCGCTCTTTCCGTGGCCGTGGGAGGGGAGGGGAAGGTTTGGGTGGCAGGCTACGCCCAGGGCAAGAATCCGTTCAAGGCCTATGAGGTCTTCGCCCATCAGTACGATCTGTACGGCAACGAGCTCTGGAGCCGCCAATTTGCAGGTGGGC
Source organism: Synechococcus sp. O70.1 (assembly GCF_047462215.1). Lineage (NCBI taxonomy): Bacteria > Bacillati > Cyanobacteriota > Cyanophyceae > Synechococcales > Synechococcaceae > Synechococcus > Synechococcus sp. O70.1. The sequence continues at coordinate 79,498 of NZ_JANSIT010000004.1, read as the reverse complement.
AAGGGGAGCGCGTCCTAGCCATTGCTGTGGATGGGAGTGGAAGGATTTGGGTAGCAGGCCACACGCAGGGGTCTTCCTCGAGGCGCAGCGACGCCTTTGTCCGACTTTACGAGACCAACGGCGGCGAGCTCTGGCGCCATCAGTTCGGCAGCGCCGACTTCGACTGGATCCAGGCCATTGCTGTAGGCCAAGAGGGCAACCTCGTGGTGGCAGGCGTAACCTGGGGATCCCTTGCCGACCAGTCCCATGCTGGAATGAAGGATGTCTTTGTGCGCAAGTACGGTCGTTAGTCCGGGGTCATTTTCCTGGAGCAGGATCCGGCTCCCCTTGTTGTTCTTTCGGCAGCCGATACAGATCTCACAGCTAAACAGGTGTCAGCTGCAGAAAGCTACGCCGTGCTAGGCTCTAGGCGGTGCGGCTTTGGTTGCAAGGGGAGAACTTGAGAGAGATGAAAAAAAGGGTGTCTAGGATAGCTCTTTTAGGAGCCTTAACTTCTTTTGCTGGTTCAACTTTCTGGGGAGCCTGCAGTTTCTTTCCAATCGATTTAGGTTTAGCCAGCCGTTCAACCGATTTGGGTTCAACCGAGTGGATCCGCCAGTTCGGAACCCCTGCGGATGAGGGGGCTGAGTCTGTTGCTGTCGATGGGCAGGGGAACGTTTGGGTAGCGGGATCCACTGGGGGAGCCCTTCCCGGCCCCTCGAGCGCTGGCGGTCAAGATGTCTTTGTGCTCAAGTACAGTCGCTAGTCAGGACGTACCTTGAGAAAGGTTGCATGAGGGTCACCTAGCGCTAGGCCATGCACCGAATAGCAGCTTTACCCGGAGGATGGGATCCCACCCAGTCCGGGGTTATTTTTCTGGAGCAGGATCCGGCTCCCCTTGTGGTTCTTTCGGCAGCCGATACGGATCTCACCGCCCTGAGCGCGGCTCTTTCGCTTCTGCCCCAAGACTTCCCGGAGGTGCGGGCTGCCAATCTCTTGCACTTGCAGCAGCCCCTGAGCATCGACGACTACGCCGAGAAGGTATTGCAGCAAGCTCAAGTTATCCTCATTCGCCTGCTGGGGGGAAGGGCCTACTGGAGCTACGGCCTAGAGGTGGCCAAACAGGTGGCAGCCGAGGCGGGATCCACCCTAATCGTCATTCCCGGCGATGATCGCCCTGACTGGGATCTGGTGAGCCATTCCACTGTGCCTCTAGGGGTGGCGGATCGGGTGTGGCGGTACTGGCTGGAGGGGGGAGCGGAGAATGTGGCGGCCTGTCTGCTGTTTCTAGCCAGGGAATTTTTGGGGCGCCAATATCCCGTGCCGGATCCTCAAGTGTTGCCTCGCCTGGGGGTCTACCACCCTCCTGTCGCTCTGCCGGCCCCTTCCCCGGCTCCCAAGGTGGGGATTTTGCTCTACCGGGCCCATGTGCTGGCGGGAAACACCCAGCCCATCGATGCTTTGGCCAGAGCCCTGCTGGAGCGAGGGTTGCAGCCCTTTTGCCTTTACACCTATAGCCTTCAAGACCCGGACTTGCCTCAAGCCCTTCGGGATCACTTTGGCGGCCAGATTGAGGTGTTGCTCAATACCACCAGTTTTTCGCTAGCGCGCTTGGACAGCCAGCAGCCCGATGTGAAACTATGGCAGGAGTTGGATGTGCCCGTTTTGCAGGTCATCCTCAGCAGCGGATCCCGCCAGAGCTGGGAGGACTCGACGCGGGGTTTGGGGGCGCGGGATCTGGCCATGAATGTGGCTTTGCCCGAGGTGGATGGACGCATTATTAGCCGCGCCATTTCCTTTAAAGCTGTTCAACAGCGGGATCCCCGCTTGCAAACGGAAGTCGTGGCCTATGAGGCGGTGCCGGATCGGGTGGAGTTTGTAGCCGATCTAGCAGCCAACTGGGTAAAACTGCGGCGCACTCCCCCTCCCCAGCGGCGACTGGCTTTGGTTTTGGCCAACTACCCTAGCCGGGATGGACGCCTGGCCAATGGAGTTGGGTTGGATACGCCAGCTAGCTGCGTCGAGATCCTCAAGGCCCTGAAAGACAACGGCTACCAAGTGGGCCCCATCCCCCAGAGCGGCGATGAGTTGATTGGCTGGCTAACCCAAAGCCAGACCTATGACCCGCTGGGATCCCTGCGGCCGGCTCGGCAATGCCTTTCCGCTGACCTTTACCGCGAGTGGTTTGCCCGCTTGCCGGAGCCCATCCAAACCGACCTCGTCCGGCAATGGGGGGATCCGCCCTCTCAGGATATTCCCGTGGTGGGACTGCAGCTAGGGCACGTTTTTGTCGGCATCCAGCCGCCGCGAGGCTACGACCGGGATCCTTCTTTGAACTACCACGCCCCAGATCTGGTGCCCCCGCATGAGTACCTAGCCTTTTACCTGTGGCTGCGGCAGGTCTTTGGCGTGCAGGCGGTGGTGCATGTGGGCAAGCACGGCAACTTAGAATGGCTGCCCGGCAAGGGATCCGCCCTTTCCTCTACCTGCTACCCGGAGATTGCCCTGGGGCCCCTGCCCCACTTTTACCCTTTTATCGTCAACGATCCAGGGGAAGGGTCCCAGGCCAAGCGGCGAGCCCAAGCCGTGATTATCGATCACCTCACCCCGCCCCTCACCCGCGCCGAGCTGTACGGCCCCTTGGCGGAGTTGGAACGGCTAATGGATGAGTACGTGCAGGCCCAACAGTTGGATCCCAGCCGCTGCCCCCTCATTCGCGCCCAGATTGAGGAGCTGGTCCGCTCAGAGCACCTGGATCCTCTGTTCAACCTGGAAAAAGAGGAAGATTGGAACCGCCTGGATGGCTATCTCTGCGAGCTCAAAGAATCCCAAATCCGGGACGGGCTGCACATCTTTGGCCGCATGCCCAGCGGCGAGCAACTGGTAGATCTTCTGGTGTCCCTAGCCCGCTACCCCGGCCATGGACAACTGGGCCTCACCCAAGCCATTGCCCGCGACTGGGGATGGGACTGGGATCCCTTGACCGCCGACCTGACGGATCCCTGGCCGGACAAGCCATAGCCTAGCCCAGCTTCTCCAAGCGGGCCTGCAAGAGCTGCATCTGGGCCTCCAGCTCCGCCAGTTGCTTGCGGCTAGCCTGCACCACGTCAGAGTTGGCGCGGCTCAAGAAGTTGGGGTTTTCCAGGCGAGTGCGGATCCCTTGGGCCTCTTTTTCCAGTTTGGCTAGGTCTTTCTGCAGCTTGGCCCGCAGCGCCTCCACGTCCACCAGCCCTGCCAGGGGCACCAGCACCTGCACCGTGCCCACCACGGCCGCCGCCACCTGCCTGGGCTCCGTGGCCAGGGATCCTGCAATCTCCAGCGACTCAACCTTGGCCAGCTCGCGGATATAGGCCTGGGCGGCGGTGAGAATCCGCTGCTCTTCAGGATCCTCGGTAACCAGCAGCGCGGCGATGGTTTGATGGGGCTTGAGGCCAGCTTCCGCTCGCAGGTTGCGCAGGCTGGTGATGACTTGGGTGACCAAGCCAAACTCCCGCTCCAGTTGGGGGTTAACCCAGCTGGGGTCAGGGGTGGGATAGGGCTGCACCGAGATGGAAGTAGTCTGGTTAGCCTGGGTAAGCAGTTGCCAGACTTCTTCGGTGACGTGGGGCATCCAGGGGTGCAGCAGCCGCAGAATGGTCTCCAGCACGGTGGCCAATACCTGCTGCGCCGTGCGCTTGGAGGCCAGGTCTTCTCCCCGCAGCCGAGGTTTAGCCAGCTCGATGTACCAGTCACAAAAGTCGTCCCAAATTAGGGAGTACAGAAGCCGCGCCCCCTCGCCCAGGCCGTAGGCTTCCAGCTCCTCGATCACTTGGGTGGCTGTGGAGTGCAGCCGGGAGAGGATCCAGCGATCGGCCAGCTCCAGCGCTTCCGGGGCAGGGGATCCCAGTTGGGCGGGGGTCTGTCCCTCCAAGTTCATCAACACAAAGCGGGAGGCGTTCCAGATCTTGTTGGCAAAGTTGCGGGCTGCCTCCACGCTGGCGCTCTCGCCGGTCTTGCGGTCATAAGCTAAGCGGATATCCTGCCCAGCCCCCACCACTTCCCTGACCAGAGCGTAGCGCAGGGCATCGGTGCCGTACTTGTCCAAGAGCTCGATGGGATCGATGCCGTTGCCCTTGGACTTGGACATCTTCGCCCCGTGCTCGTCCCGCACCAGGCCGTTGATGTAGACATCTTTGAAGGGGATCTGGCCGGTAAACTGCACCCCCATCATGGCCATGCGGGCCACCCAGAAAAAGATGATGTCGAAGCCCGTCGACATCAGGGAGGTGGGGTAGTAGCGCTTGAAGTCCTCCGTCTCCTCTGGCCAGCCCAGCGTGGAAAAGGGCCACAGAGCCGAGCTAAACCAGGTGTCCAAAATATCGGGATCCCGCTCCAGCCGCTCAACTTCTGGACCAAACTTCTCCCGCGCCTTGATCCAGGCTTCCTCCTCATTGCGAGCCACCACAAAAACCTGGGGATCCTCAGGGAGCTGGCCGTTGATGACCGGATACCAGGCTGGGATCTGGTGCCCCCACCACAGTTGTCGCGAGATGCACCAGGGGCGCAGCTTCTCCAGCCAGCCCGTGTAAACCTTGGTCCAGCGCTCCGGAATAAAGCGGGGGTTGTGGTGTTCCCGCTCCTCCTGCAAGCAACGAGCTGCCATCCCCGAGACATCGCAAAACCACTGGATGGAGAGCAAAGGCTCAATGGGCACACCCCCCCGGTCGCTATAGGGCACGGTGTGGGTGTACTCTTCCACCTTCTCCAGCAGGCCGTGCTCGGCAAACCACTGCACCACCTTCTCGCGGGCCACAAAGCGATCCAGGCCAGTGAAGGGATCCCCGTTCTCGTTGAGGGTGCCGTCCTTGTTGAGGATGTTGATCAAGGGCAACTGGTGGCGCTGGCCCATCTCAAAGTCGTTGGGGTCGTGGGCTGGGGTAACCTTGACGCATCCAGACCCAAAGGTGGGATCCACATACTCGTCGGCAATGATGGGGATAAGGCGATCCTTGATGGGCAGCCGAACAAACTGGCCGATGAGATGGCGGTAGCGCTCGTCTTGGGGGTTAACCGCCACGGCTGTATCCCCTAGCATCGTCTCAGGGCGGGTGGTGGCCACCACCAGGTACTGGCTGGGGTCGGCGGCCAAGGGGTAGCGGAAATGCCAGAGGTGGCCCTTGACCTCTTTGTTGTCCACCTCGATGTCGGAGACCGCCGACTGGGTGGCCGGACACCAGTTGACCAGATACTCGCCCCGATAGATGAGCCCTGCTTCGTAGAGGCGGACAAAGGCTTCCGTAACTGCCCGGCTCAGCCCCTCATCGAGAGTAAAGCGATCCCGTGTCCAGTCCAGCGACAAGCCCAGCCGCCGCAGTTGGCTTTTGATGGTGCCCTGCGACTTCTCCTTCCAGGCCCAGGCCCGCTCCAGAAAAGCCTCGCGGCCCAGGTCAAAGCGGCTCTTGCCCTCCTGGCGCAGTTGGTTTTCCAGAATGGTGTGCACGGCAATGCTGGCATGATCCGTGCCCGGCAGCCAGAGGACGTTGTAGCCGCGCATGCGCTTGTAGCGCACCACCACATCCGGCAGGGTAAAGGCAAAGGCATGGCCCATGTGCAGGCTGCCCGTGACATTGGGCGGGGGCAGCACCATGCTGAAGGCTTCCCCCGGCGCCTTGGGATCCGCCACGTAAAACCCCTTTTCCTCCCAAAAGCGCTGCCACTTCGGCTCGGTCTCGAAGGGGTTGTACTGGCTGGGCAGGTTGGCGAGGGAAGGTGCAGCAGTCATGCGGGGGCTGGGTTGCTCAAAGGACTACCCTAACTAGGTTAGCAAGCTTACTCCCAGCCGTCGGGTTTCCTTTTGGGGGGGTGGGCTTTGCTGGGGATCTCTCTTGACCTTGTAGTTAGCTACAGGGTTTAGGCTAAGAGAGCTTCTGGAGAGAGGGTAGAGAACCCGGCATGTCTGAGCTGCTGCGGGTGGGTCAGGTAGCCGAGAAGTTGGGCATCAGCCCCCAAACCCTCTACTTCTACGAGCGCCTGGGGCTCATCCCCAAGCCCCGTAGGACAGAGGGGGGCTACCGCCTCTACGGAGAAGCTGAGCTGGAGCGGCTAGCTTTCATTGCCCGCGCTAAGGCTTTGGGACTTACCCTGGCCGAGATCAAAGAATTGCTCCTGCTTCAGGAGAACGGGCAAGCCCTGCCCTGTTGGCAGGTGTACGTAAAGCTAACTGAAAAACTAAGACAAATCGACAAGTCAATCGCCCATCTCCAGGAACTCAGAGGGGAGTTATCGACACTCATTGAAAAGTGTCAACAACAATTTTCTGAGCAGGAGAAAAGTTCCTCTTGCGCTATCTTTCAACAGCAATAGCTTAATAACCCATGACAAGAGAACCCTTTTTCCCATTTTCTGCTAATGCTTGGAAGCCCTTGTGTCCAAAGAGCGGGGAGCAAGGGATCCCGATTCAACTGATGACGCTGAAGAGCCTTCTGTCTTGTCAGGCTTTGGAGCAACTTAATGCTAACGCCAGCTATGCGTTTTGTCGGGATCCCCTTTGCCCCGTCGTCTATTTTTCTGAGGAAGGTCAAAGCTTTGGGGTTGACGACCTCAAGGTTCCCGTCTTTCAAAAAGAAAGTGGCGAGGACGTGCCTGTCTGCTACTGTTTTGGATGGACGCGCCGGCGCATTTGGCAAGAGCTCCAGGGATCCAAAACGCCCCAGGCTATCCTCGAGGGGATTGCCGACCACATCAAAGCCAGGGGCTGTGGCTGTCAGGTGAACAACCCGCAGGGATTTTGCTGTCTGGAAAACGTCAGACAAGTCATCTTGGAGATGCGGCAAAGGAAGGCTGAGGAACAAAACCCGATTATTGGCTGAAATAGGCGTTGAGCCATTCCAGACATTCCATAAAGTAAAACACCAGCGGCCCGGTAAAGACGTAGCTATCGCCCCGATCCAAAATGCCGCCGTGGCCGGGAATGAGATCCCCGGAGTCTTTTACTCCCGCATCCCGTTTCATGAGGGACTCGGTGAGATCCCCCAGCAGGCTAGTTAACCCAATCAAAAACCCCAACACGCTGCCGCTCAGCCAGCTCCAGGGCCAGTTTAGGTAGTGGGCTCCCAGCATAGCCAGGGCCATGCTGGCTGCGATCCCGGCCACTGCCCCTTCCACCGTCTTCTTAGGGCTGAGGGTGGAGAGCTTGGTGCGCCCAAAGGCCCGACCACACAGGTAGGCCGCTACATCGGCAGCAATGACACAGCCAATGGCCAACAGCGTAATCCATAGCCCTTCGCCAATGCCCTTGGATAAAGACAAAGCCCTGACCCGAATCCAAAAACTGGGCAGCAGAGCACAGTAAAACAGTCCCAAAATTGAGGTGGCAATATCGGCAATGGTGGCCACCTTGGGCTTAAAGAGCAAATAAAAACAGATGATGGATCCCGCCACAATAAAAGCAGGGCTGGTCCACTCGGGCTTGACCTGCTGCAAAATCACCAGCACCTGGCTGGAAAACATGGTGGTGCGCATGGCCGGTGCATTGCCCTTAGCCCGTACCAGCCGAAAGAACTCCAGTTGGGCCAGAAAAATAATCAGCCCAAGGGCTGCCGTGAAGTACCAGCCCCCTAGCAGGGTAACCGTCAGGGCAAACAGCACCGCCACGAAACCGCTAACCCAACGGGCTCCCATAGGCGCACCCCGCTATGTTGGCCAGCCGTTCCGGTTCGGGGGAGAGATCCCAGCCGCCCGAGACCCTTGCCAGGGTGCCTGCTCTTGAGGTCTTCGCCTCAGCGGGACGGAGTTTTGACTTCGACGTGGCTGCTGCAACGGCAATGCCTCCTGCCTTAACCTTTCAGTCTACCGCTGGGATCCCCCTCGATCTCCAGTTGGCGGGATCGCAGGTGTTCCTGAGCGTGGGATAATTGAAAAACTGCAAGAACGGGTTACCCTCAATTGAATTTCAGAATGGTTCAGGAACTTACCCCTCCCGTGGCTAGTCCCCGCATCTCCGCCGAAGAGGCTCGAATGCTCTACGAAGACATGGTGCTGGGCCGCCTGTTTGAGGACAAGTGCGCCGAGATGTACTACAAGGGCAAGATGTTCGGCTTTGTGCACCTGTACAACGGGCAGGAGGCTGTGTCCACGGGGGTGATCAAGGCGCTCAAGCCCACCGACTATATCTGCAGCACCTACCGGGATCACGTGCATGCCCTCAGCGCTGGGATCCCGCCGCGAGCGGTGATGGCGGAGCTCTTCGGCAAGGCCACTGGCTGCAGCAAGGGTCGGGGCGGCTCCATGCATCTGTTTTCGGCAGAGCACAACTTTTTGGGAGGCTATGCCTTTGTGGCCGAAGGGATCCCTGTGGCTACAGGGGCAGCGTTTTCGGCCAAGTACCGCGGCACTGACCAGGTAACCGTCTGCTTTTTTGGGGATGGGGCCTGCAACAACGGCCAATTTTACGAATGTCTCAACATGGCCGCCCTCTGGAAGTTGCCTATCGTCTACGTGGTGGAGAACAACTTCTGGGCTATTGGCATGGCCCACAGGCGTGCCACTTCGGTAACCGACATCTACCTCAAGGGCCCAGCCTTTGGCATGCCTGGCTACCAAGTAGACGGCATGGACGTGCTGGCAGTGCGGGAAGCAGCTCAACAGGCCATCGCCCGCGCCCGTGCCGGAGAAGGCCCCACTCTCCTGGAGTGCCTCACTTACCGCTTCCGCGGCCACTCTCTGGCTGACCCCGACGAGCTGCGCAGCCCCGAAGAAAAGGAATTTTGGCGGCAGCGGGATCCCATCAAACGCCTGGAGCGCTACGCCTTGGAACACAACTTGATGACTGAGGCGGACTTCCAGGCCATTCACGAGAAAGTGAGCGCCGTAGTGGAAGACGCAGTCCTTTTTGCCCTGGAAAGCCCAGAGCCCACCCTGGACGAATTGCACCGCTTTGTTTTTGCCGAGGATGAGTAGCTAGGCATTGGGGCAGTGCAGCTTGCACTTGGGCCGCCATTGCCGCCCTCTTGCCAAGCCTTGATGCTTACCATCAGAGAAACCTTGTCCAGGTCTGCGCTCTTGCGCAGATTTTTTTGTAAAGGTTGCTTTCCATTTGTTTACATAGCTTCATATCATTGAGATGTTGAGTATAAGTACCTATTCTCAATCATGAGCAGTCCTCTTGAGTTTCCTTGGCTGTCGGCCCTGGTGCTCCTGCCGCTGCTGGGTGCCTTCGGGATCCCCCTGCTTCCCCAGAGCCGCTGGGCGCGTTGGTATGCCCTTGCCGTGGGGGCTTTGGATTTGGGCCTGATGGCCTACATCTTTGGGTGGCACTACGACCTGCGGGATTTTTCGCTGCAACTGGCCGAGCGTTACGCCTGGGTGCCCCAGATCGGGTTCCACTGGTCGCTGGCGGTGGACGGCCTGTCCTTCCCGCTGGTGCTGCTGTCGGGCTTGATTACGACTTTGGCGATTGTGGCAGCTTGGGAGGTGGCCTACAAGCCGCGTCTATTTTTCTTTTTGCTGCTGCTCCTGTACGGCGCCCAGGTGGGTGTGTTCTTGGCGCAGGATCTGCTCCTCTTTTTCTTGATGTGGGAGATTGAGCTAGTGCCTGTTTATCTCCTCATCGCCATCTGGGGCGGGCCGCAGCGCCAGTATGCTGCCACTAAGTTCATCCTCTACACCGCCGCTGCTTCGATCTTTATCTTGGTGGGATCCCTGACAATGGCCTTTGCTGGCGAGGGCTTTAGCCTGGAGATGGCAGAGCTAGGTGCTAAGTCCTACCCGCTGGCCCTGCAGATCTTGGCGTATACGGCTTTCCTCATGGCCTTCGGGGTCAAGCTCCCGATTTTTCCCCTCCACACTTGGCTGCCCGATGCCCACAGCGAAGCCTCGGCGCCCATTTCTATGATCCTGGCCGGGGTACTGCTCAAGATGGGGGGCTATGGCCTCATCCGCCTAAACGCGAATCTCCTAGCGGAGGCCCACGTGTACTTTGCCCCGGTGCTGGCGGTGCTGGGGGCAGTGAACATCATCTATGGGGCGCTGGCGGCCTTGGGACAAAACCACCTCAAGCGGCGGCTGGCCTACTCCTCCATTGCCCACATGGGCTTTGTGTTGATTGGCATGGCAACTTTTACGGAGCTGGGGCTTAATGGTGCTCTGCTGCAGATGATCTCCCACGGGCTGATCGCGGCGGTGCTCTTCTTCCTAACAGGGATCACCTATGAGCGCACCCACACCCTTTTTCTGGAGAAGTTGGGAGGATTGGCCAAGCAACTGCCCAAGACCTTTGCCCTGTTTACGGCAGGAGCTTTGGCCTCTTTGGCGCTGCCGGGGATGAGCGGCTTTGTGGCCGAGCTGACGGTATTTTTGGGCTTGACCACCAGCGATGCCTATGCACCAGCCTTCAAAGCAGGGGTGGCGCTGCTGGCGGCAGTGGGTCTTATCTTGACGCCTGTCTACTTGCTTTCTCTGCTGCGGCAGACTTTCTATGGCCCTTCGGATCCCAGCCTGGTGCTGGAAGAGTACCCGGGCGATCTGCGCCCGCGGGAAATGGCAGTGGCCCTCTGCCTGCTCTTGCCAATTCTTGGCATTGGCTTCTACCCACGTTTGGCTATCCAGAGCTATGATGTGACAACGGTGGCGGTGGCAGCCCACTTGCGCAGTGCCCTGGCAACGGAAATTGCCCAGCGGCCCCTTTTGCCAGCGCAACCAGCTCAGGTAGCAGCGCTGCCCACCCGTAACTGAGAACTTTGCGGCTTGCTGAACAGGAAGAGCTGGTACTTTTCAGCTCTTCTTTTGCTTTTTTTAATGTTTGAGCTTGGACTTGAGGGGGAGGATGTCTTCAACCCTGCTGGGGGTGTTAACTCTAGCGAGGATCGGAAGGAATAGAGTTGTGTTCCATCAGGTTGAGTTGCACCACCAGCCACCATAGGGTGATGTCGGAGTAGGTTCCCCGCTGCTTCAGACGGGAGATAGAGTGAACCGGGTTTTGGCTGTCGATCATCCACTCCGAAGCAATGATTTGGCTACGTTCGCAGGCTTCCATTTTTTCTCTCCCCTCGCCAACTCTCAAAGCTTGAGATAGCTCCTATTTTCAGGATGGCGAATTTGGCGGGGAGCGTGTGAAAAAATATATTACGCGGGGATCCCAAGGAGAGCTAACTTTCTTAGCAATTGCAATCCCAGGGGCCAGTTAGTTGGGCGCTTGCCGACTGCGAGGGCCAGAGAAGCTTGACAAAGGGTCGAAATTTTTGCCAGGGGGGTAGGGATACCCTGACGGTGAGCCGATCCAAAATCTCATCGTGGGAGAGGCCTTTGCGAACCCATCCTTCACAGCTGTGCAGCTGCTGGGCGGCGCCGAGGAGAAAGCGGTTGAGAGGTGGTCTGTACGCAGACTAGATCCCGTCCTGAGAGCACCAAGAAGAAGCCCGCCAGTATCCCCCCTCCAGATACATCTTGGTCTAGCAGGGTTCAATGCTATCGACTCGGCGGAGTGCTGCCGCACTTTGGCAACGACCCTCTGCCCCACCCGACGCCGCCAAGCTTGGCGGTATTAAGCACTCTGGCTAGGAAGAAAGTCAAGGGTGTAGGCTTGCTGGACATCCAAGCCAGCTTCGACAACTCCCAGGGCAACCATTTCCTGAAAATAGGTCTGCCAGCGCTGGTGGGTCATGGCGCCGATCCCCAGGGTAGCCGCGTCGCCGGCAGTGAGGAGGCCGTAGTCTTTTAGGGCCTGGTGGGCGTAGGCCAAGAGGGCCTCGCTCATGTTGGGGTTGTCCTCGCGGATGAGGCGGTTGCCGGGGCGGGGATCCTCTAGGTAGCTTTGCCACCCTTCAATGGAGGCGGCCACAAACTTGCGCACTTGGTCAGGGTACTGTTCGGCAAAGGGGCGGGTGGTCTCCAGGGTAGTGGCATAAGGGGAATAGCCGTAGTCGGCCAAGAGAAAGACGACGGGATCAAAACCGCCCTCCTGGCGCACGCGGAAGGGCTCGGAGGTGACATAGCCCTGTTGGGCGGAATACTTGTCGAGCAGGAAGGGGGTGAGGCTGAAGTTGTAGGGGCGCTTTTGGTCGTCGGTGAAGCCAAATTTGGCCCGCAAGAACGGCCAGTAGGTGAGGTTGGCCCCTGGCGAGACCCAGATGGGCTTGCCCCGCAAGTCTTCTAGGCGCTCAATGCCCACCCCCGGATGGGCCAAGAGACACTGGGGATCCTTTTGGAAAAAGGCAGCCACGGTGAGCACCGGGATCCCGGATTGCAGGGCGGCCAGGGCGTCAGGGCTGCCGCCGAGGACGAAGTCTGCTGCCCCCCCCGCCAGGAGTTGCAGCACGTTGACCGCCGTTCCCCCCATGCGGATTTCTACCTGCAGGCCGTAGTCGGCGTAGATGCCCAGGGCCAGGGCTTGGTAGAAGCCGCCGTGTTCGGCTTGGGCATACCAGTTGGTTACTAGCCGCAGAGGCCGGGATTGGCGGGATCCCGCTCCCACCGCCAGTAGAGCAGCTCCAGCAGCCAGAAACTGCCGGCGCGGCCAAGGCTTTGCAACGGCGTTAGCCATGGGCTTCCACGCTTTTCCGTCAAGGGGCAGGGCTCTTCTTAGCCTAGCTGGAAGATTGGAGAGAGGGGGCTAAGATCCTGCTTTTGCGGCAGGATGGGATAGTTGAGACCAGAGACAGCAACACATCCCCATGGGCAAGGTGTATCTGGTGGGAGCGGGGCTGGGCGGGCGGGCGGGTCTGACGCAAGGGGCGCTGGAGATCCTGCGGCAGGCCGAGGCGGTTTGGGTGGATGAGCTGGTGGACGAGCGCCTGTTGGCAGAGCTGCCCCCGCAGGCGCAGGTGTGGCGACGTTCCGGAGAAGCGGGTTTGCAGGAGGGCATTCGCTGGCTCATCCAGCGCTGCCGAGAAGGCAAGCAGGTGGTTCACCTCAAGTCGGGGGATCCCTTGATCTTTGGCCGCGCCCGTGAGGAAGTGCAGGCCCTGCGGGAGGCAGGCTGTCCGTTTGAGATCTGGCCAGGCTTGTCGTCGGCCCTAGCCGGCCCTTTGTGGGCTGGGATCCCGTTGACCGATAAACACCTGAGCCGCGCCTTTGCTGTTCTCACCGCCCATGAGCTGGAGGCTCTGCCCTGGGGCGCTCTGGCCCAGTTGGATACGCTGGTGATTTTGATGGGATCCCGGCAGCGGCAGCAGATTGCGGCCCAGTTGATGGCAGCGGGGATCCCGCCGGAGCGAGCGGCGGCCCTGATCTGGGGGGCGGGGCAGGCGGAGCAGCGGGTTTGGGTGGGCACCTTGGCGGAGCTGCAGCAGGGGGAAGGGGTAGAGCCGGAGGCTGGGGAAAGGTTGCCGGGGCTATTGATAGTGGGCGAGGTGGTGCGGCTGCGGCAGGAATTTTTGCTGGGGATCCCACCGTTGCCGCCACCGGCTCCTTTGGCAGGCAAGACGGTGCTGGTCACCCGTGCTGAGGGGCAGTCGCCGGCTTTTCGCGAGCTGCTGCGGGCTCAGGGGGCGCGGGTGGTGGAGATGCCTGCCCTGGTGATCCAGCCTCCTAGCAGTTGGGATCCCCTGGACACCGCCATTGCCAACTTGCAACAGTTCAACTGGCTGCTGCTGACTTCGGCCAATGGGGTGCAGGCTTTTTTCGAGCGGCTGCAGCAGCAGGGGCGAGATAGCCGGGCGCTCCACTCCCTGCAAGTGGCGGTGGTGGGATCCAAAACGGCGGCGATGCTGGCTCAGTATGGCATCCGCCCAGATTTGATGCCTTCCGAGTTTGTGGCCGAAGCCTTGCTGCCCATTTGGCCGGAGCCGGTGCAGGGGCAGCGCATCCTCTTTCCCCGCGTCGAATCTGGAGGCCGGGAGGAGCTGGTGCAGGGGCTGCGGCAACGCGGAGCCGAGGTGGTGGAGGTGGCCGCTTATCAATCGACCTGTCCGGCAGCGGCGGATCCCCAGGTGGTGGAGGCTCTCAAAGATCGCCAGGTGGATATTCTCACCTTTGCCAGCTCCAAAACGGTGCAGCATTTTGCCCACCTCCTGCGCCAGGCAGGGCTAGGCCCTGAAGTCTGGGATCCGCCGGTCCAGATTGCCGCCATCGGCCCCAAAACGGCGGAAACCTGCAAGAAGGTCTTAGGGCGGGCAGATGTGGTGGCTCAGGAGTACACCCTGGAAGGGCTGTTGGGATCCCTCCTCCGGGCCACCCCCTAGCGGGATAATGGGAGGGCAGTTGGGACTCTGGACACCATGTGGCAGACGGCCAAGCTCTACGAAGACATCCTCTACGAGAAGACGGACGGCATCGCCAAGATCACCATCAACCGGCCCCACAAGCGCAATGCCTTCCGCCCCAAGACCATCGTCGAAATGATTGATGCCTTTCTGGATGCGCGGGAGGATCCCAGTATTGGAGTCGTGCTCTTGACGGGCGCCGGGCCCCATACGGATGGAAAGTATGCTTTCTGCGCCGGCGGGGATCAGAGCGTGCGGGGAGAGGCCGGCTACCTGGATGAGGCCGGGGTTCCCCGTCTTAACGTCTTGGATCTCCAGCGCATCATCCGCTCCCTGCCCAAGGTGGTGATTGCCCTAGTGGCCGGCTACGCCATTGGTGGGGGCAATGTTTTGCATCTCATCTGCGACCTGACCATCGCTGCCGACAACGCCATCTTTGGCCAGGCCGGGCCACGGGTGGGCAGCTTTGACGGCGGCTTTGGGGCCAGCTACCTGGCGCGGGTGGTGGGCCAGAAGAAAGCGCGCGAAATCTGGTTTCTTTGCCGCCAGTACACCGCAGCGCAAGCCCTGGAGATGGGCCTGGTCAATGCGGTGGTGCCGGTGGAGGAACTGGAAGCCGAAGGGATCCGCTGGGCGCGGGAGATCCTCCAACACAGTCCTCTGGCCATCCGCTGCCTCAAGGCTGCTTTCAACGCCGATTGCGACGGCCAGATGGGACTGCAGGAGCTGGCGGGAGACGCGACGCTCTTGTATTACATGACCGAGGAAGCTGCCGAGGGCAGACGCGCTTTTTTGGAGAAGCGTCCTCCCAACTTTCGCCAGTTTCCCTGGCGGCCCTAGGGGGCAGCAAACGATAGGCTGGACTCAGTTCTTGGTCTTGGCCGATGGCTTCCCACCCTCCGAGGCTGCTTTTGGTCGATGGCCACTCCCTGGCCTACCGCTCTTTTTACGCCTTTGCCCATAGCCGCGAGGGGGGCTTGCGCACCTCCACTGGGATCCCGACCAGTGTCAGCTTTGGCTTTTTGAAATCGCTACTGGAGGTCTTGGAGAAATACCCCCCCACCCACATAGCTGTTGCCTTTGATACCCGGCAGCCCACCTTTCGCCACGAGGCCGATGAAACCTACAAAGCAGGCCGTCCGGAAACGCCGCCGGAGTTTATTGAGGATGTGGAAAACCTCAGGCAGGTGTTGGCGGCGCTGCGCATTCCGATTTTGGCAGTGCCCGGCTTTGAGGCCGACGATATTCTGGGTACACTCTGCAGGCTTGCCCCCCAAGAGTATCGGGTGCAGATCTTAAGCGGCGACCAGGATCTCTTTCAGTTGATTGACCCCGAGGGAAGAATTCGGGTTCTGCATCTCAACAGCAAAGATCGCGTCAGCGAATTTGGCCCCCAAGAGGTCAAAGAGAAATTGGGCATCTGGCCTTGGCAAGTGGTCGACTACAAAGCCCTCTGTGGTGACCCCTCCGACAACATTCCCGGCGTCAAGGGGATCGGCCCCAAGCGAGCGGCAGAGCTCTTACAGCGCTACGGCAGCTTGGAGGAGATTTTCAACCATCTGGAGGAGATCCCTGGCAAAGTCCAGCAGTACCTCAAGGAAGGGATCGCCGCAGCCCAGCACTCCCAATTTCTGGCTCGGATTCACTGTGATGTCCCCCTTTTGCCCGACTGGGAGAGCATGAGGCTGACCGGGTTTGACCCGGCGGAAGTGCTGCCGCTTTTGGAGAAACTAGAGTTTCGCAGTTTCATTGCTCAAGTGCGCAAGCTGCAAGCCACTTTGGGCGGGATCCCAGCCCAAGTCCCTGAAGCCAGGACAGGTTCAAAGAATGGCTCTGCCGACGACGAGGCCCTTTGGTTTGATTTTGCTGCACATCCCCCCCCTTCTCTGCCGCCGGTACGCATTGTGGATACCCCTGAGCAGTTGGAGCGGTTGCGGCAGGAGCTGTTGGCTTGCTCCGGGATCGTAGCCTGGGACACGGAAACCACGAGTCTAGATCCCCGCGACGCCCAACTGGTGGGGATTGGCTGCTGTTGGTCGGAGCGGGATGTTGCCTATTTGCCCATTGGCCACCGCCAGGGATCCAACTTGGACTGGAACCTAGTCAAACAGAGCCTACAGCCCATTTGGGAGGATCCCAGTCGCCCCAAAAGCCTGCAAAACTGCAAGTATGATCTCAGCATTTTTCGCGCTCATGGCATTCGCCTACAAGGGATCCAATTTGATCCCATGTTGGCTAGCTATGTGCTCAATCCAGAAGCTAGCCACAACTTGGCTGATTTGGCAGCTACCTATCTAAATTTACCCACCACCAACTACGAAAAGCTGCTGGGCAAAGCAGAGTCCATTGCCGATCTGCCCATTGCCAAAGTGGCAGAATATTGCGGAACCGACGCCTACTGCGCCTATCGTTTGGTGCCCATCCTCACCGAAAAGCTACAGCAAACTGACCCACGTCTCTGGAATCTTTTTATCCAGGTGGAGCTGCCCTTGGCTCATGTTTTGGAAGAAATGGAGTGGGTCGGCATCCGCATCGACACTGAGTTTCTCAAGCAGTTTTCTCAGGAACTGGAGAAAGAGCTGCAGACTCTGGAGCAGAAAGCCTACACTCAAGCAGGCGAGGTTTTTAACCTCAACTCTCCCAAGCAACTGGGATCCCTGCTTTTTGAAAAGCTAAAGCTAGATATCCGAAAAACTCGCAAGACAGCCACCGGCTACTCCACCGATGCCTCGGTTTTGGAGAAGCTGGAAGGAGATCACCCAGTTGTTGAAACGATTCTCCAGTACCGCACTCTGGCCAAGCTCAAATCCACCTATGTGGACGCGCTGCCAGCTCTGGTAAGACGCGATACGGGCAGGGTGCACACCAACTTCAACCAGACTGTTACCGCTACTGGCCGACTCAGCTCCTCTAACCCCAACCTGCAAAACATCCCCATCCGCAGCGAGTTCAGCCGCCGCATTCGCCAGGCCTTCATTCCCCAGGAGGGGTGGTTGTTGGCCTCAGCTGACTACTCGCAAATTGAGCTGCGCATCTTGGCCCACCTCAGCCAAGAGCCAACGCTCATCGAGGGCTTTCGCTCAGGGGAAGATGTGCACACCCTTACCGCTCGCTTGCTCTTTGAAAAACAAGAGGTAACTAGCGAAGAACGTCGCCTTGCCAAGACAATCAATTATGGAGTTATTTACGGCATGGGGGCGCAGCGTTTTGCCCGCACTGCTGGCGTATCTCTGGCAGAAGCCAAGGAATTTTTGCGGCGATTTAACGAGCGCTATGCTGGCGTTTTTGCCTATCTCCGCGCCACCCAAGCCTTTGTGGAAGAACATGGCTATGTGGAAACCATCTTGGGCCGCCGTCGCTATTTCCCCAATTTGTCTCAGCTGTCGGGCCATCGCAAGCAAGCTGAGCTGCGGGCTGCCGTGAACGCCCCCATTCAGGGATCCGCTTCAGACATCATCAAAGTGGCCATGGTTCGCCTGCAGGAAAAGCTGCAGAACTTTCGCTCGCGTTTGCTTTTGCAGGTTCACGACGAGCTGGTGTTTGAAGTAGAGCCCTCAGAATGGCAGGACTTACAGCCACTCATTCAAAGAGAAATGGAAGGGGCAGTGCCCCTCTCCATACCGCTGGTGGTGGATATCCAAATCGGCCACAACTGGAAGGAGGCCAACTGAAATGTTAGGCTATGTGAAAGCGTTCGTTCTCTCCCTATGGCTGTTGAGATCTACACATGGCGTTTTTGTCCCTTCTGCATTCGCGCCAAGCAACTGCTAGACCGCAAGGGAGTCAAGTACATCGAATACGCCATTGATGGGGACGAGGCAGCGCGAGCGGAGATGGCCAAGCGGGCCAACGGGCGCCGTTCGGTACCCCAGATTTTTATCAACAACCAGCACATCGGCGGCTGCGACGACCTCTACGCCCTTGAGGCCCAGGGCAAGCTAGATCTGCTCCTGCAGCAGGCTACCTAGATCCGTCCCTTGCTCGGGGCCTCGGCTAGCTACTTGAGGCAGACAGATGCACGGGCAAGGAGACTCAGCCTAGACACTGCCCTGCTTAACCCGAGCGCGTGCTTGTTTCAGCATGGCAATCAGGGTGTGGTGGGCATCTTCGGAATCCTTGAGAGGGTGATCAAAGGAAATGCGCAGCGTTTGTACGGCTCCGTCAACCTCTACCTGCAAGTCCATCCCTTCCGAGTCGATAGCCTGCATGCGGGCCTGGGTCACCCCTTCCACCTGACCGAAGACTCTGGCATAGAGCGCTAGGGCATCGGCGTGGTCTTCGTTCATGTGCTTGCAGATGCGCTCGCTAACCTGAGGGGTGAGAGGGTCGGCCATAGAAGTGAGAGTTGCAAAAGGGATGTCCAGGTTTTAGTCTAGCGGACTCTTGGCTCAAACGAATCTTTTCACAGGCAAGGCCCAGCAGCTGAAACCAGACGGGGGTGGACATGCAGCTTTACGAGCGTGACTTCTATGCCTGGACCCAGGAGCAGGCGACGCTGCTGCGCACGGGCCGACTGGAGCAGCTAGATACTGAGCACTTGGCAGAGGAAATCGAGGCTTTGGGTAGACAAGAGCGCCGGGAACTGGTCAATCGACTGGGGATCCTGCTGGGACACCTCCTCAAGTGGCAGTTTCAGCCCCAGCTTCGCGGTAAAAGCTGGCAGGCTACGATCATCGAACAGCGGCAGGATATCCAGGAACTCATTGCGGAGAGTCCCAGCCTCAAATCTTATCTAGCTGAAGCGATGGAGAAGGCCTATCGCAAAGGACTGCTCCTGGTGGTGAGAGAAACGCCCCTCTCTCTACAGGATTTGCCTGATCAGTGTCCCTACACGTTTGAGCAAGTGATGGATCCCAGCTTTTACCCTGAAAAATAGGAGTGAGTATGCAGCTTTACGAGCGCGACTTCTATGCCTGGACCCAGGAGCAGGCGGCACTGCTGAGGTCAGGGCAGTTGGAGCGACTGGACAGAGTTCATTTGGCAGAGGAAATTGAGGCTTTGGGCAGGCAGGAGCGCCGGGAACTAGTCAATCGACTGGGGATCCTGCTAGGCCATTTGCTGAAATGGCAGTTCCAACCTCACTTGCGAGGTAAAAGCTGGCGAGCAACCCTTAGCGAGCAACGCCGCCAAATTCAGCGACTCCTCAAAGAGAGTCCTAGCCTCAAACCGGAGCTGGCGGCAGCTCTGGCAGAGGCTTACCAAGACGGGATCCTGCTCGTAGTAAAGGAAACACCGCTTGCTGAAGACGACCTGCCCGCCGAGTGCCCCTACACTCTTGAGCAAGTGGTAAATCTCGGCTTTTATCCCGGGATGAGAACAGCTCAAAGGGCTTTGCTCGCCCTCGAGAAATGCCGCCTCTTGCAACCTGACAGAGAAAGCTGGGTTGTCCAGACCAATCTGTCCCCCAAGAGCTGCAACCAGAGCTTTGGGAGGGCCGACACCAGCAGGCCGAGAAGCTTATCACTGCTCATGCCAACACACTGAGAATCTTAATAACAACGGCAGGCCTCAAGGCTCACGAAAGCTGAAGTGAATTCCTCCTCGTGCTAGCGGGACAGGGTTCCTCTAGGGGGCAAGTGCTGCTAGGCTTTGCGCTCCGCGCCGCTAACGCGAGCAAGACTGAGCTCAGGCTCAACAACAAACAGCGGACACTGACAGCCCAACATGCCGGTGTAGCCCGCCGTGCCTACAACTAGGGCCTGGCCATCTACCAACAGGCCATTGAGGCCAAGCCGAAACTACCCACGGCCAAAGTGCTCCGCACCGCTGTCGCGAACGACCTGCACAAGCGGCTGGTGGTGGGGGTCAAGAAGGCCAACCCCTGGTACTACCAAGTCTCCAAGTGCGCCCCGCAGCAGGCACTCCGCAGCTTAGAGCAAGCCTGCGCGCTACGCGCCGCTGACGCGAACAAACGCTGGCGGAGTGGACTGGGCCGGTTTCCCCGCTTCAAGCGCAAGGGGGTACGGGACAGCTTTTATCTCGAAGGCAACATCCACATCTCCGGCAACCGCATCAAGGTACCTATCTAAGGCCTCCGGCCCGCTTGGTGAGTGGCTGGTTACGCTGTGCGGAGATCCCCCCTACTGCCACCCCCCAGAACGTCGTGATCAGCCTGCGGGCTGGGCGGTGGTACATCTCTTAAGTGCTACGCACCGCTGAAGCGAACAAGTACGAGGCCCTGTCTCCGCAGGTTGAGGAGACGGGGGATGGGGTAGGGGTGGGCTCGGGCGGGAACCAGCTGGCCACCTGCGCCAGTGGGGAAATGTTTGATAACCCCAAGCCCTACCGCAAAGCCCAGAAGCGCTTGGTGAGGCTGCATCGGCGGCTGAGTCGCAAGCAAAAGGGATCCGCCAACCGCAAGAAGGCAGTGGTGCAGCTTGCTAGGGCCCACAAACGGGTGGCGGACATACGACTAGACAACTTGCACAAGCTGGCCAGCTACTTGGCCAAGAAGTACCGGGTGGTGGTGATTGAGGACTTGCAGGTAAAAAACCTCCTCAAGAATCACCGCCTGGCCGGATCTTTAGCCGATTGTGGCTTCTATGAGTTAAGGACTCCGTCCCGCTATCGCGAACGGCGACAGCTAGAGTACAAGGCCCAACTCTACGGCTGTCAGTTGGTGGTGGTGACCATCCAGCCAACTGTGTTCACGGTGTGGGCACCGACAGAAGATGCCACTTTGCCAGCGGGTGTTTCGGTGTGAAAGGTGCGGCCTGGAGATCGACAGGGATCTGAATGCTGCTCGAAAGCTACATGCTGCGGCACCTAAGCCGCTGCAAAGATCAAGCCAGGAGAGCTGAATAGGATAGAGATCCGCAGGAGCTAGTTAGCCAGCAGGTGCGCTATTTCCAGCGGCTTTATGTTTGGCGCCTGCCGAGGCAGAGTTGACCTGGCTGCAAGCCCCAGCGCGCTTGACCGATGAAGAAATTCTCACGCTGGTTCGAGAGGTGTTTTTGCCCTTGGGGATCGATGGTTTTCGCCTCACCAACGGCGAACCTCTGCTCAGGCTGGGCTCAGATGTGGCCCTCACACCAACAGCTTCAACCTCAGTCAAAAAGCCCAACTTCTCTATGGGGCGGGGCTACGTTGCATCAATGATCACAGATTGGGATCGCTGGCAGCAGATCTGGGCCAGAATCCAAGTTGCCCACCAAGTGGGGTTCGATGTTTCAGATTAGCGACTAGCCAGGATAGGGGATCCGCAGGAGCTGGTTAACGGGGGGGTTGACCACTTGCACCTCCTTCCCGTCCGGCCACTGGATCTGGATTTCCTTGACTACCGTCTCGGATCCTAGGCCAAAGTGGGCCACCGGCTCCATTTGGCAGAGGTAGCCGCTGCCGGCATCGATGGGCCGAATCTGCAGGCGGCCAGGAGTTACTAGCCGCACCAGAGCGCCGCGGGCTGGGGATCCCTGGCGAGTTAGGGGCAAGACCCTCAGCCAGTTATTGGCATTAGCCAGGGGCCGGTAAAAGCTTAGAGGCTGGGCGCCCGATTCCCCGTGGGCAATGAGCAGCTCCAGGCGCCCATCCCCATCCACATCCGCCACCGCTGCGCCTGTCCCCAGTCCCTGGGGCTCAGCCGCCTCCCCAATATCGATAGCCTGCCAGGAGCCGGAGCGCCAGCCAAACAGGCGGTTGGGCTCACCGATGTTGTTAAAAAACAGCTCCGGGTAGCCGTCGTTGTCGAAGTCGGCAGCGATGACCGTGCGGATGCGGGAGGGCCTGGCCAGCTCGGGGGGAGCCACGTTTTTGAAAATGCCACTGGGGGTTTGGATCCAGAGGCGATGCGGCCCTTCCCAATTGCCGTACACCAAGTCCAGCCGCCCGTCGCCATCCAGATCCACTGCTGCCACGCCGCGCCCGTGCTCGTTGGGATCCGCCAGCCCCACCTCGGCGGCGATTTCCTCAAAGGTGCCATCCCCGCGGTTGCGGAACAAAAAATTGGGCCCCTGCTCGTTGACGGCGAAAATATCCATCCGCTGGGAGACCAGAGGCACGGCCACCAGCCCTCGCCCACCTGTAATCCGGTTCACCCCCGCCTCGGGCGCTACATCAGCGATCATCTGGTTGGAGCCCAGCTCGTAAAGACGCATGGGGCCGCCGTAGTTGGCGACGAAGAACCCGTACTGTCCCCGGCCCAGGCGATCCACACAGGCCACCGAGCGTCCGGCAGTGAGGTTGAGGGCATCTTGGTTGTGGGGCAGCGAGAACAGATCCACCCAGCGGGAGCCCTGCCAGTCGAAGAGGCGATCCCCAAAGCGCTTGCGCCCGCCGAAAGTATCGGTATTCAAAACGTAGAGTTCTTCTTGGCCGTCACCGTCAAAGTCGCCAGCAGCTACCCCAATGGCCATGCGCCCCGCATCGGCCAGGGTGTCGTCCACCAGATCCACCAGCGCCTGCCCGTTCCACTTCAAAACCCGGTTCGGGCCGCGGAAGCCACACACAAATAGCTCAAAAGCCCCGTCCCGATCCAAGTCGCAAACGGCAACCCCATAGAAAAGGGCAGGCGGGTTGAACTGGATGAGGGAGCTGCAATCGCAAAACATGGGGATCCCGTCCGACGGCTGGGGGAGGAACTCGTGGGACTCTAGGCTCTGATGGTATGCTAGATCTTCGCTGTTCTTCCCTTTCAACCATGCCACGTACCAAATCCGCTATCAAGCGCCTCAAGATTGCCGAGCGAAACCGACTGCGCAACAAGGCTACCAAGGCCATGGTGCGCGCGCTCATGAAAAAGGTGATCTCCCTCTCTTCTGCCTACGCGGCCAACCCTCAGTCGGAAACCCTGCAAGAGATCCAGGCGGCAATGAGCGCTGCCTTTAGCCGCATCGACAAAGCGGCCCAAAAAGGCGTTCTGCACAAAAACACCGCCGCTCGTCGTAAGGCTCGTCTGTCCCGGATTGTGCAACGCTCGATAGCTGCTGCTCCTAGCCCCTCCTAGGTCAGCATCTGGGAGGCCTTGCCAGCCGGGATGGCTTCTGTTGGCAGGGATCCAGGGTGCACACCAGCCAGCGCCGCAGAGGGTGCCAGGCAGGCAAAGACAGGATCCAGCGGGACTGTTGCTCGAGCATCTGGCGCTCGAAGGGGTAAAGCCCAAACAGCTCGTAGCGGCTTTGGGCAACTAGGATCCCTACGGTGAAACTGACGCAAAGCAACAGGCCAAAGGTGGGCCAGCTAGGGCGGTAAAAGAGGGCATAGCGCAGGCCCGTCCAGGTGAAGTGTTGCCAGAGGCGGAGGAGATCTGCCCGCAGCGCCCAAAGACTAGGGATCCCGACCAACAGCCACAGCAGGCCCAAAAAGACGAAACTGCCGCCGTGGTAGAGCCGCAGCAAGCGTCTAGCCGCCGGCGAGAGGGATTCCAGGCCGGGAGGGACGCGAACGGCTTTCTTCTCCTCAACGAAGCTAGGATCAGGGGGCAGTGGCATAGGGATCCCTCCTGTAGGCGCAGAAGGCACCTGTTGAAAGCAAGCCTTTGTCATCATAGGGCTAAAGGTTCTTTGACGACCCTTGGGGCAACCGACCTTCCGGTAGGCAAGCTTCCCAAGGCTATAATGGCTCTGGATTCTGCCTTGCTAGCTCAATGGATAGAGCACCGACCTTCTAAGTCGATGGTTGCAGGTTCGAGTCCTGCGCAAGGCGCTAGGCAAAGTTCTCCACAAGCTGGAGCTGGCCTCTAGCCGTATTTGAAGAACGAGGGCTGGAGCAACGGTGCCTCCCAGGGGCAGTGGCCTCTGCCTAGGGCACCCCTATGCACTCCCTGTAGCTTGCCAAGAGGAAGAACCCCTACCCTCCAAGGCTGGGAAGAGCGTTAAGCCGCCTCCAGGGAAGAACCTGGCTCTGGTCTCCCCAATCCAACGCTGCCCAGAGCGAGTGCAGGAGCCTAGAGGGCCCGCAGCACCTCCCGCGCTGCCTCCAGGGTTCTTTCCACATCAGCCTCCGTGTGGGCCAGGGAAGTAAAGCCCGCCTCAAACTGCGAGGGCGCCAGATACACCCCCCGCTCCAGCATGCCGCGGTGAAAACGGGCAAACTTTTGCAAGTCTGACTGCCTGGCTTCCTCGTAGTTGCGCACTGGGCCGGCAGTGAAAAAGAAGCCGAACATGCCCGGCAGATAACCTCCGCACATTTCGTGCCCAGTCTCCCGGGCAATCTCCAGCAGCCCTGTCAGCAGCTTCTCAGTAATGCGCTCCAGATACTCATAGGTGCCTGGGCGGCGCAAAATCTCAAGCGTCTTGATGCCGGCAGTCATGGCTAGAGGGTTGCCGGACAGCGTACCCGCCTGGTACATTGGCCCCGCGGGCGCTACCATCTCCATGATTTCCCGCCGACCGCCATAGGCGCCTACCGGCAGGCCACCGCCAATGACCTTACCCAGAGTGGTCAGGTCAGGGATGACGCCAAACTTGCCCTGGGCGCCACCGTAGCTGATGCGAAAGCCGGTCATCACCTCGTCAAACACCAGCAGAGCGCCATACTTTCGGGTGAGCTCGCGCAAGCCTTCCAAAAAGCCTGGCTGCGGTGGAATAAAGCCAGCGTTGCCCACCACCGGCTCGAGGATCACGCCGGCAATCGAATCAGGATACTGCTCAAACAGCGCCTTGACCGCCTCTAGGTCGTTGTAGGGAGCCGTCAGCGTAGCGCTAGTAGCCGCCTTGGGCACTCCTGGCGAGTCCGGTAGGCCCAGAGTAGCCACTCCCGAGCCAGCCTTGACCAAGAACATGTCCGCATGGCCGTGGTAGCAGCCCTCGAACTTGATCACCTTTTCCCGGCCCGTGTAGGCCCGCATCAGGCGCAGCGCTGCCATACAGGCTTCGGTGCCGGAGTTCACAAAGCGCACCATCTCCACGCTGGGCACCGCTTCGATCACCCGCTCCGCCAGCTCGTTTTCCAGAACAGAAGGGGCGCCAAAGCTGGTGCCTTTCTCCAGAGCCTGCCGCAATGCCTCGATGACTTCAGGGTGAGCGTGGCCCACAATGGCTGGCCCCCAACTGCCGATGTAGTCAATGTACTGGTTGCCGTCCACATCCCAGGCGTAGGCCCCTGAGACTCGGTCAAACACGACGGGATCCCCGCCCACGGACTTGAAGGCGCGCACCGGTGAGCTAACCCCGCCGGGCATCAACTGCTGGGCGCGGGCGAAGATCTCTCTGGAGCGGGCGGTATTAAAAGTGGGACGAAGAGTGCTGGTCATAGTAGGGCGGCTACTCGAGGTACTTCCTAGGCTAACAGGAAGGGGAGCTGGCTAATTGTTGGGACTTCCAGGCGGATCCACCCAGCGACCATCGGCTTTGATGAGCTCGATCAAAGCCTGGACAGCCTCCGATTCCGGTACTCTTTTCACTTCTTCTTTGCCGCGGTAGAGGGAAATTACTCCTGGCGTCCTGCCCACATAGCCGTAGTCGGCGTCGGCCATTTCCCCAGGCCCGTTGACAATGCAGCCCATGACGGCAATGTCGAGGCCCACCAGATGCTGGGTTGCCGCCCGCACCTTCTGCAGCACTTCCTCCAGGTTGAAGAGGGTACGCCCACAGGAAGGACAGGCCACGTATTCCACCATGGTCTTGCGCAGGTTGAGAGCCTGCAAAATACCGTAGGCCACCGGGATCTCCTTTTCCGGCGCTTCCGTGAGAGAGACGCGGATGGTGTCGCCAATCCCTTCAGCCAAGAGCGTCCCGATCCCTACCGCTGACTTGATGCGGCCGTACTCTCCGTCTCCAGCCTCGGTTACACCCAGATGGAAGGGATAGTTTAGCCCTAGGGCGTCGAAGCGGCGAGCTGCCAAGCGGTAGGCGGCCAACATCACCTGGGGACGGGAAGCCTTGAACGAGAGAACTACATTGTGGAAGTCTTGCTCAGCGCAGATCTCGGCATACTCCAGAGCCGACTCCACCATCCCCTCAGGCGTGTCACCGTAGAGAAAGAGCATCCGCTCCGCGAGGGATCCGTGGTTGACGCCAATGCGTAGGGCTTTGTTCTGGGCTTTGAGGGCCTGTACAAGGGGGACAAAAGCCTCGCGGATCTCGCTGCGGATGGCCTCTAGTTCAGCTTTTGTGTACTCCGTGCGCCCCGGCTGCGGCTTCTCTACAACGAACAAGCCAGGATTGATGCGCACTTTGTCGACGTACTTGGCCACTTCCAGGGCCACCTTGAGACCGTTGTGGTGGACGTCAGCCACCAGCGGCACTGGCTTGTAGGTTTGAATCAGCCTCTCCCGAATGACCTCCATGGCCTTGGCGTGGGCCAGGCTGGGAACGGCAACCCGCACGATTTCCGAGCCCGCTTCGTGCAGCCGGCGAATTGCAGCCACCGCCGCGTCAATATTGAGCACGTCTTCGTTGATCATCGACTGCACCACCACTGGGTGCTGGCTGCCGATCAACACCTCGCCAACTGCCACCGTGCGGGTGGGGCGACGGGAGTAGACCGGTTCTGGGTAGGGCTGCTGGGGGTTGGGCCGCTCCAGAGTTGGCATAGCTTGCTCAAAAGGGCTGCTCTAGCTTGATTGTAGGCGGAAACGTCCCCCTAGCGGCTACCCTTAGAAAGGCTTTCCAGGCAGCCCACCGCCTGCCCTACCCAGCTCAACTCCAGCAGACGGGGAAAAAAGACAGTGACTTAGCTGTCTGCCTCTGTGGGGGAATCCGTCGGGTAGTCTGGAAGGGGTCGGTTGCGAATAAAGTCTCTGGGCGTTACGTTTTCCACAAACTTGCGGAAGGCCTCCCGCTCCGCTTCATCGGCATCCTGATTCATGGGGATCGAGGCTTCGGCAATGACCTCCTCTACCGTCCAGATGGGGGCGTGGGCTCGCAGAGCCAGGGCAATACCATCGCTGGGACGGCAGTCGATCTCCTGCTTTTTGTCACCGCTAACAGTAACCAGCACCGCATAAAAAGTGTTGTCCAGCAAGGCGTGGATAATGACCCGCTCCAGCTTGATTCCCCAGGCCTTCCAGGAGTTGAGGATAAGATCGTGGGTCATGGGACGGAGCGGCTTCTGATCATCCAACGCTTGCAAAATGGCATTGGCTTCTGCTTTTCCTACCCAGATAGGCAGAGCACGACGCCCATGGGTATCGCGCAGGATGACAATGGGGCTCTGGTTAACGGCATCAACCGCAATCCCAGCCACCTCCATCTCAATCATGGTCAACTGCCTCCAGCCTTTGGATCTCGATCGTATCTACGGGCAGAAAACTTTGGCAACACGGCATGAGCTTAATCGGGAAATCAAGGGCGGTAGCTCTCCTTGGCGGCACCCGTGAAAGCCGCTGCATAGCCCTGGCCCTTAGCCAAGAAGGGATCCCCTGGATAGCCACGGTTACCACGGAAAGGGGCAGCCGGCTCTACCAGGGTTTGCCGGGTCAGGTGATGGTCACTTGCTTCTCGGCTGTATCTTTGGAACAATTCCTGCGAGAGTACCGGATTGGCGTGCTGGTGGATGCCTCTCATCCCTTTGCCCAGCAGATCTCGCAACTGGCCATTCAGGTAACAGCCCAAGTTGGGATCCCCTACCTGCGCTACGAACGCCCTTCGGAAAATCTAGAGCCCTGGGTGCAGGTAGTGCCGGACTGGCAGGCAGTCCTAGCCGAGAGCGTGCTGGCGGGACGGCGGGTGCTCTTGACGGTGGGAGTGAAGCCGTTGCCCTTGTTTGTCCCCTGGCAGAATCGCTGCCAGTTGTACGCGCGGGTGCTGCCGGAGTCAGTTTCCCAGGCAGTGCAGGCTGGGATTGCTGCTGAGCGGGTGATTGGCAGGCGTTTGCCCCTTAGCTTTGAAGAGGAACTGCAGCTTTGGCGGAAGCTAGAGCCCCAAGTGGTTATCAGTAAGAACTCTGGAGAAGCCGGCGGTCTTCTCATTAAGCAGGCCGTGGCCAAAACCCTGGAGATCCCCCTCTTGGTGATCCAGCGGCCTTCCTTAAGCTACCCCTGGTGTAGCCAGGATTTGGCTGAGGTGGTGCGGGAGTGCAAGCGTCGGCTGGAGAGGACTTAGAACGGCTCCTCTACCGGTAGCTCAGGCTCGCGATCTTGACGGGATCCCAGCAGCTCCAGCCGCTCTACGGCAATAACGGGCCGCTGGCGCTCCTCACCTGTGGATCTATCTTTCCAGCGCTCAAACTTAAGACTGCCCGTCACCCCGACGAGACTGCCTTTACGCACATATTCTCCGGCCACTTCAGCGGTGCGCCCCCACAGCTCCAGGTTAAACCAATCGGGCTTGTCTTCACCTTTGCGGAAGCGGTTTACCGCCAGGCTAAAGGTACACACCACCTTGCCCGACTCGAAGTAGCGCACTTCCGGATCCATACCCGCCCGGCCCACTAGGGTCACCAGGTTTAGGCTCATGGGCTTTTCTCCAGACCACTGACCGCCTTTGGCTCTAGTTGTAGCGCCTGCCAGGGCATCTTGTTGCAGGAGAGGCGTTGATGGTGTTGCAAAGATTTACAATGTCAGAAGCCCCAGAGCAACTGCCAGCCTCTATCCCGTAGGCAGATGCTCACCGGCCAGCAGGGAGGGTTTACTCCGGCAAGAGGACGCGTTCAGCACCGTTGGCTATGGAATTTATCTACACATACGCCTGGTTGATCCCTGTCTATCCCTTGGTGGCAGCTTTTCTACTTGGCTTGGGCATTTTGGTGTTCAACGCCTGGACAAGGGCCAACCGGGATCTGGCTGCCTTTTTGAGTGTGTTCGCGACCGGGACGGCGATGGTTCATGCCTTTGCCCTTTTGGTCAGCCAGGTGCAAGGGCACGAAACCGTCCTCAAGACCATTAGCTGGGCTCAGGCGGGCTCCTTCTCGGTGGACATGGGCTTTGTCGTGGATCACCTGAGCGCCATGATGCTGGTGGTGGTGACCACGGTGGCCTTCTTGGTGCAGATCTACTCCCATGGCTACATGGCCCACGATCCCGGCTATGTGCGTTTCTACGCCTACCTGAGCCTATTTGCTTCCTCGATGCTGGGTCTGGTTCTTAGCCCCAACCTGGTGCAGATCTACATTTTCTGGGAGCTGGTGGGGATGTGCTCCTACCTGCTGATTGGGTTTTGGTACGACCGGCAGACGGCAGCGGAGGCAGCCCAGAAGGCATTTGTCGTCAACCGGGTGGGGGACTTTGGACTGCTGCTAGGCATTTTGGGCTTTTACTGGGTCTCCGGCACTTTTGGGTTTGAGGAGCTGGCCCACAATCTAGAACAGAGGGTGGCCAGTGGGGCGGTAAGCAGCAGCCTAGTGGCCCTCTTTGCCGTGTTGGTGTTCTTGGGGCCGGTGGCCAAGTCGGCTCAGTTTCCGCTACACGTGTGGCTGCCGGATGCCATGGAAGGTCCCACGCCCATTTCCGCCCTCATCCACGCGGCCACAATGGTGGCGGCTGGGGTATTCCTCTTGGCCCGCATGTTCCCGGTGCTGGAAGGGATCCCGCTGGCCATGGACATCATCGCCTGGACAGGGGCGGGCACGGCCTTTTTGGGGGCCAGCATTGCCATCACCCAAAACGACATCAAAAAAGGCTTGGCCTACTCCACCATTTCCCAGCTGGGCTACATGGTCATGGCCATGGGATCCGGTGCCTACGGGGCTAGCTTGTTTCACCTAATGACCCACGCCTACTTCAAGGCGCTGCTCTTTCTGTGCTCTGGCTCGGTCATCCACGGCATGGAGGCAGTGGTGGGCCACGACCCGGTTTTGGCCCAGGACATGCGTTTGATGGGGGGCCTGCGCAAATACATGCCGGTTACGGCCATTACGTTCTTAATTGGCACGCTGGCCATCTGTGGGATCCCGCCCTTTGCCGGCTTTTGGTCTAAGGATGAGATCTTGGCTTCAGTTTTTGAGCACAACCCGGCCCTCTGGGGGGTGGGCTTCCTCACGGCAGGGATCACTGCCTTCTACATGTTCCGCATCTACTTCCTCACCTTTGAAGGGGAGTTCCGCGGCACCAACCTGAGACTGCGGCAGGAGGTAGCCGTCAGCCAAGGTCGACCGGTGCCAGCTTTTGCCTATGCGTTTGCCGGGAAGGAGGCAGCCTTTGGGCCTGGAGCCATGAACATCCACGAAAAGCCCCAGCCGAGCAGCCACCCTGAAGCTGTGGAAGACGGACACGATCACGCCACCAAGCCGCATGAGTCTCCTCTGTCGATGACGATTCCGCTGGTGGCGCTGGCTGTTCCCTCGGTGCTGATTGGCTTGGTGGGTACTCCCTTTGCCAACTTCTTCGAGGCGTTCATCCATCCGCCCAGCGAGTCGGCAACAGAGGTCAGCTCCCCCTGGGCCCAGGTGGCAGCCGAGTGGCAGGGGGTGCTCGGCGGTCACTTCAACTGGACGGAGTTTGCCATCATGGCGGGCAGCTCGGTGGGCATTGGGCTAATCGGCATCGCCCTGGCCGGTCTCATCTACTGGCAGAAGCGCCTTGATCCCAGCACTTTCCCCCGCAGCCTGCAGCCGCTGTACTACTTCTCCCTCAACAAGTGGTACCTCGACGACCTCTACGAGCGCATCTTTGTGCGGGGCACCCGCTTTGTGGCACGGGAGGCGCTGGAAGTGGACAGCCGCATTGTGGACGGGGTGGTCAACCTGACGGGACTGGTGGCGATGGTCGGCGGCGAGGTGATGAAATACCTGGAGAATGGTAAGGCCCAGTTCTATGCCCTGATCATCTTCGCGGCGGTGGTGGTGATGGGGGTACTTGCTGGGGTTGGAATTTAGGCTGGGGCAGCGCTGCCCACACTAAAAGGATCCCCTGGCCGGGGATCCTAGCTGGGGAAGAGATCACAGCCTCCAGCAAAGAAGGGATCCCTTCCTGCCAAGTGGGTTGGACTTACTTATTGGGCTGAGGGGTGACCCGCAAGTAGGGTTTGAGCTCCTTGTAGCCCTTCGGGAACTTTTCTTTCAGCACCTCTGGATCTTGCAGGGAAGGCGGGATGATGACGTCGTCGCCATCTTTCCAGTCAGCAGGCGTAACGACGTTGTACTTATCCGACAACTGCAGAGCATCAATGACCCGCAAGATCTCATCGAAATTGCGGCCTGTGCTGGCTGGGTAGGTGATGATCAAGCGTATCTTCTTGTTGGGATCGATGATAAATACCGACCGGACGGTTAGGGGCAGCCCCTCTTGGTTGAGGTTGGTCTGATCCAGCATGCCGTAGAGCTGGGAGACCTTGCGGTCGGCATCCGCCAAAATGGGATAGGTCACCTGGGCATTCTGGGTTTCCTCAATGTCTTTCACCCAGCCAACGTGGGAGTCCACGTCGTCCACACTGAGGCCCAGCACTTTCACGCCCCGCTTCTCAAATTCAGGCATTAGCTTGGCAACCCTGCCCAGTTCGGTGGTGCAGACCGGCGTGTAGTCGGCAGGGTGCGAGAACAACACTACCCAGCTATCCCCAGCCCAGGAATAGAAGTCGATGTCGCCATGGGTGGACTTTTGCGTAAAGTTAGGGGCAGTGTCCCCAAGTCGGAGAGACATACGCTCTATCCTCCCTAAGATGCAGTGCGGTAAGACAGGGATCCGAAACCCTTCAATCCCGTTTCTTTTGATCTTGCCACACAAACCCCACTTTTCCGAGCGGATTTAGGTAATTTTAAGATCATCGTCACCTTGCCGGCAGCAGGAAGGGCTCTTGGCTGCTAGGTTGCGTTGCAAACAGAACGCGCGGATCTTGACGTCCCCTTAAGTTCTTTTAAGTTCTTCGCGGGCTGCAACGAGAAGGGGTAGCACTCTAAACAAGTAAAGCAGTGGCATTCCAGGAGTATGCCGGATAACCTAGTTCCCCCCAGCAGGAGAACTAATGGAAAACGCGGAGACAGTCACAATCTATAGCTTGGCCACTCTGTGGGCCCAAATGTAGACAAGCTGAGGGCGCAGGCGGCTGGGGGTGGGCCGCTAGGCCTGCAACTAGCCGACAAGGTGAAGGGATCCCTGCGCTTTGCCAGCTCCCAGGCCTGGGCGAAAACGGAAAAGCTCTTGGCTTCCGAAATACCACGGCAGGGACTGGATCCGGACTTAATCGATCCCTGGAAAATTGCGGAGGACTCTCAAAGTCTCTTTGAGCAGGCAGCCCAGAGCTGCGAGGAGGGCATCCCTCCCTCCCGCTTTTCGGTGAAGATCGCGCCCCTCTACGGTCAACTGCGGGCTCGTTACAGCGAGCGGGATCCGCGAGTGCTCGGCTTCTTGAGCATGCAGTTCCACTACACCGGACAAATGCTGCTGCAGGCCCTGTTGCCTGAGGAGCGCAGCCTCTTCTACCCCTACTTGAAGGTGATGGACGACCACCTGTACATGCCGCTGCAGAAGATGTACCAGGCTGCTGCCGACCAGGCGGGGGACAGTCCTTCTGTTTCTCCGGTGGCCATTCAGGAACTGTTACCCATTGTCACCAGCGTAGCTGAGTTCATCTGTGCCGAGGTGGCAGAACGTTTCAGCGGCTACTGCTGCGAGAGTGGCTCCCTGACGGATCTTGGAGTGCGGGCTTCCAGCATCCGTGATGTGGAGATGTTTCAGGTTTACCTGGGCCTCTGTGCTCTAGAAGGCAGCCTCGCCTCTGTGCAGCAGGAGCTGTTTCCCCTTTGCGTAATGCTTTATCCCCCTCTGAAGGTGGGCTGGGAGCTGGTGCGGCAGATGTTGGAGCTGCTGGACAAGTCTCTGCAATCTCGTCTGACCCCGGCTAGCTATGCCGTCTTGTTGCCTTACCTGAAAGCTGTGCAGGGCATGTTCTCGCTGGAGGTTTTCCCTGAAAACGACCCCATCTGGAGCTATCACCCCGACGTGGTGCGCTTTCTGAAGCCGGCGCGGCAGCTCTTGCAAGAACTTCTGAATCAAAAGGCCGGCTGAGTATTCCCTACTTCCCCGAGAAGCGGCTAGGCTCCACCAGCTCGGCCACAAATTGGTGCAAAAGGGGCAGGTAGCGATCTCCGGCCACCTGTAGCAGGTTGTTGTGATCTGCTCCCTTAATGGCCACTAAGCGCTTGGGATCCCGTGCCGCTTGGTAAAGAGCTTCGGCATGCCAGAAGGGGATCAGGCGATCCTGGGTGCCGTGCAAAATCAGCAGCGGACAGTTGATGTGGGCAATGCGGCTGAGGTTGTCGAAGCGATCAAAGGGCAGCAGCGGGAGGCGGGTCAAGACGCGAAAGGCGCTTACAAAGGTCGATTCCAGGATCAGGCCCCCCACCGGCTTTTGGGTTGCTAAGTAAACCGAGGGTCCGCCTCCCACCGAGCGCCCGTAGACCAAAATTCGCTCCGGCAGGATCCCTCGGGCAATGAGATAGGTGTAGGCCGCCTCAATGTCCCTGTAGGCGCCGGCCTCGGAAGGGATCCCTTCGCTGGTGCCGTAGCCCCGGTAGTCGTAGGCTAGGACGGCAAATCCTCCCTGCTGCAGGCCCACTAGGCGAGGCAAGATATCTCCCAAGTCCTCGGCGTTGCCGTGGCTGTAGAGAAGGGTATAGGTGGCTTGGGGATTGGGCAGGTACACCGCCGAAATCTGCAGGCCATCAGAGGTGGTGAGCTTGAGAATGGCATCCCCATCCTGGTAGCTGGCGGGGCGGGGCAGAAAGATCAGCCGCTCCGATTGAAACCAGCCCAGCCAGAGCAGGTAGCCGTACACCCCTAGGCCAACAAGCAGCAGGGATCGCCCCAGCCGCAGCCACGGGAAGAACCCGAAACTCAAAGGCTTGCCCATCGCTCGACTTGGCCTCCCGACCATTTCCCTCATCCCCAGACTCTACGGGAGAGGGGGGACGGGTGGCGTGCCGGCAGCGGCGATGTCGGGCACTTCAGGATTCGGCTGGCAGGGCAGAACATTTCCAGAGGCAAACCCCAATCCAGTTGACCAGGGTGTGGGCGACGATGGTTACCAACAAGTTTCCCGACAGCCACACTCCCATCCCCAGCAGAATGCCCACGGCGCTGGCCCAGAGGGCATAGGGCCAACCCTGCCACTCTAGCCAATGCAAAACCCCAAACAAGAAGCCGCTCAAGAGGATTCCACCCGTCCACCCCAAGGGGCTGGCCGCCAGGGCTGCCATCAGCACGCCGCGAAATAGCCATTCCTCGCTCCAGCCCGGCAGCACCCCCACCCAGAAGATATCCCGCCACTGCAAGGGATCCGCCACGAGGTGCAAGTAGCTAGAGGCTGCCCGGCGATAGGCTGGCCAAAGCCAGTAAGCCCCGCCGCTAAGCAGCGCCACCCCCAGACCCAGGGCTGCCCCCCAGGCCAAAGCCAGGGGATCCCAGCGAAAGGGTACCGATAGGGATCCCAGCCAGATCCAGAGGCCAGCGATGAGCGCCAGGAGCAGGCTGGTCAGGCTCATCCCTATCAAGATCTGTTGGCGCGTGCAGGGCTGAATCTCGGCACTCATGGGAAGGGTCGCTCGGGCACCCTATTCCCAGCGTAGAGCGAATCCCGACGAGAACGGCTATGCTTTCTCCAGCCCTCGAGGGCGGAGCTTGGGATTCCCCCTTTTTTCAAGACAAGTGCTGCCTTAGCAACTGGGCGTGCTGGGCCGATCGCTCTACCCAAACGGCCACCTGGTCAGGGCTGAGAGCCGGCCCGTCGGCATAGCAGGCTAGCCAAGCCTGGTGCAGCGCCTCGGGATCTTCCGGGATCTCCTCTAGATCCCAGCCGGGCATGCCCAATTCCTCAAGCAGCGTTTTCACTTTGGGATCGTAGCTGAGGCCAAAGCAGGCACAGCCCTCGGCTGCCGCCATCACCAAGCCGTGGTAGCGCATAACAATGGCCAATCTCACCCCCCGAAAGACCCCCTTTAAAAGATAGGGATCCCGGATTTCCACCACCTGGCTGTGGTGGGGCAGGCGATGGTAAAGCTGCTGGGCCAAGTGGTAGTCTGGCCCTAGGTCAAGGGAGCCGGGAGGAGCTAGCTGAAAGGGCACGAAAAGAAGATAGGCCCCCGTGGCAGCCTGGAGACGTCTCAAGGCTTCCGCTAAAGTTTCCAGTCCCGCTGGAGTGAGCTGGGGATGCTGCCGCAGGACCACAGCAATGCGGGGCTGAGGCCATCTTTCCCACTCCGACAGAGTTTTGGCGGGCAGGCCCCAAACCGGATCCGGGGCTACTTGGTGGGGGATCCCCCACTCCTGGAGGTAGCGGGAGGCCACTCCATCACGCACGCTGATGGCTGTACAACCTGCTAGAGAGTGGCGGGCCAGCTTGCGGAGCCAGAGCCGCTCTAAGGGGCCGATCCCCTGCGCCCAAGCCAAGGTTTTCAGCCCCCGCCGCTGGGCCCAGAGCATCAGTCCCAGGTAGTAGAGGGGGCTGCGCCAACTGGTGCGATCCTGCAGCAGGCTACCCCCGCCCCAGATGAAAGCCTGAGCCTGGGCCAAACAGCGCTGCAAAGCCCAGGCATCAAAGCGTGGACAGGCCAGCACCCCATAGGTGGCAGCGGTTGCTGCAGGGGAGGGAGAAAGCACCACCGGCTGTACAGGGTTGGGCAACTGCCGGAGCTGCTGCAGCAGAGCCAACAACAAGGCCTCGTCGCCGGCATTGCCGTAGCCGTAGTAGCCACAGATCAAAACCTGTGGCCGTTTCATCGCGCCTTTGCCCCAGACGGAATCCTCAGGGTTTGCTGGAGAGCTCTGGGGATCCCAGCGCCAGCAGGCAAGGGACTCGGGAAGCCCCTCTACCCGCTAGACGTGTCGTACTAGGGGAATTGCACTTCTTGGGAGAATCAGCCGTAGTAGCCTTGGTTGATGCGGTTTTCCAGCTGGCTAGCCCCTTCGCGGTACTCTCCAAACACAAAGTTCTCCGCATTGGCCCTAATCAGCGCCTTTTGCTGCTCTGTCAGCTCCGGGATCTTCAGCATGTCCTCTAGGCTCTTATAGGGAGCGTTTTTCACCAGGATGCGAGCCAGAGTGGGGTAGAAACCAGGCAACTGGCGGTAGTTGCGCAGGATGGTGTTGTTGACGTCAATGGGAGTGTCAAGGTGTCTTACCGGCGGCAGCTCCGCCGCCACAGCAGGGCTCCCCAAGGAGGCCAAGCCCAGGCAAAGCAGCAAGAGGAAGGGCAACCAAGTCGACAGCAGCCGGCGCATAGCACCACCTCTCCAGACAGGGTTGAAAGCAGCCATACCAACGCTCACGGGATAGATTTTAGTGTCTCATCCTCGCTACCTTGCATCGAGCCTCAAACTCGGATTTGTATACCGGCGGAAATAATTTTTAACAACTATGATCAGGAAACAGCCCGCTTGCAGCTGGCTGACCTCCTCTTGCCCTTGGCTTGTCCTATGTCCAACTCCACACAGCTCCACCCCCATCCCCTTGGCTCCTCTGGGCAGCACGCTCTTCAACCTCCCCTTGCCCCCGATCCCGAGCTAGAGCTGCTAGAGCAGCGGGAACTCTTCGTCTGGCGGCACCTCGGGCCGGATGCCGGGCAGATCCGCCAGATGCTGCAGGCCCTGGGGCTGAGCTCCCTCCGAGAGCTAGTGGAAAAGGCAGTGCCAGCAACCCTTCGCAGCAATCGGCCCTTGCAGTTGGGATCTCCCTGCAGCGAGCAGGAGGTGTTGGCGGAGCTGAGGGCAATGGCGGCCCAGAACCAGGTGTGGCGCTCTTTTTTGGGCATGGGCTATTCCAACTGCCTGACGCCGCCGGTAATTCAGCGCAACATCCTGGAAAACCCTGCCTGGTACACGCCCTACACTCCCTACCAGGCGGAGATTGCCCAGGGGCGGCTAGAAGCCCTGCTCAACTTCCAGACAATGGTTGTGGATCTAACGGGAATGGAGATCGCCAACGCCTCTCTACTGGACGAGGCGACTGCGGCTGCCGAAGCCATGAGCCTGGCCTACACCTTGGCGGGCAAGCGATCTCCAGTTTTTTGGGTGGACTGTGGCTGCCATCCCCAGACCATTGCCGTAGTGCAGACACGGGCAGAGCCCTTGGGGATCCAGGTGCGCGTGGCGGATCCTTTGCAGTTTGAGCTTGAGCACGGCTTTGGCCTGCTCTTACAGTATCCCAACACCTATGGGGAGATCCGGGATTACCGCGACCTGGTGGAGCGGGCCCACCAAAGAGAGATGGTGGTAACGGTAGCCGCCGACTTGCTCAGCCTAACTCTCTTGCAACCGCCAGGAGAGTGGGGGGCGGACGTTGTAGTGGGAACCACCCAGCGCTTCGGGGTGCCCCTGGGCTACGGCGGCCCCCATGCGGCTTACTTTGCCACCCGCGAGGCCCACAAACGGCTGCTGCCGGGGCGCCTGGTGGGGATCTCCCAAGATGCCCAGGGAAGGCCGGCCCTGCGCCTGGCCCTGCAAACCCGAGAGCAGCACATCCGTCGCGACAAGGCCACCAGCAACATCTGCACCGCCCAGGTGCTCTTGGCCGTGGTGGCCTCCATGTATGCCGTCTACCACGGCCCGCGCGGCCTGCGGCAAATTGCCGAACGCATCCACCGCCAGGCCCATCAGCTAGCCGCCGCAATCCGCCAGTTGGGCTACAAGGTGGGGCCAGAGTATTTCTTTGACACTTTCTGGGTAAGGGCAGCCTCCCCAGAGCAGGTGCAGCAGCTCCAGGAGCGGGCCGCCCAGAAGCGCATTAACCTGCGGCGGATTAACGACGTCACCCTGGGGATCAGCTTGGACGAGGCCACCACCGCTCAGGACCTGCGCGATCTCTGGCAGATCTTTGCCGGTTCTGAAGAGCTAGGCTGGGATCCCGAGGGCCTGGGTTTGGATCCCAACCAAAGCCTGCCGCCTCAGCTCTTGCGCTCCACTCCCTACCTCACCCATCCGGTGTTCAACCGCTACCACTCGGAAACGGAGCTGCAGCGCTATATCCACCGTCTGCAGAGCCGGGATCTCTCCCTTGTCCACGCAATGATCCCCCTCGGATCCTGCACCATGAAGCTCAATGCCGCGGCAGAGATGCTGCCCATAACCTGGCCGAAGTTTGCCCAGCTCCACCCCTTTGTGCCCCTGGAGCAGGCGCGGGGCTATCAAACCCTCTTTGCCCAGCTGGAGCGGATGCTGGCGGAGATCACGGGCTTTGCCGGCGTCTCCCTGCAGCCCAACGCCGGCTCCCAGGGGGAATATGCCGGCTTGCTGGCCATTCGCCGCTATCACCAGGCCCGCGGGGAAAGCCAGCGCCAGGTGTGCCTGATCCCCACCTCTGCCCATGGCACTAACCCTGCCAGCGCCGTCATGGCTGGGATGCAGGTAGTGAGCGTGGCCTGCGACAGGGCCGGCAACATTGACCTCGAAGACCTGCGGGCCAAGGTGGAGCAGCATCGGGAACGCCTGGCAGCTTTGATGATCACCTACCCTTCCACCCATGGGGTATTTGAGGAGGGGATCCGCGAGATTTGCCAGATGATCCACGAGGCGGGGGGGCAGGTGTACATGGATGGGGCCAACCTCAATGCCCAGGTGGGCCTCTGCCGTCCTGCGGAGCTGGGAGCCGATGTCTGCCACCTCAACCTGCACAAGACCTTCTGCATCCCCCACGGCGGGGGCGGGCCGGGGGTGGGGCCGATTGCGGTTGCCCATCATCTACTGCCCTATTTGCCTGGCCATCCCTTTTTGCCCGGCTGCAATGGCCCGGTCAGCGCCGCCCCTTGGGGTAGTGCCAGCATCCTGCCCATTGCCTGGGCCTACATCCGCCTCATGGGATCCGCTGGCCTCACCCTGGCCACCCAAGTGGCCATCCTCAGCGCCAATTACATTGCCAGGCGGCTGGATCCCTACTACCCAGTGCTCTACAAAGGGCCGGGGGGGTGGGTGGCCCACGAGTGCATCTTGGACTTGCGCCCCCTCAAGAAAAGCGCCGGCATCGAGGTAGAAGATGTAGCCAAGCGGCTGATGGACTACGGCTTCCATGCCCCCACCATCTCTTGGCCGGTGCCGGGGACAATGATGGTGGAGCCCACCGAGAGCGAATCCCTGGAGGAACTGGATCGCTTCTGCGAGGCGATGATTGCCATTCGCCAAGAGATTGCTGCCATTGAGCGGGGGGAGATGGATCCCGTGCGCAATCCCCTTAAACTTGCCCCCCACACCGCCGAGGTGGTGGCCGCTGACTACTGGGATCGCCCCTACCCCCGCTCCCTGGCTGCCTACCCCCTTCCGTGGGTGAAAAGCCGAAAGTTTTGGCCCAGTGTCAGCCGCATCGACAACGCCTACGGGGATCGCCACCTAGTGTGCAGTTGTCAACCCTGGCTAGAAGGCTAACTCTGAATCAAGCCGCCTGCGGCTCCATCTGGGCCAGCTCTGAGCAAGAGGAGAGGAGTTGCTCGGCCTCTGGCACAAGGCGCTCATTCTCTTGCAGCGAGGCCAGCACCAGCGGCAGCACCTCCCTATCGGCCTCAACGGCCTTCTCTGTTTCTTGCAGGAGGTTTACTGAGTCCTCGGTAAGCAGGTCAGCCACCTGAGACAGCTGCGCCTTCAGCAAGGCATTCTCTTGCTCCAATTGAGCCAGCCGCTCCTGCAGGCTATCAATTTGCTGATCCCGCTCTCCCAGGGCTGCTTCTAGCTCACGGTTGCGGGCCTCCAACCCTTGGCGGGCTGCCTCTAGGTGGTTCAGCCGTTCTGTCAAGCTTGCTAGTTCACCCTCCAAGTTGGTGAGGCCACTCACCTGTTCCAAAAGTCGGGCATTCTCCGCTTTCAGTTTCTCAGTCAACGCCTGAGCGCTCACCAGATCTGCTTTGGTGGACTCCAGCTCGTGACAGACTTGGTCATGTCTGGCAATCAGCTCGCCCAGCCGAGCTTCTTTCTCCTGCAGGTCTCCTTGCAGGGAACGAATCAAGCGATCCCTCTGTTCGACACACTGCTGTAACTGTTCGATGCGCTGTTGTAGGATGGGCAGTTTAACCAAAGCCTTCTGGGCCGTGCCAAGAAGTTTCCTGAAGCTCTCCTGCAGGCGGCTGTGGGATTGATCCAGTTTGTCGAAAGCTTCGTTAAGGGAAAGGTAGGCCTCGCATAGTTTCATATAGCGCTGGGCCAGAGAAGGAGAGTAATCCATGGTGGGGGCTCCAAGTGGGGCATTGCCTCTATTTTATCGATCCTTTTTTAAAAGCATTGTTTGCTACAAACACCTTGGGATTAATCTTGCTTTAACGTTTTCGCCTCGGTCTTCACCGGGATAAACTCCATGGCACTGCCTTCGGGCCAGCTTTGGATTCCAGGCTGACATGGGTTTAGGCCCTAGGAATCTGCCTGGGTCAGAAATCCTCCCCAGCCGGCAACCACTGCAAGATGAAGACTGAAGCAGCCCTCGTCGGCTAGAGAGTAGCGGCCAGCGCTGCGTCTTGGGAGGGCTAGCAGCGTTCAGGGGACAAGACAGGGCGGGTTACCGCTTGTCGCTCCCACTCCTCCATTTTGGTGCGACGGCTGTTGGCGGAACTTTGGAAGGTAGTGCTAGCCTGCAGCCGTTTGCGGAACAGGTGCAGTTGCTGCTCTTCCGCCTCGAGAGAAACATGTTGGGCAAAGAGCGGCTGTACAACTTTCTCCTCCTGCATAAACTGAGCCCGCAATTGCTGGTACAGATGCAGGGCTGCCCCCAGATCCAACCGCTGCGGGTCACGCTCCGCCTGGTGCAAAAAGCAAGTCAACTCCGGGATCTGATCCCGCATCTGCTGCTCCAACCCATCGAGCTGGCTGAGGCGATCAGGATCCGCCCCTAGAGCCGCCCTAAGCAGGGGGTAGAGGGCGTGGCGCTCCAATTGAATGTGGCGGGAGAGGCGCTGCCGCAACTTTTGGACCAAGAGGCGCTGCTGCTCCAGATCCAACTGAGAAGCTCGGGACAGGTTCAGAAAGGCCTGCAGGATGACCCGGTGCTGATTGGCCCAAAGATCAGCCAATGTACCGCCAGCGGGGGAGGAAGCCACGGCTACCTCAGGAAATCGCTCTCCTCATCGT
Source organism: Synechococcus sp. O70.1 (assembly GCF_047462215.1). Taxonomy (NCBI): domain Bacteria; kingdom Bacillati; phylum Cyanobacteriota; class Cyanophyceae; order Synechococcales; family Synechococcaceae; genus Synechococcus; species Synechococcus sp. O70.1. Next base: position 38,498 of record NZ_JANSIT010000004.1, on the reverse strand, counting down.
AACTTTACTTCATCAGGACAAGATTACGAAGCGAGGCAGTAGACTCCCGCCTCTTTCCTCCTGAATTAGGTTTGGCCAAGCCAGCGGCGTTTCCAGGCAGAAGTGGGCTCAAGGGGTGAAGTTTGCTGTTCTCGCTGGCGCTGCAGCCGGATTTGGGCTCTGTCTCCCCTCAAGGTGGGATCCCGGTAGGGCACAGCGGCGCGGGTTTTCAGGTGCTCCCACTCCATAGGCGAGAGAGGCGGTAGGTAGTCTGGCTGAGGTGAGGCCACCGTGCCCGGCCAGGGGCGGCCCAGCGGGGGCGTAGAGCCGATAAACAGCCCCGCCTCCAGAAGAGCTGCCCGCACTGCCGCTGCACAGGAATAGGTGGCCAAGATGCCGCTGGGGCGCATTCGCTCAGCCACCGCCCGCAAGAAGTCCACCGTCCACAACTCCGGGCAAACGGCAGGAGAAAAGGGATCCAAAAACACCGCGTCCGCCCATCCCCGCGGCACCTGGAATAGGGTTTGGCGGGCATCTCCCCACAGCAGAGTTCCGCGCCAGCGGGGTGATTGCCAGGATCCCTTCTCGATAAAGTGTTGCCACTCCTGGCTAAAGCTCCAAGTGGATCCCACCCCCACCTGCCAGGCCTGGCGGGGCACCTCTGGGGATCGCTCTAGGCCAATGATTTCCACGCGGCAGTCGGGCCGCACCTGCCAAATGGTCTCCAAGGCCAGGCCGGAGTTGTAGCCAAGGCCAAAGCAGATATCCAAAAGGCAGATGGGCTCCTTGGGGTCCCGCTCCAGGGGCAGCCGATCCAGCCGGCAAGGGCGGACGAACTTCTCCAGCGCCTCCTGGGCAGCGCCGCTGACGTTGTGGAAAGCCTGCCCGAACTCCTGAGAGAAAAAAGTCAGGGAACCATCCCCTGTGGTCAGTACCTGCCACTGGGTCTCTGGAGTCATGGTCTCTATCCAGTTTGGCGATTGCCTGAGGGCTTGAAGACGTTAAGATAGATTTCAAGGCTTACCAGCAGGGCCTGAGGATCTCAGCGCTTGCTATCCTCAGCCAGGGGAGGAACTATGTCTCTACTGGATTGGTTTGCCGAGCGGCGCAAGCAGACTTCCCTTAACTTAACTGGCAGTAGCCCCTTTGACAAAGAGCGGCAAGTGCGGGAGATTGCCGACGGCCTCTGGCAGAAGTGTCCAGCTTGCGACGCCCTCACCTACACCAAGGATCTGCAGCAGAACTGGCAGGTTTGCCCGAGCTGCGGCTACCACTATCGCATTACCGCCCCAGAGCGGCTGCAACAGCTTTTGGATCCCGGCTCCTGGCAGCCCCTCGACGACCACCTGGCGCCTACCGATCCGCTGCACTTTTTTGACCAAAAGCCTTACAGCGAGCGTTTGGCCTCTTACCAAGAGCGCACCCAGCTCAAGGATGCCGTCCTGACTGGGTTGGGCACTTTGGAAGGCAGGAGGGTGGCCATTGGGGTCATGGATTTCCGCTTTATGGGCGGCAGCATGGGCTCGGTAGTCGGCGAGAAGATCACCCGCCTTACCGAACGGGCCACCTGCGATCACCTGCCCCTGATCATTTTCTCGGCCTCGGGGGGAGCCCGCATGCAGGAAGGGATCCTCAGCCTCATGCAGATGGCCAAGACAGCAGCCGCCCTGCAGAGGCACCGCGAAGCCGGGCAGTTGTTTATTTCGGTACTTACCCATCCCACCTACGGGGGGGTAACAGCCAGCTTTGCCATGTTGGGGGATTTGATCCTAGCTGAGCCCGGTGCCCAGGTGGGGTTTGCCGGGCCCAATGTTATCGAGCAAACCATCGGCAAGGGCAAGCTTCCAGAGGGCTTCCAGACTGCCGAATACCTGCTGGCTCACGGGCTTATCGACGCAATTGTGCCGCGGACCGAGCTGCGCAAGCGCTTGGCCCAGTTGCTGGCTATGCACCGCCCTCGCTTGCCCAGGTCCCTTCCCGCGTTCGATTCGACTTACGCCCTCGATCCGGCCAAAGTCTGAATAAAGTCCCATTGGAGAGGTGGATGACTGGGGAAGCCAGATCTAGCTAGCTCCCGTCTTCCCTTTTGGCTGCAAAAGAAGTTTCTGGCGTAAGCTATATAGCGGAGTTTTCGCGGGATTTTCTGCAACCGAGGGTGCTAAGGTGGGGCATGAGGTTTTGACGGGAAACGATGAATTTTAAGCTGCGCATCCGTACCGCTGAAACTCCGCAAGGGCAAAAGCTAGCCATTGTGCCCCTGGAGGGTCGTTTTGATGCCAAGGCCACTTCCGAAGCCCGGCAGTTGCTGCAGCAGGTTTTGGATTTTGGCTACACCAACCTGTTGATCGACATGTCAGCGGTTACTTTTATGGATAGCTCCGGCCTGGGGGTGCTGATCTCAGCCTTGCGCAAGTGCCGGGCTGCCGGTGGCAATCTCGGCCTCTGTTGCGTTCCCGAAAGCGTCGCCCTTGTCCTCCGCCTGACCTCAATGGAAAAGGTCTTGACCTGTTTTGACGACCTGGAAACGGGCATCGCCAACTTCCCCACCGCTTCCTCCAACCCCTAGCCGATACCTTTTCTATGCCCCTGACCTTGAGGCTCAGCCATGTAGCCGGCCTCGATACCTTGGGATCCGCTCGCTGGCCTGCACGTGGGCAAAGACCTGCACCTCGGTGCTCATTTTGCGAAGCTGGCGGGCCAACTGAATGGCCTTGTCGCGGGGGAGAGGGGGACTCACTACCGCCGGCAGACAGCGCAACAGTGGCCTCAGCGCCGTTTTGGGCAGCCGCGCATAAAACGCCAAGGTGGAGAGAATCTCGTCTTCAAAGTAGGGGTTGCGATCTTCCAAGAGCCGCACTTGATAGAGCTCCGGCGGCAGGGGCCGCCCCTGGGCCAGGCGAATCAGGGATCCCACCGTCCCCATCACGTACAAGCGATCCCCCCGTTTCAACACAGTCTCCCCCTCTTTCTGCCAGATCTTGGGAAAAACACAGGGCCGGTCCGGTCGGGAGTAATGCAGCAGGATCGCCAGGTCGTAATCCTGGGCCAGTTTTCGCAAGGATAGCCCCAGGTAAGGGTCATGGGCCGAGACCTCCAGCCGCGTTTCCCCCTCCCAAGTCAAGGTGCCGTAAACGGCTCCCGCCAGCGCTGCAGTAGCAAAAGCGCGCGCCCCCAGGGCGGTGGGGCTATAGCTGATCCCCAGGGCCTGCAGATGCCGCTGCATTCGCGCCGCCACCTCGGCATCAGTAATCCGCAAAATGGTGCGGATGCCGGGGTGTGGGCTGTGGGCAGTTAGGGCAGTCTCGAGGTTGGTGAGATCGTCAGGAGTCGTGCAGATCAGGCAGCGGCTGCTTTGGATGCGGGCCTGTTGCAGGGTGCTTGCTAGAGCGTAGTTGCCCCGGATCACCACCGCCCCCTCCCGTTCTGCCGCCCCCAGCAGGGGATTGTCGGCGTCGGGCTCCACCGCCACCACCTCATAGCCCATCTGCCGCAGCAACTGCAGCACCAAGTAGCTCAGCCGTCCCAACCCCGCGATCACCCCATGATCCCCTTTGGGCATATGGGCAGCTCGGCCCAAGCCGAAGCGGCTGCTTACCAACTTGTCGGTCACCAACCCATAGATCAACCCCACCAGAGCAGCCCCCACCAAGGTCATGACCACCGCCACTACCTTCACTCCTAGGGGGGTCTCCGCCTGCTGAAAAGCCTCGATGTCGCCATACCCCCCCGTCAACACCACGATGGTTAGCAACAGAGCGTCGAAGACCGGCTTGCCGATCACCCTGAAATTGATCACCCCCAGCACCAGCATGGCCCCCAAGGTGAAGGCGAGGGTGCGCACGATGGGCTTGACCTGCAGCAGTCCTTGCAGGCTTCTGCGCAGCCAAGATAGGAGCCGGCCGGACGACTTGCCGCGCCGTCGTTGTCGTTTGTCTTGCACCTGTCCACTGGCCCAGCGTTGCGCCCGCGAAGAGCCGCGCCTTCCGTTGCGCTCCAACAGTTGCAGGTAGGCCCGGGGGTCACAGATAACCAAAATGCGATCCCCTTCCAGCAGCTTTGCTTCGTGGTCGAAGTCATCAAAAATCCGAGACTCGGAAAAGTTGGACAGCCCGTCCACCGGGTAGTGAAACAGCACCCGCGCCCGGAAGGTCTCCTCCAGTTCCGAGAGGGGCATGTGCAGCAGTCGGGAGTTGTCGCCAATGGTCAGCTCCACCCCGTTCCAGAGGTTGGTCTCTTGGGGGGCGCCAAAATAAAGCGGATCCGCTAGCTCCGGCGGCAGCGTGGCCGGCTGCGCCTCCAGCTGAGGCAGCTCGAAGTAGCCGACAAATTCGTCCGAGACAGCCTTGAGGGCAAAGGCCGGAGCCGCCAAGCCCGCAACCGACAGGGAAAAATGCTGCGGCAAAATCGAGTCCAGGTAGCGGGCAAGGCCAGTGTTAAACAGACGAGAGACAATGCGCGCCTGCGGGTTGAGATCTCGAATCAAGAGGGCCAGCTCGAAGTTGGCTTGGTCATTGTCCTCCAAAAGCAGCGCCACCTTGATCCGCTCAATCCCAGCCCGGCGCAACACCTCCGCCTGCCGGGGATCCCCCTCTAGGTATTGCCATTCTCCTTTCCGAGAAGGCGGCAGGCAGGGAGCCACCACCACTGCCCGCTGTCCAAACTCTTCCAGAATCTCGAGCGTCAACTCCGCTAAATCGTTGTAGCCACAAACCAGAATGGAAGCACCTGGGTCGCGGCCATTGTCCTGCAGTTGCGCAGCCAGCTCTTGGGAAAGGGAGTCCGCCATACCCTGTCACCTGCTCTGCTCCCTTTATACCCAGGACGGCAGGATCCCCCTCTTATCTGGCCGAGCTTGGGAAAGAGGCTGCTGCTAGTCCCGGCTCCCGACCAGAAAAAAAGGCAGCGCAAGCCCCGGCATTCATGGCAAGTGCTCTGCGCCGCTGCCGCGAGGGGGATTAGGGCATGGCGTCCCCCACAGGCTCGTGGTATATCTGGCCCTGTGTAGCCCCCCAGCGAGTAGAAACCTAGCCGCTACAAGCCGTGAAAAAATCTCTATCCTCTAGAGCTGGGGAGAACGTCCAAGGAGAGCTGTAGGGGGTGTTTCATGGAATCTGTAGCCGACACTTGGTCCACTTCTAGGCTCTGCAGCCTAGCGGCCGTTGCTACCTCGGCAAGGGGTAGCGGAGCTTTGGTGCGGGTTATGAATGGCGCTTCTAACCCGTAGTTCCGCCGCTGTAGGGTCTTGTCCTTTAGCCCACTCCCAAGATAAAACGGTGGTTCGCACTGCCTCCCTTAGCCCTATGCCTTCCCCCAAGGACGCTGTTTCTGTTGCCCCCGTCAAACAGCCTGCCGCCCAAGCCAGCTCTACTGGGGGCGAGTCTTTTCTCCAAGGGTATGGAGCCTTCCCCGCCCACCTCATCCCCCAGGGATCGCTGCAGCTCTACACCCAGCCCGGCCGGGGCATGTTCACTCCTGTGATGGTCCAGGCCCTGCGCTTGGCTGGTCAGGGAACGCGGGTGTTGATTGTGCAATTCCTCAAAGGCGGGATTAAGCAAGGGCCGGAGAACCGGGTTTTGCTGGGCAGTTCCCTGGAGTGGGTTCGCTGCCGTCTACACCGCTGCATTGATACGCCGCATCTGGAGCCAGAGGAGCGCGTAGCTCTAGACGAGTTGTGGCAATTTACCCAGGAGGCCGTTAGGAGTGGCCGGTATGGCTTGGTGGTGCTGGATGAGCTGAGCTTGGCCATCAAGCTGGGCTTGATCCCGGAAGAACAGGTGCTGGATTTGGTCGATCAGCGGCCAGTCTGGATGGATATGATCATCACCGGGCCCGAAATGCCGGCTTCCCTTCTAGAACGCGCTGATCTCATCGCCCAGCTACGCCCCCGGCAGGAGTCCTCGCGGGCTCTGGGCAGGCGCCGGGATCCCTCGCGAGTCAGTAGTCCCTAGCACCTTCTGGTCTTGCCGTCATCTAGCCATGCTAAAGAGCGACCGCTGGATCCGTGAGCAAGCGCAGCGGGGGATGATTGAGCCGTTTTGCCCCGAATTGGTGCGGGCCGTGGAGTGGAATGGACAAATGCGGCCTGTTTTGAGCTATGGGCTTTCCTCCTATGGCTACGACATTCGTCTTTCCCCCGTGGAGTTTAAGATCTTTCGCCATGTGCCCGGTACTGTGGTAGATCCCAAGCGGTTTAACCCCAAGAACCTCGAACCGGTGGAGCTTCACCACGACGAGATGGGGGACTACTTCATCATCCCTGCCCATTCCTACGGGTTGGGGGTGTCTCTCGAGCGGCTGCAGGTGCCCGACAACATCACTGTCCTCTGCATCGGCAAGTCTTCCTACGCCCGGGTGGGGCTAATTGCCAACCTGACTCCAGCGGAAGCGGGGTGGCGCGGCTACCTGACGCTAGAGTTTTCCAACGCCTCTAGCGCTGACTGCCGGGTGTATGCCAACGAAGGAGTGGTGCAGCTGCTGTTTTTTGAGGGGGATCCCTGTCAAATTACCTATGCCGACCGTCAAGGCAAGTACCAGGATCAGCCGCAGCGGGTGGTGGTGGCTAGGGTTTAGCTATCTGCCCCAGTTTATCGTTCAGACTGGCTGCCTAGCAGGTGTTGGGCAATGAAATCCGTATGCACCTCACCCCGCAAAAAAGCCTCGTGGCGCAGGATCTGCTGGTGAAAAGGGATCGTGGTGGGCACGCCCGTGATGGCGCACTCTCCCAAAGCCCGCTGCATGCGGCGGATGGCCGCTGACCGGTTGGGCCCCCAGACAATCAACTTGCCCAATAGCGAGTCGTAGTAAGGGGGAATGGTGTAGTCGGTGTAGATGTGGGAGTCCATGCGCACCCCTGGCCCACCGGGGGGCAAGTAGGCAGTGATGGTGCCCGTGCAAGGGCGAAACTGTTGCTTGGGATCCTCGGCATTGATGCGGCACTCAATGGCATGGCCTCGCAGTTGCACATCCTTCTGGCGAAAGGTGAGGGGCTGACCTTGGGCAATGCGAATTTGCTCGGCAATGAGATCTAGGCCCGTCACCATCTCGGTTACGGGGTGCTCTACCTGGATGCGGGTGTTCATCTCGATGAAGTAGAACTGGCCGTTTTTGTCCAGCAAAAACTCCACTGTGCCCGCCCCCACGTAGTTCACCGCCTTGGCTGCTTTCACAGCCGCCGCCCCCATGCGAGCACGCAAGCTCGGGGTTAGAGCAGGGCTAGGGGCCTCTTCCAACAGCTTTTGGTGCCGCCGCTGGATAGAACAATCCCGTTCGTAGAGGTGCACCACATTGCCATGGCTGTCAGCCAAAATCTGAAACTCCACGTGGCGGGGGCGCTCGAGGTATTTCTCCAAATAGATGCCCCCATTGCCAAAGGCAGCCTGCGCCTCCCCCTGGGCGGTGCGCATCATCTTCCGCAATTCTTGGGGATCTCGGGCCACCCGCATACCCCGCCCCCCACCGCCGGCCGTGGCTTTGAGAATCACGGGGTAGCCGATTTTCTCAGCTAGCCGCAGCGCCTCCTCTTCAGAGGTGATCAACCCGCGGCTGCCCGGCACAGTCGGCACCCCCACCGCTTGCATGGTCTCCCGCGCGGTAGCCTTGTCACCCATCTTGCGCATGGCCTCGGGAGAAGGGCCAATGAAAATTAGGTTGTGGTCGGCACACATCTCGGCAAACTTGGCATTCTCCGCCAAGAAGCCGTAGCCCGGGTGAATGGCATTGGCCCCGCGGGTAAGGGCTGCCGAGATGATGTTGGGGATGTTGAGGTAACTTTTGGCCACAGGGGCTTCCCCGACACAGACTGCCTCATCCGCCAGTTGGACATGGAGCGAGTTCTGATCCGCAGTGGAGTAGACAGCCACTGTGCGGATCCCCATTTCCTGACAGGTGCGGATAATGCGCAGAGCAATCTCGCCCCGGTTGGCAATCAGGATCTTGGTGATGGGCGGCATAAACCCTGAAAGCCAGCAGCCTCAAGCCGACGGATACCACGATGCTAACGTACCCCAGAACGACGCCGGGCAAGAGGTTCTTGCGCCCCCCTACTTACCCATTGGGAGGTTGCTGCCCTGCCAGGCGTTCCATCTCACAGGCCGACGATCTGGGTATTTTCAAAGGTGGAGAGAATCCTGTCCAGATCGCAAGCCTGCCGCAAATAGGTGGCGGTGGCGTCGCTGCCCAACTGGATTTCGTCTCCATCTTCGAGCTCTCGAAACTCTACCCGCTCCCCCCGAACGTAGAGGCCGTTGGTGCTGGGGTTGCCGTGGATGTCTCCATCGATGATTTGGTAGGTAAACCCGTCGGGAGAGGTGGGAGATTCAGTCTTCACCAAAAGGGCGTGGTGGCGGGAGACGTACTGGGAGTCGATGCGAATGCTGTTGCTTGGATCCCGCCCCAGGGAATAGAGCTCAGCTGTCAGCCAGTAAGCCTTAGGCCCTTGGCGATCTTTGACGATGAGCAGGTGATTAAGAGTAAGTTGACGAGGGGACGGAGTCATGGGGGAACAACCACTGGCATAACACGAAACGTAGCACGGGATCCCCGGCTAGGATCCCCTGACCGGTTGGGGGGCAACGCCAGCTCCCAAGCGGGCTAGACGTGTACAAAAGCATTGCGGAGAAAGCAAGTAGATTTTTGTAACAGATCCTCTCATAATAGGATCGAGCAACGCAGACCCTTCCTCAATCGCTCCATGAATGGTGCCCACTCGCCTCTTGTCGACCCGTCCAAAGCCACCAAGGCACCCAAGCTCATCGAGCTGCCGGAGGATGAAACCGAGGCTCAGCTTGGCGATCCCCAGAGCCTGCAGCGGTACGAATGCCGCGCTTGTGGCTATGTCTACGAGCCAACCCAGGGGGATCAGCTCAATCGCATCCCGGCAGGCGTGCCCTTTGAGGAGCTGCCCCCTACCTGGAGATGTCCGGTGTGCCGAGCCGATAAGCGCCTGTTCCAAGCGGTGGGCGCCAAGGGCAAGCCTTCCGGCTTTCAGGAAAACCTGCGCTACGGTTTTGGGGTTAACGTGATGACCCCTGCGCAAAAAAACCTCCTCATCTTCCTGGGGTTGGCGCTGGGGTTTCTGTTTTTGATGAGTTTTTATTTCGTCGAGTAACAGAATGGTGAAGCTCCTGAGGCTAGTGCTGTTGGCTGCCTTCTCGCTCCTGCTGATGGCAGCGGGAATGCCAGAGATGAAGGTGGTGCCCTGGGAACAGGTGGAGGTGCCCACGCAGAACATCCTGCTGGATATTGCCTTCACCGGCACTAACCCTTCTCATGGCTGGCTGGTGGGCGACAAGGCGACCCTGCTGGAGTCTCAAGATGGCGGTCTGCACTGGCAAGTGCGCCAGTTGTCGGCTCTAGAGCCCGAGGCTTACTTGAGATCGATTAGCTTTGCCGGGGCAGAAGGGTGGGTAGTGGGGCAGCCGAAGATCCTGCTGCACACCTTGAATGAGGGAGCGGACTGGACGTTGATTCGCCTTAGCAAGCAACTGCCAGGAGAGCCCCTCTTGATCCACGCCCTCGGCCCTGGCGCTGCCGAAATGGTAACCAATGTGGGAGCCATCTACCGCACAGAAGATGGGGGGCAGACCTGGCACGCCCAGGTGGAAGAGCCGATTGGGGCAATCAAAAACATTGCCCGCGGTCCTGGAGGGGAGTACCTAGCCGTTTCCTCGCGCGGCAGCTTCTACTTTTTGTACACGCCTGCAACCCAAGCTTGGAAGCCCTATCTGCGGGAGAGCTCTCGCCGCATCCAGAACATGGGCTTTGGCCCCAACGGCAGTGCCTGGAAACTGAATCAGGGGGCAGAGATTGCCTTTACCGACGACTTTACCTCTGGCAAATGGTCTAAGCCTCTGCGACCTGGGCGAGCCCTTAGCTTTGGCTATCTCGATGCAGCCTACCAAAACGACCACGACCTCTGGGTGGTGGGGGGCGGCGGCACGCTGATCCACAGCCCTGATGGTGGCAAAACCTGGGAGGAGGCCAAAAAGTTGAGCAGCATTCCCGCCAATTTCTACAGCATCGAGTTTTTCGGCCCCGACCGAGGGTTTATCCTGGGGCAGCGAGGCACGCTTCTGCGCTACGTCGGCTACGGCAGCTCCTGATCCCAGGGCAAGGGTGAAGAGAACCAGCAGGGATCCCGCTTCCCCACCGCGGCTGCTGGTGGCAGCCAGTGGCACCGGAGGTCACATCTTTCCAGCCCTAGCTGTTGCTGAGCAGTTGCCCACCTGGCAGATCGAATGGCTGGGAGTGCCGCAGCGGCTGGAGGAGAAACTGGTGCCAGAGTGCTACCCGCTGCATCGGGTCACCATGTCGGGCTGGCAGGGATCCCCTTTGCAAAAGCTGGGATCCCTAATCCAGTTGGCCCGAGCAACGCGGCAGGTGCAGCAGATCCTCCGGGAGGGACGGTTTGACGCTGTGTTGACCACCGGTGGCTACATCGCTGCCCCGGCCATCTTGGCAGCTCGCTCGCTGGGGGTGCCGGTGCTGCTGCACGAGTCCAACCGTATCCCAGGCAAAGTAACCCGCTGGCTGGGAAGGCTTTGCCAGGTGGTAGCCTTGGGCCTGGCGGAAGCAGCGGAGCATTTGCCAGGAGTAGCTACCTGGGTGGTGGGCACGCCGGTGCGGCCAGAGTTCTATCAGCCTCAGCCCTTGCCTGCAGATCTGCCCATTCCAGAGGGGGATCCTTTGATTGTGGTGATGGGGGGGAGCCAGGGAGCGCAGGGCCTGAACCGCCTGGTGGCCGCCTGTGCCCCAGCCTGGTTGGAGGCAGGGGCCTGGATTGTGCATTTGACCGGCGGCAGTGAGGTCGGGATCCCTTCCCACCCCCGCTACCGCGCTTTTCCTTTCCGCACCGATGTGGCCGCTCTGCTGCAGCGGGCAACTTTTGCCATCAGCCGAGCTGGCGCCCTCAGCCTGGCAGAGTTGTGGGCCACCGCCACCCCCGCCATCTTGATCCCCTATCCGTTTGCCGCCGAAGACCATCAGTATCACAACGCCCTGGCTTTTGTGGAGCGAGGTGGGGGAGTGGTCCTGCGAGAGTCTGAAGAGAATTTGGACTTGCTGCGGCAAACGGCGCTAAGCTGGCTGGATCAGCCCCAGGTGGTTGCCCAAATGGCCGCTAACTTGAAGGCGACAGCTCCTCCCCCTGCCAGCAAGGCAGTTGCCGGCCTGCTTCAGGAGATCTGCCGAGCTTCCGCCCGTTAACTTCCCCAGGAGGCCAGCCGTGGTACAGCCGAGATGGGATCGGGACCCTTTTGCCGCAGCCGTCGACACCTCGGCCCGGCTGGAGCCTCGTCCTCCCAACACCATCGCGGTGGAATTGCTGTTGGCGCGCCTGGAACAGTGCTTTGGCGTCCCCCAACGTCCTTGCAGCCCCGACGGCCTGCCTCTCTATCCCGACCTCTTGGACGAATTGGTGGGCACAATCCTCTCCCAAAACACCACCGACCACAACAGCAGCCGCGCCTTTCGCGCCCTCAAAGCCCCTTTTCCCTCCTGGGAAGCTGTCTTGGCTGCCGACCCGGCCGAGGTGGCCCAGGTGATCCGTCCTGGCGGCCTGGCCCAACTCAAAGCAGCCCGCATTCGGGAGATTCTGGCTGCCATTGTCCAGCGCCAGGGATCCCTGAGCCTCGACTTTTTGCGGGATCTCGACGACGCAGACGCTCTGGCCTATCTCCTCTCCCTGAAGGGGGTGGGACTGAAGACAGCCGCCTGTGTGCTGTTGTTTGGCCTGGGCCGAGATCTCTGCCCGGTGGATACCCATGTGCATCGGGTGGCCAACCGTCTTGGCTTGGTGCGAACCAGACATCCCGACGACACCTTTGCCCAACTGTTGCCGCGGATCCCGACAGGCAAGGCTTATTCCCTACACGTCAACCTCATCCGGCTGGGCAAACGCCTCTGTAAGGCGCGCCTGCCCGACTGCGGTCGCTGCTCCCTGCACCACGAATGCCCCTCCGCCCTGCTGCGGCAGCGCTGATCCCTACTCTGCCGGCCTAGGGGAAGAAGGGATCCCGTTTTCGCTCCCCTCTGAGGCAGGAACTTCCGGATCGAGGACTTGCCGCACAGATTCAATCTCTTGGGAGAGCAACACCCGCTCCCGATCCAGGAGGCCAACCACATGCTCCGGATCCTCCCGCGAGACTACCGGCAACTGGCGCAGATCGTACTCGTACATCGGCTCGGCAGCCACCACCACCGCCTCGTCGGGGAAAGTGGTGAGCACAGGCGACTGGCTGACCTGCTCTACCGTCAGTTCGGCCACTTCCCCGGCTCCCCTATGGGCTAAGGCCCGCTCGAGGTCTTCCAGGGTGAGGATGCCCCGCAGCCGATCTTGCCTGTCCACCACCAAAGCGCTGTGGCACTTTTGCTGCAGCAAACGCTCCAGGGCCTCTCGCAGAGGCGTATCCTGTTGCAGCAGCAGAGAAGGAGGCACCATGACCTCTTGAACTGTTAGGCCCTTGGGCTCCTGCCTGCGGCGGGCGGAAGGGTAAACAACTGGCGGGTGCAAATGCTCCGTTAGCCAAATGCTCAAGCCCACCGCCGCCATCACCGGCAGGGCAATGTGGTAGTCCCGCGTCATCTCAAACAGCAGCAGAATTGCCGTCAGGGGAGCCCGCACGCTGGCTGCCAGTACCGCCCCCATGCCCACCATGGCGTAGGCGGCAGGGGGAGAGAGGGCAAAAGCAGGCAAGACCCGTCCCACCACCTGGCCATAGCCTGCTCCCAACACCGCCCCCAGGAACAGAGCCGGGGCAAAGGTGCCCCCGACAAAGCCGCTGCCCAAGCTCACCGCGCTGAGGAATACCTTGCCCAGCAACAGCAAGCCCAACTGGCCAAGGGAAAAGGGCACCCCTTGCAAGATCGACTCAATGGTCTCGTAGCCCACCCCCAGCGCTAACGGGATCCAGAGGCCAACGCCGCCGAGGATGGCACCGCCCAGAATAGGCTTGCTCCAGGTTGGCCAGGCCGCCATGCGGCTAAATAGCTGCTTGCCCCCCTCCAGGGCATAGCTAAAGGCCAGGGAGACCAAGCTGGCCAAAAAGCCCAAGCCCAAATAAAGCGGCACCTCCAGCAGACTGTGAAGCTCGTAGGCAGGCAAGACAAAAGCCGGCTGCGTAATGGTTGGCAGCAGGAAGGCCGGCTGCGCCCCTAGCCCCACTTGAGCAATTAGAGCGGAGACCACGGCCGCCAGGACCACCACGCTGACCGCAGAGGTGGTAAAGGAGCGGGCCAGGGCCAGCTCCAAAGCCAAGAACACCCCTGCAATCGGTGCGTTAAACCCCGCCGCCAAGCCCGCTGCCGCCCCGGCAGCCATCAATAGCTGCACCCGCTCCCGCGCAAGACGGAGGTTCTGCCCTACCAGGGATCCCAGCAGGGCGCCGCTTTCCACACTAGGAGCCTCCGGACCCAGAGAGGCTCCCGCCCCCAAGGAGATGGCAGCGGCCACTAGCTTAAGAGGGATCCAGCTTGGCCGAGGGAGGAAGGCTCGGCTAGGACTTACCAAGCTGGAGAGGCTGAAGTTGGGAAGAGGCAGAGCCACCTTCAGCACGCCAATCAAGAGGCCTCCCAAGATCGGTGCCAAAGCCGGGACCCAGAATCCCAACTGCTCCAGGCCATAGGGTTGGACAGCCTTGGCAAGGTTGCCGAGCAGAAGCTCTTGGAAGAGATGGCGACACCAGCCAATCAAATAGCGAAACCCAACCACCCCTAGGCCCGTGCCCAGGCCGACGGCTGCTGCCAACAGCAGCACCAGATTCTCAGAGGAGAGGCGCAGGCGGGGATCCGCACTCATAGGGAGCCTAACTGGAGGAAGGCAACGTCAGGATCTCCACGCCGGTTTCAGTGACAGCAACAGTATGCTCAAACTGGGCAGAAAGCTTGCCGTCTGCCGTCACCACTGTCCACCCGTCGGAGAGCACCCTCACCTCCCAAGTGCCCTCGTTGATCATTGGCTCAATGGTAAACACCATGCCCGGGCGGAGCTTTTCCCCCTTTCCTCGCTCGCCGTAGTGAGGGATCTGGGGGGCGGTGTGGAACTGCCGTCCCACCCCGTGGCCGACAAAGTCCCGCACCACGCTGTAGCCCTGGGACTCGGCGTACTCCTGGATGGCTGCTCCAATGTCCCCCACGCGGCCCCCGGGTCTTACCGCAGCAATGCCCCGCCGCAGGCATTCTTCGGCCACCTCCACCAGGCGCCGGGCTCGCTCGGAGGGCTTGCCCACAAAGAAGGTTTTGGAGGCATCGCCGTGGTAGCCATCCAAAACGGGAGTGACATCGATATTAATAATGTCCCCTTCGCGCAGGATTTGCTTGGGGCTAGGAATGCCGTGGCAAACGACGTGGTTGACACTGGTGCAGATGGACTTGGGAAAGCCGTGGTAACCCAGTGGGGCGCTTCTAGCACCCTGGGCCCGCGTCCAGCGCTCGGCCTCGTCGTTGAGCTCTTGCGTGGTTACTCCCGGCTGCACCATCGGCTCCAGGTGCTTGAGCAAATCCGCCGCCAGGCGGCAGGCCCGCCGCATCTTCTCCAGCTCCCGCGGCGAGAGCAATACAATTGGCTGTGCAGCTTGGGCAAGCTGGCTCATGCCTGTCTGGAGGGCAGATCCCAACTGTTGCCTCCAGCGCTGAGAGCGGCGGCCCAGGTTGGTTAACAGCGACCGCATATCTTCCATCGTCAAACCCTTCCCTTCTCTAACACTCCCTCAATTCCTAGGCTGGGACAGGCAGGGATCTCTGCCTGACTTAGCATTGACCGCCTTCTAGCCCCTCACAGACTCTGCCCCCATCGGCTTATTCTCCGCCGCTGGCGGATCCGGCGTACCAGCCACAGCCCAAGAAAATAGCTGGCCAAAGCTCCCCAAAACCCAACAAAGGCGCAGCCAACAAAAAGCGTGCCCGACACCTCCAGGCCCCACTGCATCCAGTTTTGGGGTGCCGCCAGTTCCGCAGGGGCAAAGGCCGTCGTGGATCCCAGTAGCCATTGCCCAACCCGGTAGTTAAACGCATAGATGGGCACATAGGTCAGAGGGTTGCTCACCCAGGTTCCTGCAGCTGCTACCAGCTTGTTGCCCCGCAGGGGAACTGCCAGCAGCAGGGCAGCTAGGGTTTGGAAGCCGAAGATGGGAAAACAACCGGCAAAGACCCCTGCCGCCAGGCCCCGGGCAATTTCTTCGGGAGAAGATTGCATCCGCAGCAGGCGCAAATACAGGTAGCGCAACCAGCGCCTCCAGCCCGCCTCTTGGCGGGGCAAAGTCAGCCTAGGGGGAGATTCCAGATAGGGCATGGCGGATCCCCCTGAACTGGCAAACCAAAAAGGGGGGCTCATGGACAGTCACTGAGAAAAGGTGTTAAGCCTTGTAAATCCAGTGTATCTTTCCCAGTGCCCAAGACAAAAGGCTCTTGGAGAGTCTGCTAGCTGAGCTTGCTCACCAAAGCCAGGAGGAAGTTAAGGCTTAAGTAGGAAACCAGCGCCAACAAAAAGAGAAACAGGGCAAGGTTCAACGCAGCTCGCAGGGATCCCAAGTTAGGCTTTTCAGGCGGAGGGCTCATGTCAGCTTAAGGTGTAGGGGTTGGTGTAGCTGCTTGGGGGGAAGCTGAGGATCTTTTTTGTTGGAGGAGCTCTTGCAGGCGCACCCGCACTCGCTGATTTAGGGTGGGATCCTCGTTGGCCAAGGTCATCAGCTCACGGTATTTGGCCACCGTCAGCCCCTGCTTCTCGACAATGCGGCTGGCCTGGGCCTCAGTACGCTGCATAATCTTCTCATACTCAGCTTCGCTTTGGGTTTCTCGCAGCTGGGCGCTAGCTTCGCGAATTAGAGGATCCAGCTCCAACAAAATGCGCGCCAACTGCTCCACCTGCGCGTCGGTGACCTGAGCTGCAGTCAAAGAGGGAGAAACCTGCGGGCTGGGAGCCGCTCCTCTAGCCGGGGTAGCTGTTGCAGTAGGACTGGGGATCGGGGTAGAGCCCTTGGATCCCTGGGCCCAAACGGTCAGGGCACCAAAGCTGAGTCCCAAACCCACTAGAAACGTCAATTTCCTCATGGCCAAAATTCCTTAGTAACTAAAGACAGCCCGAAACCCTACTGGCACAGTCCTGCCTGGAGACAGGGTAGCAGGAGGTTTGGTCTCTGCACTAAGGGTTTAGCGCAAGGCAGGAGACCTGGACTAGTATCTTGTATAAAGTAGGGGATTGGTTGTAGAATCGTGAGGAAGTCCGCCAAGGATTACTCCTTTCGGCGAAGCTAGGTTTGCCGGTCTACAGTCAGCTGCTCCCCTTCTGACCTGGGGAGTTGCCCATAGTGGGGCTTGGCTATTTGCTCTGCTGGGGTTGTTCTTTGCATTGAGGTCAGGCTTAATTTTGGGAGGAGCCTTCCTCTTAGGGCTCTTGGGCAGCAATGAAGGTAGGTTGCTGTACAGGACTTCTTAGTGCAAGCTTTTTGCTTCTGCAAAAGATGACGACAAAAAACGGCGAGGACTATTGATTTTCTTAAGCAATCTTGATATATTCTTTGCGACTGTCTCGTAATCCTTCTGTGGGAGGCTTACATTGGTCAGGAAAAGAAAGCGTAAGAGCCGCCGCCGCTTGGAAGGTCGCAAAATTTTAGATCTTGTTCCTCAATATAAGCTAGACAGTGGTGAAGAAAAGTCTGTTACTGCGGCTCGAAGGTACATTCAGGAAAACTCTATTCAGCCGCCAGCGCTTATCTTGGTTCGACGAAATGAACATACCATTGACCGCTTCTTTTGGGCAGAGAAAGGACTATTTGGTGCCCAGTACGTTGAAGAAAATCACTTTCTTTTTCCCAGCTTGCGTTCTCTCTTAGCAAAAGTTGCAGCGGAGAAACCAGAGAGGAAGTCTTCTAAAGCTCTAGCCGCTGCCCCTCAGTAGCCTCTCTAGAAGCTGAGATCCCCCTTTTGGGGGGTTTGTTTTTCAGATCCCTTCTGTTCCTGGCCTGGCAAGCTCTCAAGGTTCTGCAGCGTTAACCTTTTTTGCGGCAGGGCAGCCAAGTGTTTTCTTGATTGAGCTAGCAGTAGACCTTTGCCCAACTAACTTTGAAGATCTGGGCGGCTACAGTGGGGCTGCTCGGCAGAGCTGACAACCTTGAGCTGGAGCGCCGTCTCATTGTGAGAATAGGAGCTAGAGGGCTAGTCTCGCCTCTCACCTAGAAAGCCAATCCTGGGATGGTAAAGTCAGAACACGGGAACCCGGAGGAGGGACAAAGGCATGAAAGCCATGATCCTGGCAGCCGGCAAGGGAACGCGGGTACGGCCCATTACCTACATGATGCCGAAGCCGATGATTCCCATTTTGCACAAGCCTGTCATGGAGTTTTTGGTGGAGCTGCTGCGGGAACATGGCTTTGACCAGATCATGATTAACACTAGCCACCTCGCCCACCAAATTGAGGACTACTTCCGGGATGGCCAGCAGTGGGGAGTACACATTGGCTTTTCCTTCGAGGGCCATTTTGAGAACGGCCAGCCGGTGGCCGAGCCCCTGGGATCTGCTGGCGGTATGCGCAAGATCCAGGATTTCTCCGGCTTTTTCGACAGCACCTTCGTGGTGCTCTGCGGCGATGCCTTGATTGACCTCAACCTCACTGAGGTGGTCAATTTCCACAAGTCCAAGGGGGCGCTGGCCACGGTAGTGCTGCGGGAGGTGGATCCCAGCCAGGTCTCCAGCTATGGGGTGGTGGTTACTGATGAAACGGGTCGGGTTACGGCTTTCCAGGAAAAGCCAAGGCGAGAAGAGGCCCTTAGCAACACCATCAACACGGGCATCTATGTTTTTGAGCCAGAGGTGTTTGACTATATTCCTCCTGGCCGTCCCTACGACATTGGCGGCGATCTCTTCCCTACTTTGGTCAAAGTCGGCGCTCCCTTCTACGGCGTCAAGGCTGACTTCCAATGGGTGGACATTGGCCGTACCCACGATTACTGGCTGGCTGTGCAAAAGGTGCTGCGCGGGGAGATCAAGGGCGTCAAGGTACCGGGGATCCAGATTCGGCCCGGCGTCTGGACAGGGATCAACATCCGTGCCAACTGGGATCGCATCCACATCGAGCCGCCAGTCTACATCGGGGCCAGCACCTACCTGGCAGACGGGGTAAAGCTCATCGGCCCCACGGCCATTGGCTACGGCTGTGTCTTAAACGAGGGGTGTACGCTGGATGCCAGCCTCATCTTCAACTACACCCAAATTGCTGCAGGGGTAACCCTGCGCCACCAGATGGTGATGGGCCGCTACTGCATTTCCTCAGACGGCAATGCCATAGACACGGAGGAGTCCAACCTTACCTGGCTCATTGGAGATGCTCGCAGCCATGGCAACGGCAAGTCTCAACCCCGCTAGCGCCCTCTACCTCTACGGGATCGTCGCTGCCCCTGGCCCGCGCCACCTGAATGTAGTCGGCTTGGACAAGCAGCCGGTGCGGGTTCACGTGCTCGGATCCCTGGCCTTCCTCTATTCCCAAACCTGCCAGGAGCGTTACCTGGCTAGCCGGGCCAACCTGCTGGCTCATGAGGCCGTTTTGGAAAGCGTCATGAATGAGGGCCATCGCACCCTACTGCCACTACAGTTTGGCCTAGTAGTGAGCAGTTGGGATCAGGTGGAGCAGGATCTGGTCAAGCCACGCCTGGCCGAGCTCTTGGCCTTGCTGCAGCGCCTAGAGGGCAAGCGGGAGGTGGGGGTAAAAGTCTTCTGGGATCCCGAGCGAGAGCTCCAGTTGGGGTTAGAAGAAAACCCCGCCCTGAAAGCCCGCCGCGACGAGCTGGCTGGCACTCCGCTGGGACTGGAGGCCGTCGTGGAAATGGGACGGGCTTTGGAGCAACTTTTGGAGCAGCGACGCCAGCATATTGCCCACACCTTCACGGCTGCCCTTGCTCCCCTTGCCAGCGATTGTGTGGAAGGAAAGCTGCTTACCGAGAACATGGCCTACAACAGCGCTTTTCTCATTAACTGGGAAGATGAGCCGGCTTTTGCCCAAAAAGTGGAGGAGCTGGATCAAGCTTTTCAGGGACGGCTGCGCATCCGCTACAACAATTTCACTGCTCCCTACAATTTCGTCAAGCTTTGACCGGCCTGTATTCCTCCCCAGGATTGATAACATGGGCTTGCAACTTAGGGCGGAGCCATTTCAGGCCAGATTCATATCGGCATCTGGGGAAGGCTATTCAACATCGTTGCCCAGAGTGATCACTCCCAAGGAGTCTTTCGATGGCCGCAGTAACCGAAGCCAAAAAAGAAGTCCAACAGGAAAAAAAGATTTGGGCTGATGAGGAACTCATGGCGCTGCCTAAAGATGGGCACCGCTATGAGGTTGTCAATGGAAAACTGGTAGACATGGGAAGTGCAGGGGCACTGCATGGAAATCTTACTATCACTCTAAGTTCAGCTCTTTTTGCAGTTGTCAAGGCCAAGAAGCTAGGCGCTCTGTTCGATTCCAGCACCGCTTTCAGGATGAAGAGTGGAAATCTGCGATCGCCCGATATTTCCTTCTTTGCCAGGGAACGCTTACAAGGGATGGCCGAGCTGCCCACTGGCTTTTTGGAAGGGGCTCCGGATCTGGCCGTTGAAGTGCTATCTCCTAGCAACACCGTAGAGGAAATCGAGGGGAAAATTGCCGACTATTTCGAGAACGGTGCCCGCTTGGTCTGGGTCATCAGCCCAACTCAGCGCTACGTGTTGGTCTATCGCTCTGCTCACGAGCCAGATCGCCTGCTAAAGTCCGCAGATACCCTCGATGGGGAGGAGGTGATCCCTGGCTTCCAGTTGCCGCTTGCCGAGCTCTTCCATAAGCTGCCTTTCTAGCCTGCCCTTAGATTGTCCCAAAATTAAGAGGTGGCGATGGCCACCCCAAGAAAAAGACTTTCCCAGCCAATGTCAAACCAGCGCCGGCACCCGCGCGCCAGCCAGAGTCTCCTTGAGCGCCCGCACCTGGGCCACCATGGCTACCTCGTCCTGGAGGCGGCTGACAGCTTTGCCCACCCCCACCGCCGAGGCCCCAGCAGCGATGGCTAGAGGTACCGTTACCGTCGAGAGGCCGGAGGCGCAGATGACCGGCACGGAAACTACTCGGCTAATCTCATAGGTGGCAGCTAGGGTGGGGGCAGCTTTCTCAATGAGGCCCAGGGATCCGCTATGGCGCGGCTTAGCGCTGGTGCTGCCCTCGGTTTGGATGAAGTCAGCCCCCAGGTCTTCCAGTTTCTCCGCCAGCTCCGCCTGCTGATCCAAAGGCAGCGTGTGGGGAACGGTTACCGATAGGAGGGTGCGCGGCAGGAGGGAGCGGGTTTGGCGAGTGAGCTCCAAAACCTCTTCTGCGGAGAAGACGCGGCCTGAGGGGTAAAAGCTGTCGTAGTTGCCAATTTCGGCCATGTCAGCCCCTGCTTGCACCGCAACAGCCAACTGCTGCGGATTCACTGCCGACACGCAGATGGGCAGATCTACTTGAGCCCGCACCGCCTGCACCAACTCGGGACTGGCAGCAATATCTACCCAGGTGGCCCCTCCCTGCTGGGCAGCACGGGCAATTTTCAGCACGGACTCCAGGTCAAAGTTCTGCAGGCCGCTGATGATCTTGAGGGCACGGCGCTGGGCAAGAGCGTCAAAAAGAGCAGCTTGAGAGGCAGGGGTCATAGAAGTGTCAGGTCAGCTTATTCAACGAGACAGAATGGAGAGGGAAAGCCAAGGGGCCGCTGTTTAGCCGCGGCAATACCAGTGTAGGGGTTTTGCCTCCATCTCACAAGGGATCTTTCCCTTCAATACAATAGGAATCCCTTCTTGTACTTTTGCTATGTATCGCTCTCCCCTGCCTTTTCTGGGCCTGACCGAGTCGGACCCAGAGGTAGCCCATGCCATTCTCTTGCCTGTCCCCTACGAGGCCACCACCTCCTACGGAAAAGGCACCGCCAAGGGCCCCCAAGCGCTCCTGGAGGCTTCGGCCTACGTGGAGATCTACGACGAGGTGAGGGACTGCCAGCCGGCCCTCCGCCCCGACTGCCGCGAAGAGATCTCCCGCTACTGGACGGCGCCGCCGGTAGAGTTCGAGGGGCTGGATACCCACGAGCTGGCCATGGCCGAAATTCAGCGCCGCGCTGCCGAGTGGGTTAGGCCGGGGCGGTTTTTGCTCTCCATTGGCGGCGAGCACTCCATCACTGGCCCCTTGATTGCTGCCCACTTGGTGCATTACCCCGAGCTGCACGTGCTGCAGATCGACGCCCACTGCGACCTTAGAGATAGCTACGAGGGATCCCGCTACTCCCACGCCTCGGCCATGGCCCGGGTAGTCGAGCAAGTGGGCAGCCGCCTTACCCAGGTGGGGATCCGTTCTATCTGCGCCGAAGACCGCCAGGCCATCCGCAAGTACCGCCTGCACACCTTCTTTGCCCACAGCCTGCACAGCAAGCCAGCTCAGGAGTGGATCCCAGAGGTGATTGCCACGCTGGGAGCCCAGGTTTACCTGACGGTGGATGTAGACGGCCTCGATCCCGCGGTCGTGCCGGCCACCGGCACCCCTGAGCCCGGTGGGCTGAGCTGGTGGGAAACCGTGGAGCTGATCCGAGCGCTGGGGCAGCAGCGGCAGATTGTCGGCGCCGACGTGGTGGAGCTGGCCGTTACCGGGGAGCGAGAAACCGATCGCCGCAGCGCTTTTACCGTCGCCAAGCTGGCCTATCAGATCCTAGCCGCCGCTTTGGGTTAAGCTCCTCCTGTTTTGCCTCCAGACACAATAAGGACTGGACTCTCGGTGTTGCCAGCTTCCTAGATGCCCCCAGCCATGTCCTCGCCTTCTTTGCCGCCGCCCCTAGTTGACGAGGAGCTCATCCACAGCCGCATTCAGGCTGTCCGAGCCCAGATCCCAGAGCAGGTGGAGATCATGGCGGTGAGCAAGGGCTACAGCGTCAACCACATCCGCGCCGCCTATCGAGCCGGGATCCGCCACTTCGGCGAGAGTCGGGTGCAAGAGGCAGCCGTCAAACAGGCGCAGCTGCAGGATTTGACCGACATTGTCTGGCACCTGATTGGACACCTCCAGACCAATAAAGTAAAGCCAGCCCTCAAGCAATTTGCCTGGATTGACAGCGTCGACAGCCTGCGCCTGGCCAAGCTGATTGACCAAAAAGCGGGGGAGCTCCACCTCACCCCCAAGCTTTGCCTGCAAGTGAAATTGGCACCGGATCCCAACAAATTCGGCTGGCTTGTCCCCGACCTGCTGCAGAGCCTGCCTCAGCTCAATCAGCTGCTGCAGGTGGAAATTGTGGGCCTGATGACCATTCTGCCGCTCGGCCTTAGCTCAGAGGCCGCCTTGGAACTGTTTCGTAAACTAGCTGAGCTTGCTGAGTCCATTCGGCAAAGCGGCTACGAGCGCCTGCAGCTACGCACCCTCTCGATGGGGATGTCTGACGACTACCTGCTGGCAGTGGCGGCAGGCTCCAACTTGATTCGGCTGGGACGCGCTCTGTTTGCCAATGCCGAGCGTCGGTAGATGCAAACTTTATGAAGCCCTTGAGTTGTGATTAAATTTTTCTGAAGCTGTGCCCCTCCAGGATTGCTCTGCAGGGCTCTTTGGAGGGGGAGGCCTGCGTTACTTGGCTGGCGTTGGCAGCTTCTTGCCCAAAGGCCTCCTCAGTCTCTTGAAAGAGAATATGAAGGACGTTTCCTAGCTTGGGCCTCTGCCCAAGATCGCGGGTCTAAACGCCGAGCTTGCTGTAGATGTAGGGTAGGTAGTGAGGATGCAAGGGATGAATGTCAGTGGAATCTGGAGCAGGGTAAAGGACTTTGTGGGCTTAAATGATCCCGCGGATAACCTGGAGGAGTACTCTGAATCGGAGATGGAGGGGCAGGACGACTACCAACTTCTCTACGAAAGACACCGTTCTGCATCGGCCACCTCTAGTGAGGAGGAGGTAGAGCACCCCTGGCGGGGACGGCGGCAGCGCTCAGCAGAAGCTGGCGAAGGGCCTGTCCATCGGGAAGAGTCGCGTGGCCATCGGCGCAGTCAGCCTCCTCGGGAGCGCTCAGGAGGGAGTGGTATGGGGAGCAAGGTGATTGGATTGCCTGGCGTCAGCCAGCCGACCAATGAAGTAGTGGTGCTGGAGCCGCGCAGCTTTGATGAAATGGCCCAGGTTATCCAATACCTGCGCGAGCGCAAAACGGTGATCATGAACTTAAGCCTGATGGATCCCGCCGAGGCGCAGCGTTCGGTGGACTTTGTTGCCGGCGGCACCTACGCTATTGACGGCCATCAGGAGCGTATTGGGGAGAATATTTTTTTATTCACCCCCAGCACCGTCACCATCTCCACCCCCAGTAGCCAAGTTATGCAGCCGCTGCAGCGCCCTTTGCAAGGCCCTACCCCTCTCTGGCCCAGCGGCTATGAGCACCTGCAGGCGGTAGGCCAGCAGTAGCTGCGATGGAGCAACCGCTGCTGAGTGTCATTGGGGGCGGAGCTATGGGATCTGCCCTGCTGCGCCGCTGGGTGGCGGCAGGGGTTTATTCTCCAAAGCAGATGGCGCTGCGGGAGGTCGATAAGGACAGGGCCACCGCTCTCCAGCAAGAGCTTGGCATTCGTCTATTGGCCGATCCCTCGGAGGCGGGGGAGGCCGAGATTTTATTTTTGGCCGTCAAGCCCCAGGTCTTTCCGCAGGTAGTGGCAGAGATAGGGCAGCCGGCGGCCACAGAGTTGGTCATTTCTATTATGGCCGGGATCCCTTTGCAGCAGTTGCAGCAGGCTTTTCCCCGGCAAAAGGTGGTGCGCACCATGCCCAACACACCGGCACTGGTGGGGGCAGGGATCACGGCTATCTGCTACGGGCCAGGGGTGACGCCTCAGCAAAGGGATCTGGTGGAAAGGTTGTTTCGGGCTGTAGGCCAGGTGGTGACGGTGCCGGAGAGCCAGATGGATGCGGTAACCGCCCTGTCAGGATCGGGGCCAGGGTATTTGGCAGTGATCCTGGAAGCGCTCATCGACGGCGGCGTAGGAGTGGGTCTACCGCGCCCCATCGCCACCCAACTGGCGGTGCAGACCTTGGCAGGCACTGCTGCCCTCCTGCAGCAGGAGCAGCTGCACCCCGCCCTGCTCAAAGACCAGGTCACTAGCCCCGGCGGCACTACCATTGCCGGCCTCCAAGTCCTGGAACAGGCAGGGGTGCGAGGGGCCCTAATGCAGGCGGTGCGGGCGGCCTACGAGCGCTCCCGTCAGCTCCAGGGATCCTAGCGCCTGCCACAGCGGGCGGGTCATCCAGCTCCACCCCACCCTGAGCTGGTGCTCTAGAGTGGGCAGGCGGAAGAGGTAGGCAACTCGCCGCGCTAGGTAGCCCAGGGGGCCGGTTAGGGTAAGGCCGCCCAAGGCCGAGACTACTGCCGTATCCGCCCCTAGGCTGAGCATCTCCCCCAGCGAAAAGTAGCGAAACGGCAGCAGCGGCCGCTCCTGGGTGAGCAGAGCCCACAGGTTCCAAGCGCAGTAGCCCGCTTCTTGGAAAGCTGCCTGGGCAGTTGCAGGTACGGGCTGTCCTGTGGCATCCACCACCGCTGCTCCGTCGCCCAGGGCAAATACTTCGGGAAAGGTGGGCGTTTGGAGAGTGGGCAGAACCTGCAGGCGGCCCCGCTCGTTTTTGGGCAAATCCAAGTTAGCAATGGCCGCCGCTGGTTGGGTGCCGACTGTCCAAAGCACAGCATCGACCAAGTCAACAGCCATCTCCTGAGTTGCCAGGCGCTGCCGCTGCAGACGAAAGGGAGGAGCGCCTCCCGTAGCCTCGATCCCAAGTACCTTGGTCTGCAGCTCCACCTGCACCCGCCGTTGGGCCAGCGCCGCCTGGGCTGCCTTCCGGCTTGAGGGAGCAAACCCCGGCAAAATCTGGGATCCCACCTCAATAAGACGGATCTGGCCGCGCGATCCCAGCCGGTCAGCCAATTTGCAGGCTAGCTCTACGCCGCTGGCCCCTGCCCCCACAATAGCCAGGTAAATGGCCTGAGCCGGATCCCGCGCTTCTAGGGCCTGCAAGTGGGCCCGCAGCCGTTGGGCATCGGCTAGGGTGCGGAAGGGAAAGGCAAACTCCGCTGCTCCCGGCACGCCCTGCAGGGGAGTTTCCCCTCCCAGCGCCAGCACCAGGGCGTCGTACTCCAAGGTCTGCCCCTCTGCCAGGAAGACGCGGTGCTCTTGGAGGTCAACCGACTGCACCGCGCCGCGGCGAAACGCTACCCCTTCCGGCAGCAAATCCTGGAAACGGGGGGCCACCTCCCACTCCTCCATCTCGCCGGTGAGCAACTCGTAGAGCAAAGGAGCAAAAACAAAGCGCTCCTGACGATCCACCAGGGTAATCTGCGGCGGCTCCGGCCAAGGCCGGCGGATGAGCTCCAGGGCTGTATACAGCCCGCCAAAGCCGCCCCCAAGGATGCAAATGCGACGCATGCTTTGAGGGTTGAAGGTAACATTAGCTTAACAAACCGACCGGGATCCAGCCTCAGGGCTCTGCGTTGTGCAGGGGAACAGCCGCTTTTGGCGGAAAGACCGTTGCCGCATTGACTCTGCGGGGTAGGATGCTGTCCAAAAAGCCAAGGATTCCCCAAACCAGGCTGATGCTGGCCACCCAAAAGAGCCACAGCCCACCCGCCCAAGGAGGTGGCAGATCCAGAGCCACTCCCCCAATGAGCGGCCCAACGGCAAAGCCTGCTGCCCAGCAGAGGGAGTTGATCGATAGATAAACCCCCCGCAGATGCTCTGGGGCCAAATCTGCCACCAGCGCCGAAGCTGAGGGGTTGTAGCTCGCCAAGGCCAAGGAGAGCACCGCCAAGGCCAAGGCCGCCATCCCTATAGCCGGCATCGCTCCCAACTGTGCTGCTGGGCCGCTGAGCCAAACCAACCCAAATCCCAGGCCCCACATCAGGGCGGATCCCTGTAAACCTTGGATGCGGGTGAGGCGGTTCAGCCAGCGGGCCACCGGTATCTGCAGCAGGGCAACGATGGCCCCGTGCAGGGCAAACAACGGCCCAATCTGCACCTCAGGGATCCCAGCTCCCTTGCGCAAGTAAAGGGGCAAGCTGCTGCTGAGTTGGGCAATGTAGGTGGTGAAGAAAATGTTGGCCAGGGCAAACACCCATAGGGGGCGATCCCGCAGGGCAACTTTCCAGCCTGCCAACAGAGGCTCTGCCGCCGGCTGAGCTACTCGAGTTTCCTGAACGCAAAGCCAGAGTAGGGCTAGAAAGGCCAAGTACGTGAGGCCGTCGATAACAAACAGGAGGCGGTAGTTCTTCGTCAGAGCTACCAGGACGCTGGCCATGGCGGCGCCAAGGCTCAGGCCCAAGTTATCCCCCAGGCGGTTTAGGGCATAGGCTTCGTTGCGCTGCTCGCGCGTGGTTAGATCCGCTACCACTGCCTCCACCGGCGGCCAATAGAGGCCCTGCCCGAACCCTGCCGCCAGGTTGGCCAGGGCAAAGCTCCAGAAGCCATGGGAAAGGGCAAAGCCAAAGGAGCCCAGAGCGGAAATGGCCAGCGAGAGGATCAAAGTGGAGCGGCGGCCCCAAGCTCCGTCTGCCATGGATCCCCCGAGAAGGCGGCCAAGCACGCCAGCAAAGGCCATCATGCCCAGACCCAAACCTACCTGAGTGGCCGTCAGCCCTACCTGATTGACGAAAAAGAGGGTAGTGTAGAACAGAGTAAAACCGGTTCCGGTTTGGGAAATCAGCCGACCGATAAAGATCAGCCAGACCTGAAAACCGAGCTGTGGCCACCAGTAAGGGATCCGCATAGGGGAGGCAACGGGAGACAAGTTACCTAGCCTAGGGGATCCCAGTCGCTGACGCCAGAATCCAGTGCAGCAGGCAGGAGCAGCCGCGCCAGCCGGCACAGCCGGTAGTCGAGCTGAGCCAGGTTATTTTCCATCGCCTTCATCACCACCAAACACCTGCTTTCCCAAACTGGCTGGCAGCCCTCTCTCGACCTAAACCCCGCCGGCTCGCCTTTTCTTTTGGTCGGCCCACCCATCGGCACCGAGACAGACCTTGGGGGCCAGGGCTTGGAGGGCTGGCTGCAACAAACTGTAGCAAAAATTAAACAAGCATTGAGAACCAAGACCCGCCGGCCAGCAAGGCGGCTTGCCAACCCCTAGCATCCGTGGGCCAGCAGGAGAGGATCCAACTGGCTGTTACCTGACAGCCACTGGCGACTTGGCTGCCACAGCGCGCTCTTCCTCTTCTTCCTCAGGAGGAACAGCCACAAACTCGATGTGGTTGAGCAATGTTGTCACGAAGGCAAAGAGCAGAAAAGGCAGGGAGATGACCAAGATCAACGCGATGGTGAGGAAGGCGTAGAGAGGGCTATTCATCAGAGAGAGGGCGGCGCCCAGGCCAGCAAAAATCACGATTAGCCAAACAATGATCTGGCCGTAGATATCCCCAAAGGAGAGGGTACAGATAAAGCGGTAGCGGGTGTGGGTGTTCATGGCAATTCCTCGGGATAGCCTGGCTGGCTTGATCCTGAGCGGGAACCAAGCCTTAGCCTCACGGGTGGATATGAGTATCTTGAGATTTTAGACGAGAGAAGGGGAGACGCCTCTCTTTCCTAAGAAATGTCTCAAGAATCGGCTGAGCAAGCCGGATCCTTCGTCTTCCCGAAGACAGGATGCTATTGTCGAGATCGCAGACTCTTTCTGGTAGGCAGCAGCCATGTGTATTTGTATTCACTGCTACTACGTGGATCGCTGCACCACCTATCACGCCGTGGAAGCGCAGCACCAACAGCCCCACCTCACCCTGACGCCAGATTTTGAGCCGCAAGGGCCCCAGATCAACGTCAACATCCGCAACGGCGGCACTGAGATGGAGTGGGATGTGGTGGCCTGCCAGAGCTTTCGTGAGGAGCGGAACAAGTGGGCAAGGCTCCGCCCCCACGAGGTCGTTCCCACTTAAAATCTAGAGATGGCCTAGATGCCAAAAGGGTTCTCCGCGCCTGGGGGCTTGAGACTTAGGTCTGCTGCAGGCAAAAGCCTTAGTTCGTTTATTTCGAGAGATTGGGAAGACTACGATGCTAACCGCAAGCCCGACAGCACCACCAACGGATGCTCGTCAACGGGTAGGCCAGTTTATGCGGCATCTCCAGGACGAGATCTGTGCTCGTCTGGAAGCGCTGGACGGCAAAGCCAAGTTTCGGGAAGACAGCTGGGAACGCCCTGGAGGGGGAGGCGGTCGCTCGCGGGTCATCCAGCAAGGAGGCGTGTTCGAGCAAGGAGGGGTCAATTTTTCCGAGGTATTTGGCTCCCAGCTGCCCCCTTCGATTTTGAAACATCGCCCCGAGGCAGCGGGGCATCCCTTTTACGCCACCGGCACCTCCATGGTGTTGCATCCCCGCAACCCCTATGTGCCGACGGTTCACCTCAACTACCGCTATTTCGAGGCGGGGCCGGTTTGGTGGTTTGGCGGCGGCATGGATCTCACCCCCTACTACTTGTTTGAGGAGGATGCGGCTCATTTTCACCGCACCGCCAAAGCGGCCTGCGACCGTCTGGATCCGGTCTACTACCCAACTTTCAAGATCTGGTGCGACCGCTACTTCTTCTTGCCCCATCGGGGCGAGGCCCGCGGCGTTGGCGGCATTTTCTTTGACTATCAAGACGACCGGCCCGGGCTGCTCTACCGCCCTGAGGGTGAGGCAGAGGCGGATCCCGAACAGCTTGTGGCTGAGCCGCTGCCACTCCAGGCGCGGGTGGGATCCCGCAGTTGGGAGCATCTCTTTGAGCTGGTGCAAGCCTGTGCCGAGGCGTTCTTGCCTGCCTATGTGCCGATTGTGGAGCGGCGGCAGGGGATGGAATGGGGGGAACGGGAGCGACAGTTTCAACTCTACCGGCGCGGGCGCTATGTGGAGTTTAACCTCGTCTACGACCGGGGCACGGTCTTTGGTCTCCAGACCCAAGGTCGTGCCGAGTCGATCCTGATGTCGTTGCCGCCATTGGTGCGCTGGGAATACGGCTACGAGCCGCCGCCCGATAGCTGGGAAGCCCAGCTCTACGAAGTGCTGCGCCAGCCTCGGGATTGGGCCTAGGCGGTACTGGTCTCAATTTTTGAGGATCGCGTTGTCTTCCCCTCTGCCCCTGGTCTACCGCTTTCAACCGCCCCGCCAGGCCGGGCCGGGATCTGCTCCTGTGTTGGTGATGCTGCACGGGATCGGCAGCCATGAGGGGGATCTCCTCCAGTTGGCCCCTTACTTGGATCCCCGCCTAGCGGTGATTAGCCTAAGGGCGCCGCTTCCCTGGGGAGCGGGTGGCTTTGCCTGGTTTGAAATGGCCTGGACGCCGGAAGGGCTGGTGGGGGATCCCGAGCAAGCCCGCCGCAGCCGGGAGCTTGTCAGCCACTTTCTGGAGCAGGTTCTGCCCCAGGGGATGGCCGACATTTCTCTGGATCCAGCCCAGGTCTATTTGCTGGGGTTTAGCCAGGGGGCGATCATGAGCCTATATCTGGCTCTAACCCGGCCGGAGAAGCTGGCTGGCGTAGTGGCCATAAGCGGTCGCCTTTCACCGGAGATCCTAGCCGAGGCGGTGGAGCCAGCCCGGATGCAACACCTGAGTGTCCTCGTGGTTCACGGCACCGCCGATACCGTTTTGCCTGTGGCTTTCGGCCGCCAGATCCGCGACTACTTTGCCTTGCTGCCCCTGCGCTTGACCTATCGGGAGTACGAAATGGGCCACGAGGTT
The DNA here is from genome assembly GCF_047462215.1 of Synechococcus sp. O70.1. Lineage (NCBI taxonomy): Bacteria > Bacillati > Cyanobacteriota > Cyanophyceae > Synechococcales > Synechococcaceae > Synechococcus > Synechococcus sp. O70.1. The sequence continues at coordinate 8,840 of NZ_JANSIT010000004.1, read as the reverse complement.
TCCCCAGAAAGTTTGCGGGATATCCAGGAGTGGTTGCAAAGTCAGTTGGACAAAAACGGTGGCCCTCCTTGGAGTTGAACCCTGGGCAAGGGCTGGGAGCTGTTGGGATCCCCTACAATAGCGGCAAAGTTTTTGCCCCCTGAGGCTCTCAGTGAACGGCGGCCAGCCTCCCTACGACATCCTCATCCTCTCCAACGGCCCCGGCGAGCTGCTCACCTGGGTGCGGCCAGTTGTCCTAGAGTTGCGTCAGCAACTGCCCCAGGCGCGTCTTTCCCTGGTGCTCTCTCCTTGTCCGCACGCTTCTGGGCAAGAGGTGAAGATAGCAGAGGAATTTATCCAGGTCGATCGGGTTCAGGATCCCGATTTTTTTCTAGCTTTTTTGCTCACGGGTCAGACCGAAGAAGCCTGGGATTGGGCCAAGCGGGGGGTGGTGCTGTTTCTAGGAGGGGATCAGTTTTTTGCGCTCTGGATTGCCCGCCGTCTGCGCTACCGTCTGGTGGTGTATGCGGAGCGTCGGCCTCGCTGGCGACCCTGGGTAGACGTCTTTGCGGTGCGGACGGAGGAGATCAAACGCCGCTACGACGGGGGACGCCTCTTGGGCCACCGCTGGGCTGCCAAGATGCAGGTGGTCGGGGATCTGATGGCCGATGGAGTGGCCAGTGCTGTCTCCTTGCCGGGGATCCCTCTTCCCGGCTGGCTCAGCAGCCGCTTTCTCCCCCCGCCGGCTTCTAGCGCTGCTCCTGAAGCGACGGCAGGCTTTTCCACCCTCCTCCAGCCCCTCCCCGATCCCATCGAGGAGCCGGAATCGGGGCAAACGGCACCGGAAAGGGTGGAACCCCCCTCTGCCGACGAAGCCTTGCTGCCGCGTGGCTGGCAACGTCTTGGCGACCGCAACCGCACCCACTACCAGGTGGGGCTGCTCCCCGGCTCCAAGCCGGCCAAGCTCTCCCTGGGAGTGCCGCTGGTGCTGGCGGTGGCCGATGAGTTGCGCCAGTTGTTGCCCAACGTCCGCTTCGTGATCCCAGTGGCTCCTGGCCAGACCCCTCAGTCGCTGGCGGCTTACGCCCATCCCAAGCTCAACCCCGATATGGCCGTGATCTACGGCACCTCCGCCACCCTGGAGCAAACCAACCTGGGATCCCACTTCGTCACTCCCTTTGGCACCACGGTACAACTGTGGACTCGTTTCCCCGCCTATTCTGTGCTAGCCAATTGCGACCTCTGCCTGACTACAGTTGGAGCCAACACCGCTGAGCTGGCCTACCTGGGGGTGCCCATGGTGGTGGCGATCCCCACCAACAAGCTGGAGGCGATGCGCGCCTGGGACGGGATCCCTGGCCTGTTGGCCCGCTTGCCTGGCCTGGGCACTTGGATAGCCCGCCTCATCAACACAATTGCCCTGCGGTGGCTGGGTTACCTGGCTTGGCCAAACATCTGGGCAGGACGGGAGGTGGTGCCGGAGCTGCGAGGCCATTTGCGACCAGCCCAGGTAGCCGAACAGGTGCGGGCCCTGTTGGCCGATCCCGAACGACGCCAGCAGATGCAGAGGGAATTGCAACAGCTGGGGGGCAGACCGGGTGCGGCCCAGGCCATCGTGCAACTCGTGGCCCAGCAGTTGAGCAAAAGCTAAATGAGGCGACCGAGGCGCTCCCGCAGCTCGGCAGCGGCCTGCTCTAGATGCTCGGGAGTATAGCCGGTGGTCTCTACCCGAACGGCAAGATGGGTGTCCTGGCTCTCGTGCAGATGGATCCACAGAATGTGGCGGCCATCTTCAGTTTTGCGGTTGGCGGCTTTGACGCCGTTTTTGGGGGCAGCGTAGGCGTTTGGGTCGTAGCGAACCAGATCCACCCAGGGAAGGTCGCGCAGGAGCTTTTCCACCTTGACCCAACTGCGAGGACGGTGGTGGCTACTCTCGCTTCGCAATTGGATGACCTCGGCGCGATTGCGGCCAGAATCTGGCAAGCTCGCCCGCGGGATCCGAGGCTGGACTTGCGGTTGCAGATAGGGCAGATACACCAAAGACTTGTATTGCTCGTGGATGTAGCAGACCGGGATCCCCAGTTGGCTGCCCACCACGGCCATAACCATGGCCTGGGCTTTGAACCCCCCAGTGGCGGCGAAGGTGACGAGCCCTTTAGCGCTCTCCGCCAACTGTTTCAGCAGCTCGGCCATCCGTTCCAAGGAGGATTCCTCCAGCTCGTAGTTGATGCCGGGGAGGGGCACCAGGGAAACCCCTTGTTGGCCCAGGGCTTCCTCAAAAAAAAAGAGCTTCAAAATCTGGGCGCACTCTTGGCCTTCGGGAGTTTCTGAGTAAAGCAAAATCAAGGCATCCTGGGGGGTGGGGTCCAGCCGGTAGTAGGTGTTGGTTTCGGCGCTGATCAGCTCCAGGTCTGTCTTTCTCATCCAGGCTAAGGCCCGCTCTGGATCCCCAATGGTTTTTTGCCCTAGCCACGGCCGCGGCGGCTGTAGGTTTTTGTCCGGGTTGGTGAGCAAAGAGGTGCCCACGGTCATGATGATGGTCTGCATGGGTTCCCCGCAAATTTGAACCGGCGGACTTATAGGGTAGCGAAGCCCAAAGCTATGGCTCTCAGCGCCGGCGGGAGTAGGGACGGGGATAGGGCTGGCGCATTTGCCGAGCCAGGTACACCTGAAAGGTCTGCGCCACTGCACCCGCTCGCCGCAGAGGGATCTCGGCCACCGGTTCAATGTGTTCAAAATAGTTGCCGTAGGTGGCTGGGATCCCTGCTTTTGGCTGGAACAGCTTGGAGGTGACTAGCAGCCCGTCTTTTCCCAGCCAGTCTTCCGGCTGAGACCAAAAGGCAAAGCCCCGCAGATCTTCATCTAGGCAGGTGAGGGGCTTCTCCGTCAGCGGTGCCAAGGCCATGCCGATCTGCCCGCTCAGGAAGTAGGTATTGGTGAAGATGAAGTCTACTGCCTCCAGGGCCTGAGTCAGGCGGGGATCCGTCTGAAACTGGCGGCGCAACTGCTCAATTTCAATGAGCTGGGTGGAGGGATCCCGTTCCACTGGCCACAGGCCCAAGCCGCCGGGCGCCTGCAGCAACCCGTAGCGCACATGGGCTAGCCCCACCCCCACCAACAGACCCACCGCCACCGCCGTCCCCGCCAAGAGCCGCTTTGCTCCTGGCCATCCTTCCCAGTGGGATCCCAAGAGCAAGCTCAGCACCCAAAACCCCGGCATCGGCCAGGTGGGGAGGATGGGCCGGTAGCCCCCCATCAAGGTAAAAGCCAGCACTAGCGGCAGCCCACAGGTCAGGATTAAAAGATGCCTCAGCTCCTGATCCGCGAGGCGTCTTCTCTGGAAGAGAGCTAGCCCCAGCCGCCCGCCCTCTGCCAAGCTCAGCCCCAGCAAAGGGATCCCCAAGGTTGGGAAAAGATAAAAAACTTCCTGCAGCACCGTCAGAGCCAGATCCTGCAGGCGGTAGCCTGTCTCCGGCACCGCTCGCCCCCCTTGGAAGCGAAAGGAGATCCAATCCTGCTGGGCGTTCCAGAGCAACACTGGGCTAAAGGCTGCCAAGAACCCCAGCGCCGCCAAGAGCGCCCAGCCGGATCTAAAGGCACAGCGGTGGGCCGGGCTGAGCAGGCAAAAGAGCACCAGGCCAAACCCCAACGCCAGGCCGTGGTATTTGCCCAGAGAGGCCAGCCCCACCAACAGCCCAATCAGCGCCAGGCGCGGTCCCGGTCGGTAGCGAGCCGACCCGTAGACCCCCGGTTTGGGAGCCGGAAAAAACTCCTGGGCAGCCACCCACAGCGTTGCCGCCGTAAACAACGTCAGCGGGCTGTCCGGCAGGGTTAGCACCCCAAACCCAATCCAGAAAATGGGTGCGATGCTAACGGTTGCCAGGCTAATCAGCCCCGCCTGCACTGAAAAGAGCCGTGCTCCGGTGAGGTAAAGCAACAGTGAAGAGCCGGTGTAGGCCAATAGGGATCCCAGTCGGATGGAAAAAGCCGACACCTGACCTGTCAAAACAGGCCCCAAACCCGTCGTCCAGGCCACCAGGGGCGGATGGTCAAAATAGCTCCAGTCCGGATGGCGGGTATAGAGGTAGTAGTAGGCTTCGTCAAAGCCTGGCGGCAACAGAGCTGCGACCAGACAGCGCAAAAGCAGGCTCAACCCCAGAATCCACAGAACAGCCCGCGGCAGCACAGGGGATCGCTTTGAGCGCGTGGGCAGATGCCATTATCTCAGCTTTGGCAAATCTTGCCTCCCCCACCTTCCCCAAAAACCAAGGGGGGTCTAGTCTAGGCCTAAGGCGTTGTCTCCGGCAGCCTTACTGGACACCTCAAAAGCTGGCCCAATTGTTCTGCTTCCGCCCTTGCCTTGCTATCATCAGGACCAAAACTCAGGTACAACAAAGGTTCTCCTGATTGCAACTGCACCTCCACCGAAAAAAGGTATCGCCATCAGAGTCTGTTGTGCTCTGAACCACAACTTGCTGCACGTCTCTGAAGGAGTAAGTTTTCCTCCTCCTCCTTATCCCAAAGGGAGTGAGGTACTCCTCCAAGATCTGGTCTAGGGAGCGGTCAAAGGTCAGCCGGCATCTCGGTAGCGCAACTGTTCGCAATAGACCTAACAGAAATAACATTCCTAGGAGAAAAAGCACAATCAGAAGTACAGACAAACTTCCTAAGTCGAGAGTATTGCCGTCCACCAATAGCTGACTCTCTGCACTCACCTGAAACGATTGGATCTTTGTTGCCAATTGTCGGGCTTTGCTCTCGCTGGCAGTTGACCAGGCTTCCTTTTCTCCTGCAGAAGTTATGAGAGTGACGTAGTAATAGGTTCTCTTGTCTCCCTCAAAGTCTATTTGAACTTCAGTTTTGGTTCTGGCCCCTCTTACGTTATAATTAAGACCTGACCCATTTTGGTAAGAGTAGTGGCTGGAAGACCACTTCGCAGTTGACCATATCCTGATCAAGGCGATAGCAAGTGAAGCTGCGATCTACCAGAAAACGCCAAGTCAGGGAACAAAGACACAGCACCAAAAAGAGAGCAAAGATAGCACTAACCGACAAAACTCCAAGCCCCCTTAGATAAACACGCTTGCTGGGGGTCTGCTCCACACACCTCATCCCCATAGGCTTACCTCCGTCGGGATCCCCAGGCTTTGCCCTCATTATTGCTTGCTGGCGTGATACTTGACCGTTTTCCGCAATACAGAGTTTTGCTCATTTTGAGAGCGGAGTTTGCTTTTTTATGCCCAAATTAGACTGAGATCCAGGACAAAGCCAGGGAGGAGAGGATCCCCCTGCAGGTAAGCTGGGCGCTCCAGGACTTGTAATGGCTGGCTAGGACGATAGACACGGGTCAATTAGCCAGCCCAGTTAGTGCAGCTTGACTTGCAAAGCAACTAGATCGCTCGGAGGGAGCGCAACTCCAAAACAAAGCTCCCTAAGCGCCCCCAGCAGCATCCAGCAAGAGGTGAAGGAGTCGAAGACCAGCGATTTTCCTTTTCAGCTTTTGGGGATCAGCCGATTTGGACAGGCGGCGCGGATATGGGACTTGCTCAGGTCAGGCATGAGGGCCAAGGCTCGTTCGGCATCAATTTGTGCTTCGCACACTGCCTCCAGCACCTGCTCTGCCAGCAGGGAAAGGGGCATGTCAGCAGTCTCCTCTGGATTGGTTTTTTCAGAGATTTGCCGAACTCCCTGGGGCGGAGGGGGTAAGGTCGGCTCTGCTCGGGGAGGCAAGGTAGTGGAGGTGCCCACTGACAGTGGGGTTTCGGCAAAGGTTGCGCCAATCCTCCCCAGCAGTAGGGATCCCAGCAGCAACACCAGCCCAGCCATCCCCTGTGCTGGCCAACGCCTTGGTCTCTGGGCAAGGCTACGGCTGACCACCTCCCTGTCCAACCACCTACCAAGCCCCTGGCCGCTCATTTCACCCCTCCAAGACCACCTTCTTCCTCAAGCCTCAGGATATCCAACAGACTCAGAATTTGCAGTAGGCTAGGCCTTGGTCAACCTTTCCCGCTATGGCACGTCTATCCCATGAGCTAGCCCGCTTAGCCGGCCTTGCCAACAGCTCGGAGCAGCCCGAGGGATCCCCACCAGAGGCGATCCGCCTCGAAGAGATTCTCAAACTGGCGCGCGAGCGCAGCTTTGGCTTGTTTTTGGCAGTGCTGTCTTTTCCCTCGGCTTTGCCTCTGCCCGCTCCTGGCTATTCCACTCCCTTTGGCGTGGTTATTCTGCTGCTAGCCCTACAAATGCTGGCAGGGCGAGCCACTCCCTGGCTGCCGCCATGGGTGCTGCAGACATCCATTGAACGGAAGCAATTTCAAAAATGGGTGCAGGCCGGGATCCCTTGGCTGCTGCGCCTTGAACAAGTTGCCCGCCCCCGCTGGAACCTCGTCTGCACCAGTCGCCTGGGCCAGGTCTGGCTAGGCACCTGGATGGGTTTGATGGGCATTTCCATGATCATTCCCGTGCCCGGCACCAACACCCTGCCAGCGATGGGGGTCTTCGTCACCGCCTTTGGCCTCCTGGAAGAAGATGGGATCCTCTGCAGCTTGGGATCCCTGATCTGTGTGGCAGCGGGGCTGCTGACCACTTCCATTTTGGTAGGCTTGGGGCTGGGGGGAACGACCTTGTTGGATTGGCTGCGAAGATAGCGCCCTACCAGCCTCTCTCCCAGAGGGAGTTGGGGATCCCAGCTTCACTGACAAGCTGTATCGCCTACACCTTGCTGCAATCTAGAGCTCCGCGCCGCTAGCGGGAGATCCTGGCTGAGGTGTTCAACACCCCTACCTCTGGCGGCGTGACATTGCCGCAGCCCCCAGCACTGCTTCTGTAGCAATGGGGCGAGATTGAGGGATCCAAAAAGCTCGGCTTGGAGCGCCTCGGCAGGCGGCATGGGTTAAATGACCTCGCCCTCGGACGTGATTCTCCCCTTGAGTTTGCCGGCTCGTTTTTCAGCTTCCTCAAGAACAAGAGGCAGTTGCTCCAACACCTCGCCAGGGTACTTCTCCAACACTCTCAAGGAGAGGGCGACCCGCCCCTTGGCCTCATCCACATCGATGACCACGGCTTTGATGGGCTGCCCTGGCTGGAACAAGTCGGAGAGGGAGGCGACAAAGCGTTGGCTGACCTGCTTGATGGGCAACAGCCCGCTGGCCCCTTCCTCCAGCTCTACAAAGACGCCAAAGGGCTTGAGGGCGCTGACCTTGCCCCGCACCACTTGGCCAGTGGTATAGCTCCCCAAGCTCTCCACTTGTCGGGCCACTCGCTGGGAGAGCACCAGCTTGTTGGCTGCGGGGTTGACCTCCAGCAAACTGGCAGTGAGGAATTGGCCCACTAGCTCCTCCAGAGCTTCCCGCTGGATGAGATGGGAGCGCGGAATGAAGCCGCGCAGGCCCTGCACATCCACCACCACCCCGCCCTTGTTGATGCCAATCACTGGCGCTGTGACCACCTCGCCTCTGGCTTGCTTTTCGGCCAGCTCTTCCCAGAGCCGCTTCAGCCGCAGCCGCCGCACCGAGAGCAGGATCTGCCCTTCTGCGTCTTCTCGCAAGATGAGAAACTCGGCTTCGCTTTTGAGGGGAAACACCTGGCTTAAGTCTTCCTCTGAGCCAACCCCAGCTTCCTTGAGAGGCAAAAAGGCTGGCGACTTGGCGCCAATATCCACCAAAACGCCGTCGCTCTGGTGCTGGAAGATGCGACCTCGCACTACCTGGCCCGGTCGGAAGTCAAGGCTTTGGGCCGCTAGAGCCTGGGCAAAGTCTTCTGCGGAAAAGATCTCGGCAGCGGGCGGGCGAGGGGAGTGCAAGCTCATGGCCAGGGTAGCGATGTGAAGCAGTGCGCTCCAGGATAACCCAAAACGAAGTCAGGATCCCAGCCCTTCCTGTCTGCCTTGACTTTTGCTGCAGCTTAGATGTAGTACATCAGCCTGGCCTGTTGCCCTTGGGCCTGCCGGTCACAGAGATCTTGCAAGGTTGTCTTTTGGAGAATGTCCACTGCCGCTGCTTGGGCCTCTTGCCAAGCCTGCAGAAGCACCTGGCGCTCTGGAGTGAGATCGCTGCTGGGCAAGGTGCGGGAGCGGCTCAGCTCCTCGCCCTCGATGGCCTGAATGACGTCTAATAGGGAAATCTGCCAGGGCGGTCGAGCCAGAAAATAACCCCCTTTGGCCCCCCGCTGGCTACGCACCAGCCCTTGCCGGCGCAAGGTGGCCAACAGTTGCTCCAGGTAGCGGTCGGGAATGGACTGATGGGCTGCAATCTCCCTAATCTGCAGCACCCGGCCGTCGTTGTAGTGCTGGGCCAATTCCAGCAGCGCCAGGAGCGCGTACTCGCTTTTGCAGGACAGCTCCAAAATACCCATCCTTAGCTGTAGGGATGAGATCTATGATATTCCGGTTTTCCGCCGGGGTTTTGTGGGATCCTGCTCTGGGCTGGGATTGGGCTTGTATGGTGGAATAGGCCTCTTTGGATCGATCTATGGTGGGTGCGGGCACCCGGATGCCGGCGGAGCGACTGCAAACTTTGCAGCAGCAGATCGGCAGGCTGATGGCCAACGTCGAATCGGTATTCCAGGGCAAGTCGCAGGTGGTGCAGGCGGTGGTGACAGCCTTGGTGGCAGAAGGTCATGTCCTGCTAGAGGATGTGCCGGGAGTGGGCAAGACCACGTTGGCGCGGGCCATAGCCCGCAGTTTGGGGGCCAAGTTTCAGCGAATTCAATTTACCAGCGACCTCTTGCCGACTGACATTCTTGGCCTCACTCTTTTCAACAAGGAAAAAGTGGAGTTTGAGTTTCGCCCCGGCCCTATTTTTGACCATGTCATCCAAGCACACGAGAATAACAGCACAACCCCGCGCCCCCAGAGCGCCCTG